>CAYQAJ010000006.1:3638-15670 GCA_964415245.1 uncultured Pirellulaceae bacterium | reverse complement strand
GACAACGGACCGGCGCTCCGCAAAATGAGCCAGTCCCCGACGGTTTTTGCACAAGCTCGATGAGATCGGCGAGCTCGCGGACGGCGCCGTTTCCGCCGCCGGTGTCGAGAACGATTCGGGCAGCGCTCCGCACCGCCTTGTGCGAATCGGCCACCGCCACGCCGCAGCCGACCGATTGCAAACATTCCAAGTCGTTCACGTCGTTGCCCACGTACACCACGTGTGCCGGTTCGATTTTGCGATTCGCCAGCCACTCCTCGAGCACCGGCCACTTCCGGCCGACGCCATGCAGGCACTCGACGCCGAGCTTATCGCACCGTGCACGAACCACCGGGTTGGCTTCCGAAGACAGGACGAGCAACATCACACCGTTTGCCTTGAGCGACGCGATCGCCAGGCCGTCGCTACGGTTGCAGAGCACGGCTTCGCGACCGTCTTGCAGCACGAGGGCGCGGTTGTCGGTCATTACGCCGTCGAAATCGAGAACGACAGCCGACAGGGCAGGGGGGAGCAAGTCGGCACGGCGCGACTGTTGCCGTCGCCGCAGAAGAGCCTCCGCTACCACCAGATCGGCCGCCTCGTCAATCTCCCAGCAGCGTTCGCGTGGCAGGCAGTAAGAGGCCACCGTCCCATAGAATCGGTGTTTTGTTCGCAAGAAGCCTTTGGTTCGCATCACATAAACGGAACCGCTCTCTAAAAGATCGGGCGTGCGGGCCTGGCGGGGAAGCCGGATTGCGGCGTCGTGGTTGACGCCGACGAGACTACCTGCATCGCCGTCGCGCCACAGGAAGTGGTGAAAGTCGGCCACCGCCAGGCCCGAATCGGCTCCGGTGTCGATCAGCGCCGCGATCGTGCCGTCGATGTCTTCGCCGAGCGTCAGGGGTGCCGTGCATTGCAGCAGGGCGAGCACGTCAGGGCGGTAATCCTCTTCGCGCCGCAGATGGTCCAGGCAGTGGAGCAGCGCCGACTCGGAGGAGGCCCCGTCGCCGCTGATTTCCGCCGGCCGCACCACCACGTCGGCTCCGCAGTGTCGGGCGCACTGGCCGATCTCGGCGTCGTCGGTCGATACGACGACGCGGTCGACGCGCCGAGCCGATCGCGCCGCGTCGATCATCCAGCTCAATAGCGGCCTGCCGCACAGCAGCGCCAGGTTCTTGCGGGCGATGCCCTTGGAGCCGCCTCGCGCGGGAATCACGGCCAACGTGTTCATGGGCCTAAACGCCAATCCAATAAACGTCCCGGTAAGGTAAAGGGACAGGCACACCCAAGTTTTCAGTGTTCAGTTTTCAGTGTTCAGTTAGGGACGGCGGAATATGGACTCAAGTGGAGAACTGACAACTGACAACGGACAACGGACTGTCCGAAACGAGCCACTCGGGCACGGTTCTTCGACAGCCTCTAAACGCACAGGTTCCAGTAATGGTTTTCGATGTATCGGCGATCGTCGCTGACGCAGCGGTGCCGGTCGACCTGGCGATCCAACAGCAGCGATAGGAAACGGTCGGCCGTCGCGCGGGGAAAAGGGCGGTTGAGCCGCGCTTCGAAATCGGCCCAGCGGTCGACCCGCTCGTGCACCACGCCCTTGTTCCGGAACAGGTCGTCGCCGTACGCGAACACGTGCTTGCCGAATAACAGCGCTTCGAGCACCGACGTGCTGTTGATCGAAATCATGGCCGCCATGTTGCGGTACAGCGACGCCTTGCTCAGCTTGCGGCGGGAGATGTCGATATACCGCCGTCCGTAGCGGCTCAGGTCGTATCGCTTGTAGTGCAGCGGATGTCGCTTGACCAGCACTCGCATGCCGCGCGGCAGCAGCTCATGAACGAATGCCAGCAGCTCGTCGTTGTTGCGAAAGTGAGTCAGTGTGAACTTGAAGTCGTCCTCGTCCTTTTGCAGCGGCAAATAGACGTAGTTCCGCCGCCACACCGGCCAGCCCGGGCCGAACGACTCGCGCAATCGTTCGAGTGCATCGTGATGCACGGGCTGCGATGCGAGGTCGTCGGCGGAAATCGCCGCCAGCTCCGACTCGGTGCCGCATCCGCCCCGCGAGAGGTAGAAGTGGCGGCTCCAGGCCAGCCAGCCGTACTCCGAGAACAGGCACCGCTGGCGGCCGAACCGCGCAATCACTTCGCGCTGAACGGCCTCGGTGCCGTTGCCCATGCAAATCAGGTCGAAGTCGATCCCTTCCAGAATCTGCAGGAGCTCGTCCGCATCGCGCCACATGCGAAAGCGGTGGTCGTCGCGGTCGATCGGGTCGAACACTTGTTCCCGCGACAGATCGCCGATGCGGTTTTCACGCCACCAGGGAAGTTGCCGATTGCTCTCGTGATACAGCACCGCAAGAATCGAGTGGCCGGTCCGCCGGAAGAACATGTAGAAGTCGTTGAAGTTCACGTGGTACCGCGGCGTCGACAGGATGACCAACCGTTTGGGCATGGCTGAGGCCGCTCGTCGTTGCGCTCGCGGGCAAGCGCGGGAGGATGCGCGGCCGTGGGCCGGTCGCGCATCGTGGGTCGTACCAACAATCGGCGCGCGGCGCACACCCAGGGGCGCAGCGCGGAGGTTGCAGCGCAGTGTGGGGTGTCGCGGCGCGGTGCGGGTCCGGGCCAGCGCGAGGCTGCAAAACCGGCGGGGAGGGTAGTGTAATCTGGGCAAACGTGTCAATGCCAAGTCGAATCGAGTCGCCACGGCACCACGCCACTTCACCGGGTTTCGCACTTTGCGAAAAGACGGCAATACGGCGAGAGAGAGCGCCCAGGCTGAACTTGGCCGGTATCCGCCGTTTTGCTACAAACCACCCCCCGTAATTCAATGGTTCGGGGCGACCGCGAGCCGGTCGATCCATTGCTTTGCTTGGGCAACAAGCCGCGTAGCGCTGCGCGTCGGCTGCGCTAGTGCTTTGCGGTCGACCGTCCCGCACCCCACGACTCACGATTCCGACGTCGACCGTACGTTCGCAATCGCGAAGACGGTCGCTTGGGCACCAGGACTCAGCTTCGATGAAAAACTTCTGGCGGGCCGTGCGCATCGCCCTGTCGCAACGCTGGACGCTGGCGGCCGCCATCGTTTCGTCGCTGATCGTGGCGCTCTTGTGGGGTGCCAACATCGGCACCATCTACCCGTTCATCGATGTCGTTTTTCAGGGCGACTCGACGGGTCAGTGGGTAGCCGCGAAAATCGAGACGTCGGAGGCCCAATGCGCCGAACTAGAGCAGCAGATTGCCGAGATGGAAGCGGCTGCAGCCATCGCCTCTCCTCGCGAGCGGTCGCTGCTGGAGCGGCGGATCAGCGTTCAACTCGGACGTCTGAATGCCGAAGCCAAGGCGCTGGCAATGTACCGTCGGCTCGAACCATACATTGTGCGCTACCTGCCCAGCAGCCCCTTCCACACGTTGCTGTTGGTGGTTGCCTTTCTGTTGGTGGCGACGATCGTGAAAGACGCCTTTCTGATGGCCAACGTGCAGCTTGTGGGAAGGCTGTCTCATCTGACGACATTCCAGCTTCGCAAGGAATGCTACCGACGTACGCTGCAATTGGACCTGGCCGCGTTCGGCAAGGGTCGCACCAGCGATCTGATGAGTCGGCTGACCGGCGACATGGCCTCGCTCACGGGGGGGCTCTCCACGCTCTTGGGCCGCACCGTGCGCGAGCCCCTCAAAATGCTGGTCTGCATTTTCGGAGCTGCCTTCATCAGTTGGCGGCTGTTGCTCTTGTCGCTGGTGGTCGCTCCGCTCGCCATCTTCCTCATGAACCGGCTGGCCCGGTCGATCAAACGCGCCAACCGCCGCGCCATGGAAGAGATGGCGCAGCTCTACAACCGCCTGGCCGAGACGTTCTCCGGCATCCAGTTGGTAAAGGCCTGCACCATGGAGCGGCACGAGCGTAAGCGGTTCCATCAGACGGCAAAGCAGTACTACCGCAAAGTGATGCGGATCAATTTCTACAGCTCGCTCACCGCGCCCAACAACGAGCTGCTGGGAATCGGCGTCATCTGCCTGGCGCTGGTGGCCGGCTGCTACCTCGTGCTCAATCAGCAGACGCACCTGTTGGGCGTGCGCATGACCGATCGGCCCCTAAGTTTCGGCGCCCTGATGGCGTTTTACGCATTCCTGATCGGAGTGAGCGATCCGGCGCGAAAGCTGTCGGGCGTCATGAGTGCGCTCCAGTCGGCGGCGGCGGCTGCCGATCGCGTCTACGCGGTCCACGACCGCGAGCCGACGATTGTCGACCCGCCGTCGCCGCGTCCGCTGCCGAGCCAAGACCGCGAGCTGGTGCTGGACCACGTGTCGTTCCACTACACCCCCGAACAACCGGTGCTTATCGACCTCGACCTGAAAATCGCCTCCGGGGAAACGATCGCCATCGTGGGACCCAACGGGTGCGGCAAGACGACGCTGGCGAGCCTCATCCCCCGTTTCTACGATCCCGTCGCGGGATCGGTGCGGCTGGGGGGATGCGACCTGCGTGAGCTGCGGATGCGCGACCTGCGCCGCGAGATCGGCCTGGTCACGCAGCAAACGCTGCTGTTTGACGACACGGTGGCCAACAACATTCGCTACGGCCGCCCCGGCGCCAGCGAAAGCGAGGTCATCGAGGCCGCCCAAAAGGCGCACGCCCACCGCTTCATCGTCGAGCAGCTCTCCGAAGGGTACGAGACTGTTGTGGGCGAGCGGGGAGGCCGCCTGTCCGGCGGGCAGCGGCAAAGGATCGCCCTGGCTCGGGCGATTCTGCGCGATCCCTCGATTCTCATCCTCGACGAGGCCACCAGCCAGATCGACTACGAAAGCGAGCAGCTCATCCACAAGGCGCTGGAGGAATTCGTTCGCGGGCGGACGACGATCCTCATCACCCACCGCGTTCACACGCTGGCGTTGGCGCAGCGCATTCTGGTAATGAACGAGGGGCGCGTCGTCGATCTCGGCACGCACAGCGAGCTCCTGGGCCGCTGCGCCGTGTACCAGCGGCTCTATCAAACCAGCCTGCGCGAATCGGCGTAGATCCCTTTCACAGCGCCGATGTGATAGTGGGCCGTCACTGCTGCCGACCGCTTCGAAATGGCAGGCACTGACGCGGGGACGCGGAGACACGGCGACGCGGCGATCGTCAGTTGTCCGTTGTCAGTCGTCAGTTGCCGGATACTCTCTCGTTCCTAACGAATTCGTCTGAAGCCACTGTCCTCGACGCTCGCGCCTCGCCAACAACGGACGACGGGCAACGGACTCTCCGCCCACGGAAAACTGAACACGGAAAACTGAACACTCAAGTCACGCCGCCTACTCCTCCCTCGCCTCTTGCACCAGCTCGCGCACTTCGCGCCGTCCGATCAGCCAGTACGCGATCCCCACCGTGGCGATCGCCAGCATGATCAGCCGAAACGCCAGAGCGATGACGAATCCTTGCCGCTCGACGGCCCCGGCGGGCGAAATGGCGTGGTACATCACGTCGAGAATGTACTCGAACGCCCCCAACGGCAGGGCGCTGGCTACCAGCGAGATCGGCACCACCACCAGGTGCGCCCCCAGCGCCGGCGCATCGCTGCCCAGTCCGTGCGCCACAAAATACACCGAAAGGGCGAACATCGTGTGCGTGACAATGCTCCACAGCAGCATCGCCGACAGCAATCCCACGCGACGCCGGTACATCCGCAGCGCTTCGACAAGATGGGCGATCACCGGCCCCGCCCACGGCAGGTGGGTGAGCCACTCCCAGATCGGGAACGTGGAAAAGCCGGGCAGCAGCATGATGCCCAGCGCCACGCCGCCGGCGAGGGTCAAGGCGACGGTGACACGGCACACGCGCTCCAGAATCGCTAACTCACCTGCGTCCTTTACCAGAGCCGGATCGACATAAAAGAACGCGAACGCCGCGCTCGCCAACAGCAACAAGGCGTAGAGCCCCATCAGCCGGTCGACGACGACCGTGGCCACCGCCTCGGTCCGCCGCGCCTTGAGCGAACGCGCCAGGAACGCGGCCTTGATCGCGTCGCCCCCGACGACTCCCAGCGCCAAGAGGCTGAACAGGAATCCGAGAAAGCCGAGGCGAAACGCGTCGCGCAGCGTGAAGGGTATTTCGAGTGCCCGAACTAGCACGTACCACCGCACGATGGTAAAGGTCACGGCTGTCAGCGCGACGACCAGGGCCGCGGCGAGCAACGGCCACTGCTTCGTGCGTTGGTAGAGAATGCTGAAGCTGTCGTCGTGCCACGCTTGGTAGAACAGATAGCTGAGAATCGAGACCGATATCGCGACTTTGAGCGCGAGCAGTACGACCTTCCGCAGCGTTCGTGTGCTTGGGTTCACGCCGGGCGATCCTGATGCGAATGTCGCCACCGACTCGCCGTGCGCGGCGAGCGGCGCCGAATCTGGCGCGAGCGGCGCCGATTGTGGCAGATGTGTCACTTTTCATCGACCCCGGTGGTGCGGTAACGCCAATTCGCTCGACACGGGCGTTATCCATTCTTGACAGGCCGGCGCGTCGGCCGATAATTCTTCGGGATTGCCTCGGAGCGTCGGCTGCCGCATGTAGGCTGGCATCGTTGTGTGACCAGAGTCGCGGCACCGAAGTCGACGAGGGACGCCAACTCGCCGCGTTTCGGCCGGACGCGGCACGGGGGATTAGCTCAGTTGGGAGAGCGTCTGAATGGCATTCAGAAGGTCAGGGGTTCGAGCCCCCTATCCTCCACTCTTCTTCAAGCGGGCGTCGTGGTTATGAGCGTGCCGCTCGGTTTCGGGCGTCGAATGGCGCCTCGTGCGGCGCGGCGCCAAGGTCCGTCATTTCGAGGTGTCGCCGCACGCTGAGCAAGTGTAGCGTGCCCGCGACCGACCACTTAGCCGCGCGGGTGAATGCCCGCGGGCCCGATCGGCCTGGTTCCTTTGGCTCGCTCGTTCTAACCGGACGCAACTGGTAAGTTGCCCGGCCCACCGCTCGGCCCGCCCACGCCGGTCCTGCGGATTGTGCGACCTGGGCGGGATGAGCGACGGCGGACCGGGCGGCTTTCGCGCTGGGGGAGAAAGCGCTTTTTTCCCTCCACGTCGTGCCTTATACTGCCGACTTGCGCTCGCCGGGTCGATTCAAGTATCTCGCCGGCAACGCTTCGCTGCACGGCGTTTATCGCTGCCGGGAGCCGCGCGACACCAATCCATCGCCGCCTTTCCGCGGTCGGCCAAGGAACACAGCATGAAGTCCATGATCTCGGTTCGCCTGATGGTGATGATGTTTCTGCAATTCTTCCTGTGGGGATCATGGTACGTTACCGCCTACCTGTTCCTGGGCAAGATCGGCTTCGGCGGAAGCGAGATCGGCTGGACCTACTCGGTCGGGCCGATCGCCGGCATCCTGTCGCCGTTCTTCGTGGGGATGATTGCCGACCGATTCTTCTCCACCGAGCGCGTGCTGGGCGTGATGCACCTGTTGGGCGGCGTGGCGATGTTTGCGGCCATCGGCATGATGGGGGGCGCGGCCCCGGCGCCGATTGATCTCTTCGGCCTGAAGATCACGGTTCCAACCATCGCGTTCGCGACGGAAGCCCGGCCGTGGGTCATCAACCTTCTTTTCTTTGGCCACATGCTGTGCTACTTCCCCACGCTGGCGCTGACCAACTCCATCGCCCTGCACAACATGACCAACCCCGAGCGGCAATTCCCGATGATCCGCGTGTTCGGCACCATCGGGTGGATCGTGGCGGGGCTGCTGGTGAGTTGGCAGGGGTGGGACGGGGCCGTGAACCTGTTCTACATCGCCGCGGCGACGGCGATCGTTCTCGGCCTGTACAGCTTCACGCTGCCGCATACGCCTCCCCCCGCGGCTGGCAAAAAGGTGACCTTCTCGGAAGTGATCGGGCTCGATGCGCTGGTGCTGTTTCGACGGCCGGCGTTTCTGGTCTTCATGCTTTGCTCGTTTCTGATCTGCATACCGCTGGCCTTTTACTACCAGATGGCCGGCAAGTTCATTGCCCAGGGCGAGCTGGCCAACCCGGCATTCAAAATGTCGTTCGGTCAGATGTCGGAAATCCTGTTCATGGTGATCATGCCGCTGTTCTTCGCCTTTCTGGGCGTCAAGTGGATGCTGCTGGTCGGCATGCTGGCCTGGGTCGTGCGGTACGCGCTGTTCGCCATCGGCGCGCCCGACGGCGTGGTGTGGATGCTGCTGACCGGTATCATCCTGCACGGCATCTGCTACGACTTCTTCTTCGTCACCGGGCAGATTTATACCGACAAGGTGGCGCCGCGCGAGATTCGCAGCCAGGCGCAAGGGCTGCTCGTGCTATGTACGCTGGGCTTCGGCATGCTCATCGGCGCGCAGCTCGCCGGCCAGGTCGAGGAGGCTTTTACTCCGCCGCTCACCGCGAGGCTGAAAACCGAGGCGGGCTTCGTCGCCGCCACCTATGAGAAGCCTGAGGCCGAATTCAAGGAGGAGCTTGCTCAGGCGGATGAAGCCACGCAAGTACAGGTGAGCAATGCCGCTGATGCATTGAAGGGCGATCAGGTGACACTGTTGGACATCGGCACCAGGTTCAACGAGGTGATGGCCGACGTGTTCGGCAAGCGCCGCGATCCCGTCAGCGATGAGTTCAACGCCGACTTCGACAAAGCTTCGGCCGACGTGCAAAAGCGGATCGACGAGCTATATGCCGAAATCGGCACGCTACAGAAGGAAGCGGGTGCCGATATCGATAAGCAAATCGAAGTACACGAAAAGGAGATTGCGCGGCTTGAGGCGGTGCAGCAGAAAATGGCGGCCTTGCGCCAAGAGGCGGAATCGTTCGCCCAGAAGCGCGTCGCCGTGATCGACAAGGAGGTCGAACTGTCTCCCGATGCCATCAAGCTGGCCACGGAGCAAGAACAGATCAAACGCATGCAGGGCTACGAGGCCAATCGCACGCTGCTGGCCGACCAGGCCGTGAACTGGCGGATGGTGTGGTTGATTCCGTGCATCGGCGCCGCGGCGATCATGCTTCTGTTCTTGGTGCTGTTCAAGAACGACACGGGCGGCAAGGAAGTGAGCGAAGCCGACGCGGCCAAAGCGGCCTCGCTGCAAGAGATGCCATAACGGGGCCGGGCGTCGTACCCTTGGGCATTCCGGCATCCAACTGAATGGTACCAATTTGCTTTCGTTTGTCTTGCGCGAGGACCGACCGGTGATATCCGATTCGCTCGCGAAGATTGAGTCTCGGCGGATTGCGCTGTACCAGGCTGTGTTGCTTGCGCTGGCGGTGGCGCTTCTCATCGCAAGCGTCGGTTCGCATACGACGAGCGCCGCTGAACCGCCGGCGATTTGGGCGGGCTTCGCCGAGGCCGATATCACGCCCAAGTTGGCGGACGACCGACCCGTGTGGCTGGCGGGCTACGGCCCGGGCCGCAAGGCCACGGGCGTGCACGATCCGCTGATGGCCCGCGCCGTCGTTGTGTCTGACAGTTGGAAGAAGGTGGCACTCATCTGCACGGATCTGGTCGGACTGCAGCGCGACACGATTCTGTCGATTCGAGAGCGGCTCAAGGGATTCGATTACGTGATGGTCAGCAGTACGCACAACCACGAGGGGCCGGACGTCATCGGCCTGTGGGGACGCACGTTCGTGCATCGCGGAGTCGACGACGAGTATCTGGCCACGGTCGTCGACCGCATTGTCGACGCCGTCGAGCGGGCCGATCGCTCGGCCGTCCCGGTAGAAGCCCATTTCGGCACCGCCGAAGACGAGACGCTGCTTCGCGACAGCCGCGAGCCGTACGTGATCGACGGCGTGCTGCGGGCAATTCGGTTCAACCGACGGGACGACGGCCGCGTGGCGGGATTGCTGGTGCAGTGGAATTGCCATCCCGAGTCGCTGGGATCGAAGAATACGCTCATCAGCGCCGACTTTCCCGGGGCGACGGTAGCGGCGCTGAAAGAACGGTACGATGCGCCGGTCGTGTATTTGTCGGGGGCCGTGGGTGGGCTGATGGCACCGCCGCGCGGGCGCATCAAGGACGACGAAGGGCGCGAGTTGAAGGTGGGCGACTTCGAGTACACGCGCCGCTATGGCGAGGCCGTCGCCGACTTGGCCGCCAAAGCACTTGACGCAGCCGAGCCGATTGAGCTCGCGCCGCTTTCCGCCGAATCCCTGGCGATTGCCGTGCCGATCGAGAATCCGTATTACCGTCTGGCCTGGGCGACGGGCGTCGTGCGCCGCAAGGTCCATGCGTGGACCGGCGATTACCTGAAAGCTAAGCCTATCGAAGCGGCCGACGCGCTCGACCGGCCGACGGCTGTCGCCACGGAAGTCGCCGTCTTGCGACTCGGGCAGTTACACGTGGCGTGCATTCCGGGCGAACTGTACCCCGAGCTTGTCTACGGCCACGTCGTAGATCCCGCCGAGGAGGGCGCCGATTTTCCCGATGCACCAGCCGAGCCATCCGTCGCCGAGATTCTGCCGGGCAAGAAATGGATGCTGATCGGACTGGCCAACGACGAGATCGGCTACATCATTCCCAAGCGGCAATGGGACAACACCGCCCCGTTCGCCTATGGCCGCAAGAGCGGGCAGTACGGCGAAATCAACAGTTGCGGCCCGAGCGTCGCGCCGATCGTGATGCAGGCGCTGAAGCAGTGCGCCGCGCGAATGGCGGAAAAATAACTCCGCTACCGGCCCGCGTAGGGCAGGCGAATCGGCGGGTACTCTTCCACCACTTCGGCTGGGGCGGTGGTGCGTTCGTCGGTCGACGAAGGCGAGCGCTGCGATACGTACCGCACGGGCCTTTCGTTCACGACTGCCTGTACCGTGGTGACCGAAAGGTTCGACTCGCGGCGGCCGATGGAGTCGGTCGCTCGCTCGTTCGCCCCGATTTGCTCGAGCATCTGCGACGCCTGCTTGAGCGACGGATCCAGCTCGAGCGCCTTGCTGAAATGCTCTTCGGCACGCGTGCGGTCGTTTCGCTCGTAGAGCAAGTACCCCAGGTTGAAGTGCGCCGCGGCGGGGCCGTGCACTCGGGCCATGTGGTCGTATGCCTCGTTGATCCGGCCCGCCTCGACCAGCACGGTCGCCAGGTTGTTGCGATACCGCTTGCTCGTCGGTTCCAGGCGGACGGCTTGTTGCAGGGCTTCCAGCGACGACTGCACCTGGCCCTGTCGAGCATAACACAGGCCCAAATCGTTGAACGCCAGTGCATTCTCCGGATGTTTGGTCGTGGCGACGCGATAGAGCCGCGTGGCTTCTTCGTACTGTCCCTGGCGATCGTACAGCCGGGCGCTGCACAATAAGGCGGACATGTCATTCGGGGCGATCTTCAACGCCTTGCGGTACTGCTCCAGGGCCATGGCCGCTTCGCCCTGGCTCTCGTACATCCGACCCGTGGCAACAAACACCTGCGGATCGACCTTATCGGGTTTATTCGAGAGTGCGATGGGATCCGCGGCGGGGATCACTCGCGGCTTGAGAGTCAGCGCGTCGGCGATTTTGCTCGACGTGCTTTGGATCGACTCGGCCACACTCTGCGTGAACGACTTGGCTGGAATCGGCTGTCCGGGACCGGGGCTGTTGGCACCCGATTTCGACCGCGAATAGCTGGCGTACGACGGACCCGGGTATACGCCCGTCTCGCTGCCGCGGTTGCGCGCCATCGGCCATCCGGTGTCCCACAGGCCAAAGGCACCGCTGCTGCAGCCCGTCGAAGTGCTGGCCAGCAGTGCCAACAATCCCAGCCAAACTGCCGTGTTACGTGGCGTCGTGTGCACCGCGCCCCCTCCGTGAGCTAGGAATTGAATCGCCGCACCGGGCATGTTTTGGAGCGGCACTGGCGCGATAGCAATGCATGCCAGCAGCGCGATCGCGAGGTCTTGGCCCATGACGCCGGGCGCACCGGCGCGGCTTCTTGATCCATCGTCTCCGCCGCCACCGTGGCTACAACCGAAATGAACCAAACGACCGGTGCCTACGGAAGCCGCGGAAAAGCTAGCAAAGCAGGCCGACTTTGCGGGCGCGAAGCGAAGGAGGGAAGGATTTGCGGCTATCCTACGCCATACACGGCGTAGAGAAGCCTGACGCGCAAGCGAAGGAC
>CAYQAJ010000006.1:0-3538 GCA_964415245.1 uncultured Pirellulaceae bacterium | reverse complement strand
GAAGCCTGACGCGCAAGCGAAGGACATGAAGCGTGACGCGCAAGCGAAGAACGTGGCAAACCGTCCTTCGTTGGCGCTTCAGGCTTAAATGGCCCGCGTTAGTTGGAACCACCGCTAATGGATGCGGCGGCCGGCAGCACCGGGCTCGGACGCGACTGCAGCGCCTTGCGGTACGTGTCATCAATGTCTTCGGCCGGCCAACCGCGGGGCTCAACGTCCGTTTGCACAATGGCCGGCATCGAGGCGCTGTCGGGCCACACGTCGGCCATGTACTGTCGCACCGATTCAACGCGGGCTGCCGTCATCCGGGAGCTTTCTCCGCGCAACACGAACACGGTTCGATAGGCCGCAGGCGTTTGGGTCAGAATCCAATGCACCTTGTGCTCGCCCGCCGACGTCAATTCTTGCGACTCGGGGTCGAAGTGATAGCTGCTGATCGTGTTCTGAAGCTGCCAGCCGCGGGACACCATTCGCGCCTCTGCCTCCACCGCGACCTGCCGGTCGGCGTAGAGAAATGGCTCGGGCCATTGGTTGTTGCGGTGCCAATCAACTTTGACGCTGTACCAAAACTCATGCCACTCGGCACGCATCGGGAGAGCGTAAGTCATCAGCGTTACCAACGTTATCAGGACAATAGCAATGCGACGCATGGGCTTGTCTCCCGCTATCAATTCGCCAGGGCACGTCCGGTGGGTTCCGGCTACGGAACTCATTCCATCGACAACCTTCACCGCAATCACCCGAATGGGGTGCAATCGGCAGATTCTCCCTCCGGCGCGAGCGTTTTCGAGTGGGAAATTGCGCAGCACCCCCAAGTAGGGCGCCGTATCGTGCTATCGGCCCGCGAGCGGGAAGGGGCTGGAGGTAATGTTCCCGCGTCGCCACGATTTGCGCGTTCGTTGCAAATTGCGCAGCTTTACGCGGAGGATTAGCTACCGCTCATGGCGGGGAACATTTCGCGGATCATCGTGATGGCCGCGGGTCCCACCAGCACCACGAAAATGCCGGGGAAGATGAAGAGCACCAGCGGGAAAATGAGCTTAACCGCCGTTTTGGCCGCCTTCTCTTCGGCGATCTGCCGCCGGCGGGTGCGCATGGTGTCGCTTTGCACGCGCAGGGCCTGGGCGATGCTCGAGCCGAATCGGTCGGCCTGAATGATGATCGAGGCCAGCGAACGCAAATCATCCACCCCGCTGCGGGCTCCCAGCTCTTGCAGCACCTCGTTGCGGCTGCGGCCCATTTGCAGTTGCAGGTTACACAGGCCAAATTCGTCGGCCAGCACCCGGTACGACTTTTTCATCTCGTCGGCCACCTTGCGCATGGCCTGATCGAGTCCCAACCCCGCTTCGACGCAGACGACCAACAGGTCGAGCGCATCGGGCAAACCGTAGAAGATCGATTCCTTGCGCCGCCGGGCAAGCAGGAATAACAGGATGTCGGGCAGGTAGAACATGCCGCCGGCGATGAACACGGTGCGGAACAGCGCCGAAAGCGCAACGCCGTACATGATCAGCATGGTGCCGCCGCCGAGAACAAAGCCGGTGATGAGGCCCACGAACTTCAGGCCCAGGAAGATTGTCGGGGCGGCCTCACTGCGGAAGCCCGCGTAGGAGAGGCGCTTCTTCAGTTTGCCGGCGTCCTTCTCGTTCTTGGGTTGCAGCGGCTTGGCCAGGGCGGGCGTTGCCTTCTCAAGGACTTTGGTCATGGCGTCGGACTTCTTGACCGACGACGATTCCTCTTTACGGCGCCGTGCCATGGGGTCGCGCATTTCATCCAGGCGCTCTTCGCTGCGCGACTTTTTCCCCGACAGCCATTGCAGCGCAAGCCACGCCACGGCGGCTATGGCGCCGAACACGGCCACCGGGAGCAACCACTGCATATTGAGTCCTTGGGCCAGCAATTCGTTCATGGCTACACTTTGATGTTGACGATCTTGCGAATGACCAGAGCGCCGACGATCTGCATCACGACGGCGAACGCCAGCATGCGGTGACCCAACGGGTCTTGAAACAGCGTCATCGTGTACTCGGGATTGAGCCGGTACATGACCAGAAACAACACCGGCGGCAGGGCCATCAGCACGATGCCCGAGAGCCGTCCTTCGCCGGTGAGGGCCTGCACCTGGCCCCAAATCTTAAATCGTTCGCGTACGAGCGAGCCAATTTTGTCGAGGATTTCAGCGAGGTCGCCGCCCGTCTGCCGCTGCAGAATCACGGCGGTGGCGAAGAACCGCAGGTCGAGGTTGGGCACCCGCACGGTAAGGCTTTCGAGCGCTTCATCCAGCGGGATTCCGAAGTTCTGTTCTTCGTAGCAGCGAGCGAACTCCTTGCGAATCGGGTCCGGAAACTGCTGCGCCACTTCATGAAATCCCGACGCGAGACTATGTCCGGCCCGCAGCGCCCGTGCGATGAGTTCGAGAGCCTCGGGCAGTTGCTTGGCGAAGGCCGCCAACCGGCGCTTTCGCTTCAGCCACAACCAGAGAAAGGGGAGCGCGCCCAACGCCAAGGCGATGACGGGTGCCAACAACATTGACGCGCGTGCGATTAAGCAGCCCCCCGCCCCCAGCGCCGCCAATCCCCCCGATATCAGCAGGAACCGCGATACGCTCAGGGGTGCGTCGGCCTGATCGAGAAACACCTCGAGATTGAGCACCCGCGAAAACAGGTCCTCGATAAAACTGCTCTTATCGTCGAACGGCTGCAAAAGCAGGCTCGCCTCCTGCTCTTTGGTTTTACCGGCAGACGCCGAGCCCGAGCCGGTGAGCACGTCGAGCCGGTCTTCGACGGCGGTGCCGCGGCCGCCGCGCAGCAGAATCGCCACGCCGCCCGCCAAGGCAGCGACGCCTATGAACACGGCCACGATAATCACGATAGTCGGCATGGGTCAGCGGTTCCTGTGCTAATCGATCCGCGGCTGCCATCCGTGGTACGGCTTCGATCCGACGTGTTGCTCCGATCCGGCGTAAGGCTCCGATTCGCACACGCGGCCGGCCGACGTGTCGTACGGCCGCGAGCGGCGGCACGGCACCGCGGCGCGGCAAAGTCAGTCGACCATCATCACTCGCTGCCGGAAGGCACTGGCGGGCAGTCGCACGCCGGCCGATTCCAAACGCGTCATAAACGAGGGTCGAATGCCGGTGGCTTCGAACTGCCCCTTGGCGCGCCCGCTGTCGTCGATCCCTTCCTGGCAGTACTGGTAAATCGATTGCATGATGACGGTGTCTTGTTCCATGCCCACCACCTCGGAGATCTGCGTTACCTTGCGGGCACCCCCTTGCAGTCGGTTGGCCTGCACGATCAGGTCGACGGCGCTGGCGATCTGTTGCCGCATGGCTTTGATGGGCAGCTCAAAGCCCGCCATCATGATCATGGTTTCGAGTCGGGCGATGGCGTCGCGCGGCGTGTTGGCGTGGATGGTCGTGAGCGATCCTTCGTGACCGGTGTTCATGGCCTGCAACATGTCGAACGACTCGGGTCCGCGGCACTCGCCGATGATGATTCGTTCGGGCCGCATACGCAGGGCGTTGCGAACCAGATCG
>CAYQAJ010000005.1:0-48797 GCA_964415245.1 uncultured Pirellulaceae bacterium | reverse complement strand
CAGAATCATGGGCGGGGCCAGCGCCATGTAAATGGCCGACTTGCGGGCCTGGGCCGTTTCGGACTCGATCTTCCGCTCGAGGCGCTGGAACTCGCGCACCGATTGGGCGATTCGCTCGATGGTCTCGTTCAGCCGGCCGCCGCTTTCGCGGCTGGCCAGCATCGCGGCGGCAAACATCGAGAAGTTGTCGCTGCGGAGCCGCTCCTCGGCTTCCCGCAAAGTTTGATCGAGGGGTTTTCCCATGCCGTACTGCCGCACGATGTGCTGGAACTCGAGTCTGATCGGCTTGGGAGATTGTTCGGCTAGAATCTCCAGCGCTTGGGCCAACGATAAGCCGGCGCGAATCGCCCCCGAAAGCGTCGTCATGCTGGCGGCCAACTGGTCCTCGATCTTCTGTCTGCGCGAATGGGCCATCCGCCGCAGGATGTACCACGGGAGCGGCCCCATCAGCACGACGCCCAGGATTCCGAAGATCGGGCTGCCGTAACCGATCCAGAAACCGAACAGGGTCACCAGCATCAGGTAGACCCAGGCACCCAAATACCAGCGCAAGCGGCTGGTCGTAATGCGCATCGCCCGCAGCTTGTCGCCCACGTCGGCTTCGACGACGTTCAGCGCGGACCTCGTCCAGTCGCGGCACGACCACGCCAGCACGGCGGCCGCCGCTCCCATCAAGGCGCTGCTGATCCAGATTACCGCTGCTGGCATTGCTGATTTACTGGCGACATGTTGTAGGCGGCCGGATGCAAACTCCGCTCGTTCACGATCACCCAGAGCGGAAAAATAACCAACCTAGTTCTTGGCGACGGTCGAACGCGAGATCGGCCGAGCCGGGGCGCGCGCCGAGACGGCGTTGCCGTCGGACTCGGGCATCGCCGAGCCCCCCTCGGTCGCGAACTCCTCGGAATACAAAAATCGCAAATCGAGCAGGTTGCGATCGACCAGTTCGTCGACGAACGACGGCAGGTATCCGGTGGGCTGCAACTGCCCGCCGCCGCGCCGTTGGAATATGTCGGTGATCACCAGCTCGCCCGTGTCGTCGTCCATACGCACCACTTCGCTGATCTGCGTCACCGCGCGGCGACCGTCGGGCAGCCGCGAAAGCTGCACGATCAAATCCAGGGCCGAAGCGACCTGGCGGTGGATCGCGGTAACGGGCAACTCGGCCGCCATCAGCACCAGCAGTTCGAGCCGCTGAATCACCTCGGCCGAGCTGTTGGCGTGCAGCGTGGTCATCGAGCCGTCGTGTCCGGTGTTCATGGCCTGCAGCATGTCGAGCGCTTCGGCTCCCCGGCACTCGCCGACGATCAACCGGTCGGGCCGCATGCGAAGCGCATTACGTACCAGATCGCGGGCCGTGTATTCCCCCGCGCCTTCGACGTTGGGCGGCTTGGTTTCCAGCGTCACCACATGTTCCTGGTGCAGCCTCAGCTCGGCCGTGTCTTCGACGGTGACAATCCGTTCCTTGTGCGGGATGAAACTGCTCAGCGCGTTCAGCAGAGTCGTCTTGCCGGAGCCGGTTCCGCCGCTGACCAGCACGTTGCGCTTGTTGACCACGGCGGCCCGCAGAAAAATCGCCGCCGCCGTCGTCAGGCTGCCGAAGCGAATCAGATCTTCGATGCTGTAGCGCTGGGCGGGGAACCGGCGTATGGTCAAACACGGGCCGCGCACGGCCAACGGGGGAATGATCGCGTTGACGCGGGAACCATCGGACAGACGCGCATCGACCAGCGGCTGGCTCTTGTCGATCCGCCGGCCGACCTGCGCCACGATGCGCTCGATCACCGACTCGGTCACCTGGTCGGAAAGGAACCGCCGCCCGGAATGTTCGATCACGCCATCGATTTCGACGTAAATCTGGTCGCAAGCGTTGACCATGATTTCAGTGATCGCCGGCACGCGAAGCAAATCCTGCAGCGGCCCAAAGCCGAACACGGTGTCCTTCAGGTC
Source organism: uncultured Pirellulaceae bacterium (assembly GCA_964415245.1). Lineage (GTDB taxonomy): Bacteria > Planctomycetota > Planctomycetia > Pirellulales > Pirellulaceae > CAYQAJ01. The sequence goes on along the minus strand of CAYQAJ010000005.1, from coordinate 46,847 downwards.
CTTCTTCAGCGCCCGCAGGATGACGTACTTGCGCAGCTCGCGATGCAATAGCCGCTGCAATGAGGGAAAAATGCCGGCCGACTTTTCCTCGACCAGGCGGATCTTTCCGCTCACGTCGGCCGCCTGATCGAGCCCCAATTGCTGGCGGAGCATCCGCAACAGGTTTTGCAGCTCGATTTCGCGCTCGGGAATCAGAGTGGCGGGTACGTCGAACTCGTTGACGACCAGTCCACCCATGCTGGCCGCTTTGCCGTCGCGGTCTTCGAGAATGATCTGGTTGATGAGCAAGTCGCGCAGCACCAGGCCCAGGATGTTGTCGAGCGTCGGCTCGTTGTCCTGGCCGAAGACGTTCATCTCGCGGCAGGCGTCTTCGATGTTGTTTTCCAACAGCAAAATGTTCTCGCGGTCGGGCCGGCGGGCGTTCTCCATGGCGGCCAGATCGAGGCGTTCGAGCAGCTTACGGTGCACGCGCTGTTCGACGTCGGCCAGGATGCCCCGCAAGTGCCGCTCCCACTCGCCGCGGCTGAACTGTTGCAACGTCTCCCGCTCGAAGCTGACCGTGAAGGGCCAGATACGTAGCGGCGTTCCTGCGTCGAAAGCCAACGTGTGCCCGACGAGCACTTCGGTGTCGCCGACCAGACAACTGTTGAGGCCGACGTTTTCCAATTCCAGGCGGTTGCCCGTGCTGCGGACCACCGCGTGCCGGCGCGACACGAGCGGGCTGGACAAGACGAGGGTATTGGCCGGATCGCGGCCGATGGTGACCTCGGCGTCGTCGTCGGTTTCCAGCACGCGGCGACGGCTCTCGTCGATTTTGTGGTACCAGATTTTCACGATGGCGGCCTGACGGATCGGTTTCAGTTTGTGCGAGCGGCGGGGGACGGCCTCGCGCGGAGCGAGAGGCGACGGTGGTTGTCAGGGTTTGCGCGGGTGCAGCAGGACGCCCGCCTGGCGGAAGCCACTCTGCTGCAAGCGGCTGAACAGTTTCTGGGCCTTGGGTTCGAGCTCGTCGCCTTGCATTTTGACGGCGATCCCCATGACATTTTCTTGTGCATTGCGTTCGCCCGACGCGCGGAATACGTCGCTGCTTCCCAGCCGGCCTCCCAGCGATACGATGCGAAAGGGGCCCACGATCTCGCTGGCGCCGGAAACGGACGTCCCGCTAATGGCCTCGTCCGATTCCGGATCGGGAAGCGCTCGCTGTTTGGCCACGATAAACGAAACGAAATCGCCCGGCACCACGAGCGACGGCACGAACGTGTTCACGTCCACCGGTATCCACATCACTCGTTCGTTTTCCTGCAGCGACATTTCGGCCGGCGGGGTTTTCAAATCCTGGCGGAGGATGATTTCGCTCCCCTCGTAGCCACGGACCGATTTCATACCGGTTACCGTGTGCCGATCGGCGTACAATACGGCCGATTGCTGGAGGTTTCCGGCGTGCAGGCGGGGAATCTCGACGGGAACGAATTGGGATTCCTGGAACGTGTCGCCCTGTCGAATCCGCACGCCGTCGCCGACCGCCAGAAACGCCACCGTTTCGACGTCCTGCGATTTGCGCTCGAGGTATTTCAGGTTCAGCACGGCGGCGACGAACGCCAGCGACACCGCGATCAGCAAGCCCAACACGTTCTTCATGGATCGGTGTCTCCTGGCGTCGCCGGCCGACTCACGATCATCAGGCCGCGCATGGTTTGTGTATCGTCGACGGCCAATTGCACGTTGATCGCGTCGTGCCGCGCGTCGGCCGGGACGTATCGCGCGCTGTAGGCACTGCCGCCGCGCTGCCAATCGCGGGCAATCCTCCAATTCTCGCGCGCCGCCCAGGCGTTGTAAAACTGCATGGCCTCGGTCGGATCGCCGCCGTAAAACCCAATCAGCATGTTGCCGTTCTCGTCGGCGATGTTCAGCGTGCGGTGGCATCCCGGCGGTACAGGAACCGCTGTGGACTTCGACGCCGCGCTGCTACCCGGCGCGGTGCGGCACGTATAGGTCGACCAGCTTTGCGGGGATTCCGGCACCGCCATTCCCCAGACGACCAGACGCGAGTTGGCCGCCTGTCCGTTCTCGCCGGCTGCGTGAGCGTCGCAGTCATCACGGATTCCCACCACCAGCGGCATCGGCTGGCGAGTTTCATACAGGCGCCAGGCGCCCGGTTGCTCTTCAACCGGCTTGCGGTCGCGGTAGGCGGCCAGCAGTTTCGCCTCGGCCGGTCCCATTTCCACCGGAGCGCTCGGTTGCTCGGAGAGCACTTTGCGACAGCGGCGGCGTAGCTGTTCGAGGGCGTGATCCACGTCGCCGCTCACCGAATCGCGCTGGAGCGCAAAGGGCGCGTCGCCAAACTGCACCAGGCACGATTGCCAGGGGACCGTCCAATCGCTCGCTTCCTGCGATGCCGACGAAAGCGATTCGGTAGCCGAGCTCAGTCCCCACCAAGAAATCAGTTCTCGCCCGCCCGCCAAAGCCAACACCAGCACCACTGTCGTCGCCAGCAGATTGGTGGTCCAACCGACCATCCGCCGAGCCAGTTTCGCGTAGTGCGAACGGTACTCGATCGGCGGTTCGTCGGCCGCTGGGTTATCGGGTGGCTGCGAGGTGGAACTCATGGCAATGCAGGGGACTGGCGAGCTCCCACCTCGTCAATTGGAACTGAGACTCGACTGGAATTCTTTTAACTGGTCGATCTTCTGTTGGATGACCGATTGCGCTGCCGGCGACGGGGGAGGATTGGTCCTCAACTGAGCGTCGTACAAGCGGATAAATGCCCCCGACATCCGCTGGGGTAGATTCTCAGTTCGGTCCGTTAACGGTTTGACGCGGTTCTTGTCGACCCACGGAACGTCCACGCTACGAAATCTGCGCATCCGCGGATGAAAATCGGGAGCGCGCCCGTAGAACGCAATGAATTCGTCGTCCTGGTCGAGTGGGCGAAGCTGCCATGTGAACGGCGCGTTGTCGATGGCCAGCACGGCGCTGCGATACGCCAGCGCAAGCGCGTCGGGCGGGGCGGGAAGCTCGTAAATCCACGGCATTCGCCGCTGGCGGTTGCTGCTGAGCCCCATCTGTCGGTATTGGAACTTGTCGTCCAGCAGCGGGTCTTCCACGTCAAAACCATACGGCCCCATGCGCCACATCATGGGGGGGCGACGCGTGATACGCGCTTCGCCCTGCTCGACTCCACGACGAAAGTCGAGCAGCGAGCTGTTCACGCCGATGCCGCCCGGCAGCGGGCCGCTGACCACGGGCGGCCGGATCGCGGGATCGCCCAGCTCCGCGAGGGGGGCGGCGGCGGCGACGCTCTGGTCCGCCGTCGCCGGCCATTCCGCCAAACTATGAAGGGCCGCGTGCGAGTGTTGCCGCGGCCAGCGGCTTTGCCACACCGCGCCGCGCGACACCGTCTCGGTCCGAATCTTCCAACTGGCCGCTGTTCCGAAAACAACGAAGAGCGCCATGACCAAAAGCAGAATCGGCAGGGACATCACCAGTTCGAGCGGCGCAAGGCCACGGCGACGCCGGGGCAAACGTCCCAGAAACGAACCGGCACGCAGCGGCCTGGCAAAACCAGCCGCACCCCAACGGCTTGGGTATCGTCTTTCAGTGGGTGTTAATACGTCGAAATCCTTCAACGCTGATTCCCCCCAGGTTCTGGGCGCGCATCGCTAAGCCGGGCGGCGACGTTTGCAGAATCGTCGGTACGCTGCGCGAGGTCGCCGGAACGAGCTGCACAGTCCAGTTCTGGTTCATCAAGTCCCAGCTTGTGGGACTGTTCTGCCGATGGACGTACCAGAAATCGCCGAAAAACTCGTAATCGCCCTCCACGTCGTCATCGTAGTCCCGGTACATCACGAGCCGGGGACGCGGCAGGAACACAGAAACCTGAGCGAACGCCATATCGTCGGCGTCGAGCGGGTTCCGGAACAGGCCCGGCAGCCGCTCAGGCATCTGCGGCCAATACGTGACGCCCACAAACATGAATTGGCTTTCCAGATACAGGTTCGGATCGAGCGATTCGGCGTCGTCGTGCCGCAGCACGAACGGCAGATTTCGGTCGGGATACTCTTCGTTGAGCAGCCGATCGAGTTGTCCACTGGTGAAACCGCGCCACAGTTGGCCGAACTGCGACATCTTTCCAACGCGGTCGAAGTCCTGCAGCATGGGCCGATTCAATTGTTCCAGGTAGCGATTGGCCATGTCGCGGCGTTGTCGGCGCGCGGTATTTCGATACTCGACCTGATACGGGGACTCGTCGAGCGTGGGGTCGGCCACGGGGAGCGTCGATCGCACCCATTCGCCGTCGCCACCGACCACCGCGACATCGGTGCGCCACAACACGCCGCGCATCGACTGACCGCCGCCGAGTCCGCTGCCCGCCATGCCGTGTTGCCCGGCAATCGCGTCGGTGGCCGACTGCGCCAGCCGAGGCGTAGTGAGCACCAGCGCCCGCTGAAACTCCGGGATCGCCTCTTCCGCCAGAATGGCTTCCATCACGGGCAGAAGCTGCTCGGATACGGCCGCCTGTTCCTCGCTGAACGTGCGGACCATTTCGCGTTCGAGCGGCACCTTCTGGGTAATGGCGTCGCCGAGCGCAGCGAACTTGGGATACGGCGCGGAACGAAACACGGGCCCGACTGCTTCCCAACTGTCGAGCACTGGCCCGGCCAGCGACTCCGCGTTGCGGTCGCGCGCCTCGCGCAAATAGGCCGTCATGCCGAACACGTCGCACAGCAAGTGATTCGTAAACGCCAGCGTATTCATGCCTCGCGCCAACACGACGCCGCCGGAATACGCGGCGCCATCGGCGGCGTTTTGCATTTGGACTTTGCGGTCGGCGTGCCGGCCGGCGTTGACGACCATTCCCAGCAGCATCGCCAGCAACAGGACGGCGAAGAGCGAAACGATGCTCATCGAACCGCGCTGGTCGGCGTGCAGACGGCAGACGAAGTTGCCAGCGCCGGCGCGGTTCATCGCATTTCCTCCTGCATGTATGACTTGAGGGACTTTTCGCCCTCATTGCCCAACGTGGCGGTGACGTGGATCGGCCACACGTACCAGTCGCCGCGCCGCCCGACCTGGGCACTTACCGAGTCGCTCGGACCGGTGGAACGGGCGAGCAAGCGGCCGGGACCCGGCAGCAGCGCCATGTAGTGCGTCACCGTGACCGCGATCTGGTCGCGCCAGCCCATTTCGTTGAGATAGTATTCGTCGGAATAGGGCGGCACGTAATAGCGGATGCCCAGCGGGGGGTCGTGAAGCGTGTCGCCCGGGCCGAGGTAGTGCGTGAACTCGATCTGGACGTCGGTGTTGGCCGAGCTGTACGCCAGTTTGTTGGTCAACCGCGTCGGAATGCGGGCGTTGGCGTTCGACTCGGCGTCGAGCCCACGATATACCGTCTCCAGCGCGGCGGCGGTGTCGCGGTCGGCCGGGCTGAGGGCAAAACCCGAATCGCGCGACGGGGCGAGCGGCAAACAGGCCAGCACGGCCGCCTGTTTGATCTTGGCGTACTTCTGTCCTTCGGGACTCACCCGATACGTGACGCCCAGGCAGCCGAATTCTTCTTGACTTCGAATCGGCTCCACGAAGCTGATGCGGTTTTCCGTTTCCTCGGGGCTGACGCTGGCGGGAACCCAAACGATGGCCGATCTTGCCGCCGCATACGCGGCGTAGTGCACCATCACCGTACCGATCATGACCTGGCTGACTTGCACGATGAACATGAGCACCATCACGAACACCGGCAGCGTAAGCACGAAGCTCAAGCTCTGCACGCCTCCTTTTTCGCAGCGGTGGAGGGAGCGCAGGCGAACCAGTCGAAGTCGGGCACCGCTCAGGTGCAACAGCAGGCGCGCCACCGCCATCGCCGCCACCAGCAGGGCAGCCCAAGGCAAGCAGTCGATGAGCACGGCGCGGTACATCGACGGTCCTACCACACTCGATCGAGAAGCGCAAACTGCACGATCACGACGGCAACCAAGGCGTTGGGGGCCAGAAACAGCGGCATCTTCAGTTGTTGCCGCTCTTCGTCGCTGAGCGGTCCCCAACTGCCGATTCTCACTCTCCACAGCACTTGCTGAACGACGCGGCGCACGAGCTTCCAGAGGCCGAGCTTCCACACCAGCACGACGATGCCGGTCGCGCCCCCCAAAACCAACGTCCACAGCATGGCTTCGATTCCCGCCCCGGGTCCCAGGAACGCGCCGATCATGGCAATCAGCTTGACGTCTCCCCCGCCGAGGCGAAAAAACACGAAGCACACCAGCATCACGAAACCGCACAACAGGAATCCGACGACGCTTTCGCCGAGCGTAATGCTCGAAAGCGCGCCGCGCCCCACCACACCAGCCAGGCCGCTGAGCACCAGCGCCGCGCCGATTCCCGTGTACGTGGTCCAGTTGTAAACCTTGTGCCGCCACACGTCGGTGACGGCCGCCACTGCGAGCAGCGCAAGGAGCAAGGCCGTGGCCGCCATCGGTTACTTCGAGGCGTCCGTAGCGCCGCCTTCCAGGTCGGTCATTCCCTGATTGAAGAAGTCCTTGATTCGCGGCCAGCCGAATTTGATCAAAAAGATCAGAATCGGCAGTGCGATCGCCGCGAGAATCAGCACGGTTTCGATGCTGACCCCGCCGCGTTGGTCCTCGTGCACTTGCTGCAGCAATTCCCCAAGACTTGGCACTTTACGCATCAGTCGTCTCCTCCCCACAAAAGAATCCGGTGTATTTGCTCCGACCTTCGATCGGTTTTCCTTTCTCTCGGCCGTCTACATCACCGGCGAGCCAACCATCACCACCAGCATTTCGTAAACGAGTCGAATCATGCGTGGCGCGAGGCCCATCAGCGACGCAGCCAGCGGAAGGATCACTCCCAGCACCAAGATGTAGTCCAACGTTGCGGCGCCTCTGCGCCGCCGCCGGCGGATCGCTTTCGCCCGAGCGCGTTTCATCGCCATGGCCTCGTGGGTTTCGGCCTTCTGCTCAGGTTGCCAAAGGGGAGCGTCCCTCTTTCCATCGGCCACCCGAGAAGGCTCCTAGAGTCGCTTCCACAATGCTTCACTGAGCCGAATCTGACTCTCCATTCCTTGCTCAAACGGTTCCCGGCAAAATGACGGCAACTCGCCGGTCGGTTCCATCCGCAGCGGATGGCCATTCGTCGCCGCCGCGGGGGAATACTCTAGCGCGAACAGATCGCACAACACATACTGGTTCTCGGCACTCAGGCCGCGGGCTTCGGCGACGCAGGTGACGCGCCGCGAGCCGTCGTCCGTCGATCGTGTCAATTGCACGATCAGGTCGATCGCCGAGGCCACCTGGGCGCGGGCCACGTACACGGGAATCTCCACGTCCGACATCAACGACAGCGTTTCCAGCCGCACCAACGCATCGTACACCGTGCTGGCATGCACTGTCGACAAGCTGCCGTCGTGGCCACTGATCATCGACTGAATCAAATCAAGCGCTTCGCCGCCGCGCACTTCGCCGACGATAATTCGATCCGGGCGCATCCGCAACGACGAGCGAAACAGCGCGCGAATATCGAGCCCTGCGCGGCGACGCGTCGTGGGCTGCACTTCCAAGTACAGGCAGTGCCGCTGGTGGAGCCGCAATTCCGAAGTGTCTTCGATGACGATAATCCGTTCCTGTTCCGGAATGGCCCTGGTGAGAGCCCCCAACAGCGAGGTCTTGCCGCTTCCCGTCCCACCGGAAATCAGTATGTTCTTGCGCAGTCGCACGCAGATTTCCAGGAATTCCTGGGCCGTTTCCGTGAGACTGCCGAAGCGGACCAGGTCGTCCATCGTCAGCGGGGCACGAAAGAACTTGCGGATCGTCAGACACGTGCCACCGCGGGAACTGGGGGGAAGGATGGCGTGCACCCGCGATCCATCGGGCAGCCTCGCATCCAGCACGGGATGATCCTCGTCGATCTCGCGACCCACCGACTGGGCCAGGTTGTTCACGGCCGAGCGCAAGGCGTCTTCGCTGCCGAACTGCGCCGCAGTCGGCTCGATGCGGCCGCCGCGCTCGATATACACCTGACCGTGCCCGTTGACCATGACTTCCGTCACGCTCTCATCGTCGAGGTACCGACCGATAGGGCGGAGAAAGTACCGCAGGCTCGCATCGTAGACGGCTTCGCGCGTCATGGGCATGCTCTCGGCGAATTGTCAGGGACCGATCTCACAAACGACGCGAAAACCGACGTTCTGCGACGCGGAGCCCGGCGGCCGACTCTCGCGGTCCGCGGCGCGCGTCGGCTGCGAATCGGCACCGCCGCCGCGCACGACGCGCGTCGACCCGCGGGTGGCGCCGGCGGGATCGACCTGGGGCTGGTCCGGGTATTTGCCGTACCAATCCCCGCACCACTCCCACACGTTGCCCGGCATGTCGTACACGCCCCACCCGTTCGGCTTCCGCTTGCCCACTGATTGCGGCTTGCCCGCGGCATTTGCCTGGAACCAGCCGTAATCGAGCGCGTCTTTTTCGTCGCCGCCGTAGTACGGAGTCTCCGTGCCCACGCGGCAGCAATATTCCCATTCGGCTTCCGTCGGCAGACGGTACCGCTTTCCTTCCTCCTTGCTGAGCCAATCGCAGAACGCGACCGCATCGTCCCAGGTGATGTACACAACCGGCGAATCGGCGGTTTGCCGATACCCCGGGTTGGTCCAATCCGGGCCTCGCGAACTCGACGGACCGCGCTGTGGCGGCCCCGGCCGGAAACCGTTCCCGCTGGGTCCTCGACCACGGCCCCCCGACCGTCCGGGCTGGTAGCCGCTAGAGGTGACGAAGCTGGCGAACTGACTGACCGTGATCTCCGTGGTGGAGACGTAAAACGGCCTCGAAAGCCGCGCCGCATGCCGCGGTCCTTCGTCATTGTTGCGGCCGGTTTCCGAATCGGGCGAGCCCATCGAATACTGCCCGGGGGGAACGAGGGCCAGCCGAATCCCGGCGGAATTCGTGAGCGTCGGTCGCATCGTCAGGTGGCGCGCCCATTCTGCCTGCCGCCGCGCTCCATCGGCGGGGGTAAAGGGAGCCATGAGCAGGGGAGGGCCGCCTGCGAAAACGGAATCGGCCGGCGCTGCCGATTCGATGTCCAGCAACCGCTGTTGCACGAGGTCGCGTTCGAGCCCCTGCAAACCCGGCTGTGCCAGCACGTACCAGTGCCCCGCCCGCAACCGAATTTGCTGCTGTTCCTCCAAATCGGCGGTTTCGGAATGGGCCCACCACCGATTGGCTAACTGGAATCGTCCCGTCGTGTCGGTGGGGTTGCTCAGATCGGCGGCCGCCAGCTCCTTCCACTGCTGGTCGTCGCTAAGGCTCAAGAGGGGCAGTCCTTGGTCCCAGTTTCCCTTCACCAGGCAAAGATACCGCCCCACGATTCGATTGGCGGCGGGGTCGGTCGGGTCGGATGCAAGCACCTGGCGAGCCTGCGCCACGTCGACATACCGCGACGCCAATTCCGCCACATCGTTCGAACGACGCATCACCAGCTTGACCAGGTCACCGTCGCGGGTCTTCCGCGCCGCCGAAAGAGCCAACTCGGTCGCTACCGTGGCAATCGTAAAACCATCGGCGGCGACAGCCTCGTCGGCCAATTGCAGCGCCGCCTCGACGAGCGATGCGTTGGCCTCCGCCGGGTGAGCGGCGCGTGCGATCTCCGACAAAACTGTCGCTTTGGCCGGCAGTGGTTTTACCTCGAAGAAGCGCGCCAGCGAGTCGATGACCTGAAACGCGACGTTCACGTCGCCCCCTTCGACCGCCAGATTCTGCGCCGCCTCGAGCATCACGTATCGCTGGGCGGGATTGTCCTGTGTCGCATCGGCTTTGTTCCGCAATTGCTGGGCCAGTTCCACTTTCGCCTCGGCCGACTGGGCCTGCGCGAAATCCGCCTGCAGCACTTCGTGCATCAACTTTGCTGCCTGCCCCCGCGCCGCCTCGTCGGGGATCGCGACACGCGCCGATTGTGGGACGGTCGAGCCCGCGCGGTTCGGCGGACTAACCGGCGGCGTTGAATGTTGGGACGACGAGTCGACCGCCGGAGAAGCCGAGGACTGGCTGCCCAAAACGTCCTCCATGTCGGGGAGCTGCCACAGGATTGAATCCGAACCATCGACGGCGTGGTTGTCGCGCGGCGACGTCGTGAGCGCCGGCTTGTCGATCACAGGCGGCGCGGTCGTCGACTGCCGCGACGACTGCGGCGGGGGATTCGCCTCGGGAGGCGCAGGCCCAACTCGATCGAGTGGGCCCGGGTTCGCGGGGGCACCGGTTCCTCCGGCGTCGTGACGAGGTTCGTTGGCCTGGCCATTGTTCCCCGACGGCGCCCCGGGTTGGCTCGGCGTCCAGAACACAAGCCCCAAAGCGATCAATAGCAACGCGCCGACGGCGCTGGCTCCACCGGCGACCTGCCAATGTCTGCTAAGTCGCTCGGACACGCTTTTCATCCAGGATGCCGCCGACCCGGGGTCCGCGGCGCCGGCCGATGACGGTGGAATGATCGTCGGCTGAAACGGCGTGATCAGCGTCTGGCTTTCGCGGGTGGGGTCTCGCGCATGGGCCGCGGCTTCCGCCTCGGGACGATGCGAAACTGCCGGGTCAATGGGACGCTGTTCGGGCATGGGCACTTCGCTCCGGAATAACCCGTACTTAGCACCTTTAGAACGCCGACAATGGGCCAAAAGTACTCAGCGACAGCCAAGTTGCGACCAGCCGCCAAACGCAAAGCCTTATCCAACCCCCCTCAATATACCAGCATCGGGCCGTAAAGCGTCATAGTCGAATCGCTACGAGCCCAAACGTGCCCCGGCAATGGGTTTGCCGCCTCCCTGGCCCTGAATTGTCGGCTGCTGTCTCGAAGCTTGCTCAAAAAGAGCGGGGGAGGCCGGCTCGCGAACTCTGGCGCTATATTCCGCGTGGTCCAATACCTCCCTATCGAATTGAACCGTGCGAATCGCCCAGCGGACCGGGTTTGCCACCGGCTAACTCGCTTGGCGCACAAGGGTTTAGTGGTCAGCAAACGTCGTGCCCAATCACCTTCGGCCTGCCCAGCCGATTTTGGCATCGGGATCCGAGCCGAATCCGAGAGGCGATCTAGGGCGTCGACGGCTCGGAGGCAACAAGACGTGTGCGGAATCGCCCAAACCATTGTGCCACGTTGCACATACGGTGTCGGCCGCGCGCTTCCCTCTCTCAGCACTTGCGCAACAAATCTTGATGGGACCTCCCCGTGCTGAATCCTCTTACGAACCACTGGCACGGGAGCGCCTTTTGCCACTGCCGAGAGTTCAAGGACTTACACAATTCCGCGTCCTTCACGGTGGCCTCTGACCGTGCCGAAAAGCTTCGAACACGCGCGCATTGGGTTAACACATTAGCGGTTTACGGGCGTCGAGCGTGGGGCGCGAGTTGTCGTCGGAAGTGGTGCGGAGGTTGGCGAACCGTTGAATCCTTGGTTTTCCGCCGCGAAACTCGGGCCGGACCCCTACACCGGCGCTCCGCCGACTTACCGCCGGGAATCCGCATTCTGTTCGATCAACCGGACGGCTTCGCGGCGGAGGATTTCGGGAATCAGGGCGTCGTGGCTGACATATTCGCCGTTCAGGATCGTGGAGCCGTCCAGCGTGCCGTCGTCCTGCCACTTGAGATGCGCCTCGGTTGCCATCAAGGACGTCAGCTCGTCCAATGCGGCCCGAGCCTGGTCTTCGTGCCCCTGCCGCGCAAAAATGAGCGACTGCACGGAGCGGGTCAGCAAACCGGGAAAGGAACCGGGCGCATCCCCGCCCACCTTTTGCAGCCGCAACGATTCGTCAACCGATTGTTGTGCGGCGGAGAATTCCCCCTTGCGGCAAGCCAGCAGGGCTTTGGCCGAGAGGAACCATTTCAACAGGCCGTCGTTTTCGGACTTCGCCAATGCCTCGACAAAGTTCGTGATCGTCTGCTGATCGACAGCCGGTTCCGGCCCCAACAGCAGCGATACTTTGACGGTTCGCTCGACGTCGGCGGTTTCCGTCGAGTCGCCGAATCGCTTGGCCATGTTCTGGCAATACAGGCGATGCTGCTCAGCGTCGCCGGCATAAGCCCACAAGGCAGCGGGCGTCATCCAGGCGATGCTGTCGGAGTCCGGGTCGATCGTCACGCTTTCGGCGTAATCGGCCGCCGCCGATTTCCATTGACCAATGCGAACATAGTGCGCTCCGCGAAGACGCAGCGCTTGGGCAAGTTCACCCGGCGGGGCTGCGTTTTCGCGTCGCTGGTCGATTAGCCGGCTATAGACGGTCGTCGCGCGCTCTGCCTGGCCCAGCTCTTCGAAGAAGGTCGCGCATACATTGACCAAAGCCACGTCGTTGGGCCGGAGCTCGACAGCCCGCTGCCAATCGGCGTCGGCCTCGGCCCAGCGTTCGAGCCGGCCGTAGGCCCTGGCTCGGTTGGCGACGAGGCTGTAGTCGGTCGTCTCCGACGTGATGGTCCGGTCATAGTATGCGATCGCCTGTTCCCAGTTTTCGTTTCGGAAGAATTCGTTGCCGACGGCGACCGCGGTTTGGGGGCGCCGGCTGAGGAGCGCGTCGCGGTGCGACTCCAGCCCGCGCAGTTGATACGCTATCACGAGCCGGGCCCACGGGTCGTCCATATTCAGCGCGGCCAGGCGATTTCTCTCCGTCTCGAAGGCTTGGGGGTCGTCGCTGACCGCCAAGCGGAACCGGCCCAGGTTTTGATTCGGCCATTCGACATTGTCGGAAAACTGCATGTGGAATTCCAACCGAGTGCGACCTGGGAAATCAACGGGCTGTTCGGTGAGGAAGAATGCCGTGTGAGGACGCGATCCGCCTCCGCCGACGTTCCAATTCGCCACGCTGACGGGAAGGTGAGGTGCAAAGTAGTCCGCCGCGACCTGGCTCAATTCGATCGGCGAACCTTCCGCTGTGTCGTCGAGCGCGCGGATTTCCCAATGGGTCATGGCAAAATTGCCGCGGTCGCGCTGTTCGTCACGCCCCGGACCCTGGTTGGGTAACGACGGGTCGGTAAGCGCTTCCAGGCGAATCGCCCGGACCTGCGTTGCGGCCGCTTCGGCGACGATGGTGTAGGCGTCGCCAAGTGGGTTTTGTCCGCCGGCCAGAATGGAGTTGTCCTCCAGTTTTGACAGCGTGGCCCCGCCTGCCGATTGCATCTCCACGGGTTCGAGGACGGTCCAGGCAACGGACTTCTCCGCTTCCGCCAGCAGCAGGTCGGCCAGCGCTTGGGCAGCCTCCTTCGTGGGATCCAGTTCCAGCGATTTCTGCAGGTCGCTGCGAGCTGGCTCGGTCTCTCCCCGCCGCGCCAGGATCGTGCCGCGGGCGGCGTACGCCCGCGCGTCGGCCGAGTTCTGTTCGACGGCTTGGTTGAGCGCGACCATCGCGTCTGTGTCACGCTTCAAGGCGGCAAGCACGCGGCCGCGCAGGCCCAATGTCTCGTTCGTATCTGCACGCAGTTGGGAGAGGTGGGTCAGGTCTTCGATCGCATCTTCGGGCAGGCCGGCGTCGGCCAGTATCTCGGCGCGCTCGCGCAGTGCGGCGTCGTTGTCCGGTTCCTTCGCGAGTAGCGTGTCGAGTTCCACCAGCCGGGGACCGGCCAGCTTGCGGGTCGCCTCGCGCCACACGGCCCAGTTGATGGCCCAGTTCTGCCAATTAACCTGCCCGGGAATGGCGCTGTCTGGATCGATCTCGCGCTGTCGGCGGAGCCAGCCTGCCGCCTGGTTGAGGAGCTCCTCGGCCCGGTCGGTTTCGCCTTGATCGTAGAGCAGCATCGCCGCCAGAGCCTGAAACTCCCGATTCTGCTGGGCCGCTTCCACGAGCGGCTGCGCTTGCCCCAGGTCGCCCAGCCGGTAGTGTGCGGCAGCCGTCAACGGGGCGGTCCAGTTTCCGCCGGCTTGGGTGGCGGCTTCGAGCAGCCGTTGCTGGTTCTCGGGGGTAACCAGCCCGGGTGCCGCCGTGTATAGGCGAACCAGGATCATCGACCAGTAGGCGCCCAGATTATGGTTGTTTTCCACACGACTGTAGAGCCGATTCGCCGCCACGCGGGCAACAGCGGGGTTGCGAGCCAGCAGTTCCGCGAGGCTGGCGTCCCGCATGCCTTCCCAGCCGCCGTGAGACAGCAGCATGTTCTCGGTGTAAACATTCGCAGCCTCGGCCGTTTGTCCCAGTCGGAGCTGGGCCTCGGCACGGGCGACTTCCGCGGTGCGTTTCCGGGTCTCGTCGGTTTCCAGTTCGATGACGCGGGAATAGTCGTCGATGGCGGCCTGCCAGTTCTTCAAACCGCTTTGTGCTTCGGCCCGCACGTTCCGCAGTTCGATATCGTCCGGAAAGTCCTCGATGACGGTGGACAGCAGGTCGGCGGCTGCCTGAAATTGACCGTCCGCCACGTGCCGCGGCGTCAGGAACTTGGCCTGTCCCAGCCGCAGCCACTTGTCGTCGGGCGACCGCGCGAGCAGTTCCGTGAACAGGTCGTCCGCCGCAGCCGCGTCGCGGGCAACCGCCGCTTTGGCCGTTCCGTCGGCGGCCACTTCCACCGCATGCGAGAACGAAGCCAGCGCACGTTCGTGATCGCCCAGGGCCCGATAGGCCATGCCCAGCCGCAACCAGGGGTCGGTGATTTTCGAAGCCGCGAGGCGGTTCTCTTCGAGCGCCATGATCTGAGGGTCTTCGCAGACCCACAGCCGGAAGCGACCCAGATTGATGCCCTCGCCGTATTCTTTGTTTTCGAGCACAATGGTCAGCCGATCTCCCGGATCGACCGGCAGCGGGCTGGCAAGCTCGAAATCGGCATGGTGCTGTTGTCCGATGCGCGACCAGACGTGCCAGACTTTGTTGGAATTCTCGTCAATCGTCCCCGCGACGTCGGCGTCATTGGCCGCGTACGCAAAGCTCGCGATCGCTTTGCGGAGGGCGACCGCCGCAGGCGGTGTCTGATCGCCGGCTGGCGGGCCCAACACGCGAAATTTCGCCAGTTGGAAATTCCCCGTGGAATGACGCCCCGGTCCCTTGTTGGGAAGGCTCTCATCGGGAAGGACCTCGAGCCGGATCGCCTGCACGATTTGCGCGTCGCTTTCGGCGAAAATCGTGTACACGTCGCCGCTGACGTTGGGCCCGGAAACCAGAATGGATCCATCTTCCTGTAGCGTGAATGTTGCTTTGCCCTCGGATTTCATCTCCACCGGCTGAAGGACTTTCCAGCCCACGGGGCTTACCTCCAGAAGCAGGTTGGCCAGTTCCTGGGCGACGTGCGAGTTGCGGGGTTCTGCTGCCAGTTGCTGTTCGTACAGTGTGCGAGCCTGGGCCGCGAATTCGTGAGCGCGGGAATCATTTCCCTGCGCGGCGTAGTGCCGGGCCAGTGCGTCGTGCAGACGGGCATCGGCGGGGCGCAGTTCGGCCAGCTTGTCCAGCAGTCCGGCATGCGCGGAGGCCGTCTCTACGACCTGTACGAAGGCGGCCCGATCAACGGCCAAATCCAAAGCCCGCCCGAAGGCGGCGGCCGCCTGGTCCGTCTGCTCCTGCTGGGCGTAGGCATGGGCCAGTGCGACGTCCAGATCGGTTAGCCCGCTGGCCTGGATTTCGTACCGTAGTCGGGTCGAGTCGACCACGTTGGGGTCGCTGGTGACCGACAACCGGAAGCGGCCCAGCAAGGCCGGGTTGTTGTCCGTCGGTTCATGATAGAAGCGAAACAGAATCCGCAGACGATTCGACGTCGGTTGCTGCTCTTGGCTATCGACTGCAAACAACGCTGTTTGCGCATGGCCAATACCGCCATCGATGCTCCAGCCATCCTCACCCTTTTCCAGCGAAGTCTGCGCAAGCCGCTCTTCGAAGGTCGCGTATTCCGCTCGGAGCGGAACCGGCGTGAGCACTTTCGAGCCGGTTCCCGCTACCGAGCCGATTCCCACTGTCGGGTCAGTTCCCACTGTCGGCTCGGCTCCCACTGTCGGCTCGGCTCCCATTGTCGGGTCGGCTCCCGCTGTCGAGTCAGTTCCCTCGATGCGGAACACCTCCAAATCGCTGAGGACGAAATTCCCCTCAGGATGTGTTCCCGGACCGCCCTTGGGGAGCCGATCGTCCGGCAGCGCCTCGAGACGAAGGGTCTGGAAGTTGGTGGGGACGTTGTTGAATTCCAAGATGTACACATCCTTCACCTGCAGGTTCCCGCTGACGAAAATCGAGCCGTCGTCCTGCAACGTCAACTCGGCGCCGGCTTCCGACATCATCTTGGCCGGTTCCAGCACAGTCCACTCGGGTTGCGGGTGATCGGCCAGTAGTCGGGCAAAGAGTTGCTGGGCCTGGTTCAGGTTGGCCAGCGCGTCGTCGCGGCGTCTCTCGGCCAGGGCTTTCTTGCCGCTTTCGGCGAGACTGCTGGCCAGGATGACCTGGACCGGCAGGTCCTGGGGCCGCTGTTTTGCCAGGGCCGCCAGCGCGGACGGATGCTCCCGGAACTGTTCGACGAGCTGTTTGCGCTGCTCGTCTTTCTCAACGCGATCCAGGGCCCGCGCAAAGGAGGTTGCCGCTTCTTCAGGCTTGTCGAGCTGAGCCAACGCCTTGCCGACGACGACGTCGAGGGCCGCCAGCTCGCTGGGCTTGATCTCGCTGCGGAGTTGCGAGACCGCGATCGCGCCCGAGTCGCCTGTCGCCGACAAGCGGAAGCGGCCGAGGTTGTGCCGCTGGGTGGGCGCCGGTGAGAAGTAGAGTTCGAACTTCAGCGGCGTGTCGGGCCGTCCGGTCCAATCGGTCGTGATCCAGGCGGTGTTCTCCTGCCCGGCCTGCGGACTAATGCTCCAACCCATTACCGAATTGACTTTGCCATCAATGACGCGGTCAAACCGGTCGGTCTCGTCGTAGCTGACGGCGATGTCCGTCAATTTCACTGGGGCGTCTCCGGCAGTCACTCGCAGTTCGTTCAGATGGAAATTGCCGTTGTCCTCAAAGCGTCCCGGACCGTTTTTGGGCAGGGAGGGGTCGGGCAGAGCCTCCAGTCGAAACGCCCTGATCCGATCCAGAGGGGAATTGACAAACAACGTGTAGGCGTCGTGATCCGGATTCTCGCCGCTGGCCAGAATCGAGCCGTCCTGCTTTAGCGTCAGCGTGGCTCCTCCTGCGGAGGTCATCTCGGTCGGTTGGAGCATGGTCCAGGCGGGCTCGGGATTCTCGTTTAGCAGCCGCGTGAACAGGTGCTGGGCCTCTTGGAAATCGGCCAGCGCTTGCGCGGGTTCTTTGTGCGTCAGTTTCTTCTGCCCCTCGACGACGTGGCTCCGCGCGAGGGCCAGTTGCAGGTGCAGATCCTCCGGACGCTGCCCCGCGAGTTCCGCCGCCGCTGCGGGATGGTTCCGCAATTCCGCGAGGACGGCTTCCCGTGCATTCGCGGTCTCGGCCTGATCCAGGGCTCGGCCGAACCACGCGGTCGACGCAACAACATCGCCGTAATAGTCGTAAGCCGCCGCCAGCCGCGCGATCGCGTCGGAGATGTTCCGCGCCTGGCCAATCGCCTCTTCGGTCTCAAGCGAATAGAGCTCATCGGCGGTGGAGATTCGGAAACGCTGCCCGCTCGTCAGGCCGGCGTCTTTTGTCAACAGCAGCGACCAGGGCGACTCGTCCGTGGCGGTTGCGGGAGACATCTCCACGACAAAACTCCGGCAGGAAATCTCCCGTGACGGATTCGGCGCTTGATCGACAACCTGTTCCCACATGACATTGCGGGAAGCGTCCATCACCCGGATGCGAAAATGATTCATGCGTTTGTAGTAGAGGTCGCCTTCATTTCGACTCCAAACCACAATCCGATCGATCGCCTGCTGGCTGCCCAGGTCCACTTCCCACCAGGGGTTGTCCTCGAATCTGGTATGGGCATACGGATTGCCCTGATCATTCCCGGCGGTATTGCCATCCACGGCGGCGCCAGCCGCAAATTGATTTGAATAGTCACTGGACTGCCGGGCCACTTTCCGCAGCGCGATGTTCTGCTCGCCTTGAAACACCTGCAACTCGGCCAGGTTGATCGTTTTTTGCTCAGCATCGGCCGGGAGCCTTGGAAACTGGCTGTTGTCTCCCGGCAGATCGATCCGCACAAAGCGCCCGTGCAGCACCCCCGATTCCCAGGCCGGTGAACCGACAGCCTGAATGCGGTATTTCTTGAAGGAGGAGATCGGGCTCGGATTCGATTCGTCGACTGCGGTCGTTTCGAACCGGATGGCCTTCACAGAATCGGGCAGTTTCGGCAGAGGGAGCTCGTCCGACTCGGATTCGGACGATTCGACCGATAAGGCGTCGTTCTCGTGCAACGTCAGGATCGCGCCTCCCGCGGTTGTTAAGTCCGCAGGCTGTAGCGCCGTCCATTCCAGCTCTTGTGGTTCGCTCATGTCGAGCAGAACCCGAGCCAGGCCGGAGACGGCGAGTTCGTCGGCAGGGTCGGCCTGCAAAAGGGATTCGAACCTTTGACGGACTTCGTCGCGCTGGGCCGAGGCCAGCGCGCGTTGGTCGGCCTGCGCTAAACGATTGGCGAATTCGGTCAGCAGCTTCGTCCCGTCCGGCTCGATCTTCGCAACGTGCTCCCAGTCGGCGGCGGCAGCGGCCCAGTCGTGCAGTTGTTCCTGCGCGCGGGCTCGTCGGGCGAGCAGATCGGCATCGGGCGTTTCGTCCGTGATCCCTTTGCTGTAAATCTCGATGGCTCGCTGCCAGTCTATCTCTTCACCATCGTTCTGTTGGATGTACAGATCACCGATGATTCCGGCCGCCTGGGGTCGCCGGGCGACGAGCCGGTCAATGGCCTGGTGGTCATCGTTGAACCGATGAATGGCCGCGAGCTTCTGCCACGGGTCGGAAAGCGCTCTCGCGACGAGCAGCTTCTGTAGTTCGCTGGAGGACTTCGGCGATGCGTAGAGTCCGATGTCGATGATCGCGCCGCGCTGGTTGTTGTGGCAGTGCAAGGCGAGGACGTTGGTGCCGGACGCGATGAGGTCGGGCGCAAATCTTTCAACCGCCTGGTACACGTACTCACTCTGGGTCCACGTACCTCGCTGGAACAACCGTTTCCCATTCAGGTAGATGTCGGCGCTGTCGTCCACGTCGAACTTCAGGAACAGGGGTTGCCATTCCAGAAACGGGTTCCCCTGAAACGTGTGGCGGAGCCAGATGTCGGGCGTCGTCCACGGAGTCCGCGGGTCGCGCTCCGAGGTGCCGAAGGGCATGAGGCCCTGCTGCCAGGCGGAGTCGTCGAAGCTCGTTTGGTTCCATGTACCTGCCGGTTTCTGCGTGGTATAGCGCCAGCTCGTTTCGGCCGTTTCGGAGGTGGGGACAATGGTCTCGGAACCTTGTCCGGTGGAATCCCATTGCAGCAGCAGTTCCGCCTGCGTTTCCGCCTGACTGCGCAATAGCAGTTCGTCGGTCGATTCTTCCGCTTCGACGTGGGCGAAGTCGCCGGCCGCCTGCTGCCATCTACGCAGGGCGGCATTGACCGTCCCGCGACGCTGATACAGCCGGACCAGAACTTGGGCCGTTTCGTCGCTCGCTTGATCCACCAGCGCGTCAATGGCGGCGGTCAAATCGGCTGCCGCCTCGTTGTTCCCCTGCCACTGCAGCGCCAGTTCCGCACGCGCCTCGCGCAGCGGTACATTCGCCGGGTCTTTCTCGACCCGTTCGTCGACCGCCGCTCGTAGCGGGATCAGCAGATCGCTGGTGACCGGATCAAAAAAGTGCTTCACCTTAGTGATTTCGACCTCTTCCTGCTGTCCGCCGGCCGCCCGCCGCACGGTGAGCCGAAGTTTCGTCCCGGCGTTCCCTTGCAACAATGTCCCGAGTTGGGGGATGGTCTCCGCGGTCAGTTCGGTGTCGTTGATCTTCAGGATGACGTCCCCCGGCGACAGGTCGACAGAAGGGGTTCCCAAACCGGTCGGGCGATCGGTGACTTTAACGGTTCCGGAATCGACTTTGTAACCGAAGCCGAAGGCGACCTGTTCGCGGGCCATCGGGATGCCGTCTTCCCCACGCTGCCGGGCACCGTGCGCCAATAGAAGCACCGCGTCGGCGGGGCGGTCCTGCTCGATGCATGCCCGCGCGATCCGCAGCCGCGCCGGGGTGCGGAGCCAGCCTGCGGGGTTTTGGGAGTTGAGCTTTTTCAGCCGGTCTAACTCGGCGACCGCGGTCGGCCATTGTTCGCGCGAGGCATGCCAGTTAGCGCGGGTCGCCGCCAGTGCCGATAGCACGCGATCGTCTTGGGGTCTCTGCTGTGCGACGATGGCCAGCGCCTCGTGCAGACGCAGGTTATCGGAAAGCATGCGGATGCGGTTCTGGAAGTCCGCTTGGGATTCGAGCAGCGTGACAAGCTGAGCGGCCAACTGGTCCGGGGAGCTGCCGTCCATCGGGCGCGTCGACCAGGAGAGCGTTACTCCGCCCGCGCCGACCAACTGCCGGCTGTCCGGGGAAAAGGCCAATGCCCTGGGAGAATAATCGCTGCCGCCGGATTCGAGGCGCATCAACTCGCGCCAGGTAGCTACGTTCCACAGCCCGATGGTGTTGTCCTGGCTGCCGGAGGCCAACGTTTTTCCGTCGGGAGAAAATGCCACGCTCAACACGCCGTTGGTATGCCCCCGGAGAGTCTGCACGAGTTCTCCCGTGGCGGCGTTCCAGACGTGGACGCTGCCTTCGTGGCTGGCGGTGGCCAGCAGCGCTGCGTCGGGAGAAAACGCCACGTCGAACATCCGCCGCCGGCCGAGGTCCGAGTAGGAGTCTGGATTGTCAAGGACGAAAAGCGTTTTCCAAGTGGCGGTGTCCCAGATGCGCACCGTGCCGTCATAGCTGGCGCTGGCCATCCGCGCGCCGTCATGGGAAAAGGCGACCGACACGCAGTAATTCTGGTGCCCGTCCAGCAGGCGGACGGTGCGGCGGGCGGACACGTCGATGACCTGCAACGGGAAATCGCCGATGTCGCCGGTCGGCAGGCTGTAGAGCGAGCCGAAACCGGCGACGAGGAACTTGCCGTCCGGCGAAAAGGCCAGGGCGCTGACGATGCCGGTAGTCGGCGACACGTTAAAGCCGGGGATTTCGGTCGCCGCCGGCAGGATCACGGGCGATTGGTCGTGGTCGGCATCGATGTTCCACAATTCGATGTAGGACTGGTTGGCCGCCCCGCCGTATCCGACGGCCAGCCAACGGTTGTCGGGTGAAAAAGCCACACTTGCGGGGGAGGGACGCGGCTGGGACTCGCTGTTGGGCCGGTTCAGGTTGCGGACCACCTCGCCGGTGGCGGCCTCCCGGATCGACACTCCGTTGGAATTGACGCCGCTTGTCGCCAGCAGCAGGCCATCGGGAGAAAATGCCACCCGATACGCAAGATTGCCCGCGAGCGCACGGCGCAGCGACGTCCCCTCGCGGCTGAGATCCCACAGGCGGACGGTCTTGTCCTTGCCGGCACTGACAAGCCGTTTGCCATCGGACGTAAAGGTCGCCAGCGCGACCTCGCCGGTATGTCCCAGAAGAGATTTGTTCGCGGTTTCGAGCGACTCGTAGTCGTCCCAGACCTTGACCATACCGTCGAGCGAGGCGGTAACCATCTCCTTGCCGGCCGGATTGAAACCGATGGCGGAAACGGAGGCCGAGTGTTCCGATGCGTTGCTCGTCAGTGGGCGGCCGCTGGCGCAATCGAACAGAATCACCCGACCGGAAAAAAACTGGCTGGCCGCCAGCTTCGTGCCGTCCGGGCTGATCGCCACCGTGCGGATGCTGCCCATGTTCGGCGTATATGCCTGGAGCAGCAGCTCCACCTCGCGGGCCTCCTCATCCAGCCGGAAGACCGAGAACGAACTGCTTGCGTACGCGACATTCAGGCCGCCGACGGCGACGGTCTTACCGTCAGCGGAAATCGACACCAAACGGCCTCGTTGTTCGGCGGAGACGTTCCCGATTCCCGAGGCTTGGAGAGCGATCGGCTTGCCAGTAGAGACGTCCCACCAACCGATGTTGCTGCCGATGGTAACGAGCCGATGACTGTCCGGCGTGAAAATGAGGCCGAACTGGGCGTCGCTCCGAATCGCCGGGCCGGTTTCCTCGCCGGTTGCCGCATCCAGGAGGACGACCTGGTTTCCGACGGCTAGCGCGACCAACTTACCGTCAGGAGACAACGCCTTGGTGAGCGGCTTGCGATCGGTGCCGAGATCGAGAACCGCTCGCGTCTCCTGCCGGGTTTTGACATTCAGGCGCCGTAGTCGCACCTGGTCGTCCAGCGTGACGAGCTCTCCCTCCGGCGTGACCACAGCAGCCACGATTGCTTCACTCGCGGCCGGGAATACCGCGGCCTGGCTGTCTACCACCCGGCTGAGGTAATGCGCTTCAAAACCGCGCAGATCGCCTTTGCCTTGCAAGTCGGGGTTGCCGGCGGGATCGTGGGCCGCGAGCAAGCTCTGGATCTGAGTGGCATTGGCGTTCTCGTCTTCGATGAGCCGGCCGGCCAGTTGGATGTCGGTGGCGTAGCGGAATTCGCGACTGCGTTGCTCGGCCTTGACGGCCTTATCCTCCGCGACGAGCGACTTATCCAGCAGTACGTCGACTTTTGACTTTTGTGTCTCGACTTCCGTGAGAGCGTCTTGAGTTCTCTGCTGCTCCTGCTTGACTCGCTGGCGCTCCTCGTTAGCTTCGTCGGCGCTGCGGTTCGCGTTGTCGGCTTCCTTCTGAGCCAGGACCGCCAGTCTGTCGGCCTTGTTGTATAGGACCATCGCGGCGACACAGGCGATGCCCGCGATCGTCGCGACCACCGCCAGGCCGGCGATCATGGCGCGCAACCTCGTCGCCGCGCGCTGTTGGTGCTCCAGACGTTGTTGGCGGGCTTCGGCAAGTTGCCGCGCTTGTTCCAGCTCCCGCTGACGGGCCGTCTCTTTGGCACGGGTTTCCGCCTCCGCCTCCGCCTGGCTGCTGTTCAGAAATACGATGGCCGTATCGAACTGGCCGCCGTATTGCTCGGCCCATTCACGGTTGGGTTGTTCCTCGTCCCGCCAACTCAGCGAGATTTGCAAATCGGGATCGCGGAACAAGCCCGCTTTCCTCTCTCGCCACAGCCAGGCCGTGTCCAGCAGCCGGCGGAAGATGCGCGCCGATTGCGCCTCTACTTCTACCCACCCCCGCAGCCGCCGCCAGCCGCGCATCAGGCTTTCGTGCGACAGGTCGAGAACCGTCCGGTCATCCAGATCGAGTTCGCGGCCGGGCATGAGAAACGTGACGCCGGGCTGCCGGAAGGCATCCAGAACCGTCGTTACCGTCTCGCGGTCCGCACCGGCGATGACCGCCAGTTTCGCCAGGCGCGTCGGCCGGCGGATGCCGCGGTTGTCGGTCCCTTTTTCGGTGAGCGTTTTGAAGATCCGCTCACAGGCCGCCCGGTGCTCGTCATCCGGCAGCGAATCGTAGATTTCGTCCGCGTGATTCGACAAAGCGGCGTCGAGCCCGCCGATGGCCTCGAAATCGCAGAAGTCGATCGGTCGGCCGTTCTCGCCGTTGGTCGACCAGACGTCCCACATCCGCATTAAGGCGTGCTGCAGCACCGGCAACTGATCGGGGTCGTCGCCGACGTCGTTCAACAACCGCTGCACGAGCAACGGGGCAATCCTAGCCCCTCCCACGCCGACCGGTTTCTCGATGGCATCCCGCTTCTGGTCGCGCAGCAGGCGGGGAATAAGGTATTCCCCCTCGTTGACGGCTTCGGCGAGACCCGGGATTTCCGAGCAGTCCCCCAAATAGTCCGACCGCATGGTGATCGTGACGTAGATCGGGCATTCCGCCTGCTGGCTGGCCGTGAGCAGCAGATTGACAAACGCCGCCGCTGCTTCTTCCGAGCCGACTCCCTGCTGGCGGAAGCGGAACAGCTCTTCGAACTGATCGACCACCACCAGCAGGTTGGTGCCTGGTTCCAACTCGCCCGATTGCTTGACTGCCTCGACCAGGCCGTAACGGCTGCGGTTGAGAGTCGCCAAGAGGCGCGGCAGTGTGCTGGGGTCGTCCGGGTCGTACAGGTCGGCGTCGACTACGGCTCGGGCGAGGTTTTCGATGGGACTCCCCCCCGGCCGCAGGATGAGGATTTCCCAGGTCGACCCGGCGTGCGCCATGGTGCCGCCGTGCAGTGCGGCGATCATGCCGGCCCGCACCAGCGACGACTTTCCGCTGCCCGACGTCCCCACGACCGCCAAGAATCGGTTCTGCCGCAACAGTTGCAATAGCGCCGCCGTCTGCTCTTCGCGGCCGAAGAACAGATGGTGCTCGTCGCTGCGGAACGGTCGCAGACCCGGAAAAGGATTGTCGCGCTGTTGGCTCGGCCCGTTCATTTCGCGGACTCCCTGGCCAGCCGGACGGATTCGACGAAACCTTCGAGTAACGCCGGGTCGAACGTTTCCTCCGCCTGCCGGAAAACGTCTGCCGAGACGCTTTTGAAGCGCTCCTTGCGGCGATTGAACGGCGGCGCGAGATAGACGGCGCTGACCGGAATCGGAACCGAATCTCGATACCCGGCCGCCTTCTGCAAATCGCGGATTTTGAAATCGACCCAGTGCATACCCGCCGCGCCGTAGTAAATCAGCGCGGCGTCGCAGTCGCGCAGGTTCTGAATGTGGATCTGCTGAACTTCGGATTCATCCGCCTCGAAACCCGGCAGGCTGACTTCCATCCCCTGCGAGTAAAAGAAGTCTTCCAGCGGTTCAATGGCCTCCTCATCCCGCTGATCGCAGATCAGGTACACCCGCGGGGCCCCTTCCGCTCCCGGCGCGGCAACGGGCTTGGCCTGCTCTTTTTGTTCCCGTTCCCAGCGGCAGCGCAGCAGCACCTTCAGATTCTCCAGCGTGTCGGCGATCAGCTCGGCGCCCGTGACGGTGTGCGGCTCGGACTCGAGCTGCCGAATGAACGACGCCTGCCGTTCGTCCCGGGGAGCGAGGCCCTTGGGAATCCAGATCAGCCGCCGCAGCGGGGAACTGTCGCAGAACCGGGCGGCCACCTGGTTTTGCAGGGCGACCACCGACAAGTCGGTCGCTTCGGGCACCAGGCCGAAATGCTCGCCGACAAAGTGAATGGCAATGTCGGCCTGCTTCAGGCAATGCTCGACGGCGGCGACTAGTTCGCTGGCAACCAGCGGCAGGGGCTGCTTGGGAAGGACTTCGTGCCCCAACTCGATCAGCTCGCGACGCAACTGGTCCCGCTGCGGTTCGAGGTCGGAAGTGGTGGCAGCCAGAAAGATGGTCTTGGGATGCGCGGTGCGGTTGCCGCCCGCCGGCGGAACTTCGCCCAGATACCTGAGGACCTGAGAGATATCGTAGGCAACGTCGTACACTCGCTCGTGAAACCGCTGGATCGCCGCGTCGCCAAACGCCTCGTCAAACTCCCGCATCCGGCCCGTCTCCGGATCGCGTTCAAAGAATTCGTACGGCACCAGGCCGGTGTACAGCGAACGGATTTCGGGCGGCAGCTCCTTCTCCTCGACCGGTGTCTTGACCACGTTCAACAATCGCGAGCGGTTGTTGACTTCAAACTGTCCCGAATCGCAGGCATTCTTCCAGAACGTCTCCACGATCTTGTGGCACCCGTTCGATTTGACGAACGGCGGCGAGAGGACGGAGACCACCGTCTTGGCCTGCGGCACGTGCTTGAGCACCTCGGCCTCGTTCTCCGCCGACACCGTGTTACCGGACTGTTTCACGACCGCGACCCGTTTTCCGGAAAGCTGCGCCACGCGGACCTGCAGGTTCTGATGGAGCTGGGAGATCCACCCCTGATGAGCCGCCATGACCGGCTGATCATCGAGATTCGCGTAGGTGATCACCACGTCGCTTTGGGCCAGCTCCATTGGAGTCGGCAACGGCCCGGAATCTGCCGAGACGCCGCTGGCGGTAGTTCGGGCGAGCTGCCTTTCCCACCCCGCGCCGCCGGGCACGGACGAATTCGGGCTGGATTCAAGATCGGCAGCAGAGTCGAGCTCGCGATGCAGGCTTTTGAGATCGACGAGCAGATCGCGGGCCGATTGGTAACGCCGCTCGACGTCTTTGGCCAGCAGCTTGAGCGTGATGCGTTCCAACTCGGGGGGAACTTCGTAGTTGAAGCGGGCAATGGCCTCCGGTTTGCGGCGCAGCACACTGTCGAGCACGTCGACCAGACTCGCGCCGGCAAACGGTGCCCGCCCGGTGAGCAGGCAGTAGATGACGCCGCCTAAGCTGAACAGGTCGCTGCGGTGGTCGATCGTTTTGCCGACGGCCTGCTCGGGACTCATGTAGGCGGGCGTGCCGAGGACCATGCCGTCTTGTGTTTGATGCATTTCGGACGTGGCATCGCCGATACCTCCCGCCGCAGTCTGTGGCAATCGTTTGGCCAGGCCGAAGTCGAGCACCTTGACCTGTCCCCGCTCGTTCAGGCTGATGTTGGCGGGTTTGATGTCGCGATGAACGATCCGCCGCGCGTGGGCGGCGTCCAGAGCGTCCGCCACCTGGATCGCAATCTCGACCACCTGCGATGCCGGCAGCGGCCCCTGCCGGACCAGGAGGTCGAGCGACCGGCCTTCCACGAATTCCATCGCGATGAAGGGCAGGCCGTCGTCCGTCTCGCCGACGTCGTACACCACACAAACGTGTGGGTGATTGAGCGCCGATGCGGCTCGGGCTTCTTGAAAGAACCGCTGCCGCCGGTCGGAATCGGCGGCCATTTCCGCGGGCAGAAATTTGACGGCCGCCTTGCGCTGCAGCCGCGTGTCCTCGGCCAGGAACACTTCCCCCATACCGCCTGCCCCCAGTTTGGACGTGATGCGGTAATGGCCGACGATTTTGCCGATCATCTGCGGGAGCTTTCTGTGGGACAGCCGGCGATCTGGAAAACGCTCGCGCCCGGTTGTCCGCTGCCCGCAAGGGTCGGCGGCAATCCAGCCGGTGTTGTCAGTGAACCAGCTTACCATGCGAACTGGGGATGGTTCCAGTATCGGCCCCCTGCGTCGTATCGCGACCTTGCCGCGACGTATGTCGGGCTCGACCTCCCCGTGCAGTACTCGAACCTACCACTCAGCGGTTAATCTGCCTGATGGGCGGTCTCGCTCGACGGAACTAGCGATCGAGCCAACGGCGCCCAGCCGCCGCTTCCAGCGACTTTTCGCGTCGAATCGCCGCGACGCGCTTCGCATGCGCATCGGGATGCACCAGTACCCAAGGACGGGGGTGTCGCGAGGTGCAGTCCTGACCGGCATGGGCACTGGCGTATTATGCTCCGCGAGCCGGCGCGGCGAACTCGCTCAAGCATCCGATGTCACCCTTGCCATTGCCTGGCGAGGCAGCGACGACGCGCGGATGATCAGTGGGATCGAGCTGAATGTCGACGGTGGTTTGTCGGCGTCCGGTGTGTGCTTTCCTGCATCGGACCCGCGCCGATTCCGCGAATCGTATGTCGAGTCTGTCGCGGTGCACGAGCAGCAGCACGGATCTGCTGCCCGCAAAGCAGCCTGAGATGTGCGGCGGGCTGCGCCAAGGGAACTTGGCTCGATCCCAGGCTTGGTGAATCGAAACGAGGTAGCGGGCGGCGGAAAGGAATTGTCAGAGCACTTCGCTCGGATACGTAAATGAAAAGTCCCCGGGGTCGCCCTTGCGGGCGGCCCCGAGATTTACGGCGATTCGGGATTCAATCTTCCACCGGCTCGATCGCCAGCGCGTCGCGCACCAGCGCAGTCTGCTCGTCGCCCAACAGCTCGCCCACCTTGGTCCACAAAACCTTAATTTCGCGTGGGGAAGTTGCGATCCAAATTGTATCGAGAAGACTATCTTTCTCGACCCGAAGCTGACGAATCCGCCGCCCCGGCTCGCTCTCGGCCAATAGCTCGTCTTCGAACACTGACTGCCGCCGCTCGACGGCGTTGTTCACTTCCTGGTCATAGCGATAGGGCTGTGCCTCGATGGACTCGACGGGCACGCCGCGGACCTTGGCCAGCATTTCGCGCTCGACCTGGAACTCGCGTTTCTCGAGTGCCTCGTTGTTGACGGCCAACCTCGGCCTGCTGTTTTTGCATTTCGCCCTGCATCGCCACGAACTTGGAGCGGGTTTCCGCATCAGCCTCGACGAGCTGGCGGGCGCCCTGGGCCACTTCCCACTGCAGCTCGGACATCTGTTTGTTCTGTTCGGCCTGCCGCTGCATGCTCTGGGCAGCCCGCTGGGCCAGCCGTTCGTCGTTCTCGTCACATCCTCCGGTCAGCAGCGTCGTCGCGGCGAAGCCGCCGGAGGGTGGCCCGCCTCGGTCGCGCGTCCGTTTGCCCGGCGGTTCCCGATACCCATCGGTAGATTTTATTGGGGGGGGCAGCAATCGGGGCACAGACGTGCCGAAGCGGTTACTATCGCCTTACGATCGTGGCGACCCCTATTGCCGCAACGCCCTCCGCGCGACTCGATCGGACGCAGTACGTTAGATTTTCCGCAGAAAGCGGAGCGCTCCCGCTGGGAACTGTGTGACAATGATATGTGGGCATAGATAGGCGCGGCGGCAGCGTCGACGACTCGCCTAGCAGATTGACCGCGGCCAAAATATCCTGGGACTCAACAAGGCAGAGGTTCCGCCAACGGACTTGGTGCACAAGACGTACCTGCCGCTGGTGGATGGTGATACGAGCCAGCTTGTCAAACTCCGGTATTTTGCCCGGCGGGACGTGAGTGATTCTTCCAGGTTCGGCACCACGCAGAGAAGAGTGGCGGCCGGCCTTGGCCTGTAGCGGCGCGCAACCGGCCTGCACCCGAATCTTGGGCTCCCGTAGTTGGAAATAGGAGTATATCTTGTGCAACGTCGCCAATTCCTCTCTTGGGCCGGCGGCGCGACCGCACTGGCGGGACTCGGCCCGATGACAACGCTAACTCGCAGCGCTCGGGCTGATGACGGGGCCAAGCGCGCCCCCGTCAAGATGTACGTCGGGACACAGCGCGGCCCCACGACCTCGCGGATGCTGCAGTATTTCCAACGCCATGGCGTCGACCACATCTGCGGCTACCCGCCGGACCCGGGCAACCGAGGCTATTGGACGGTCGAGGATCTCGAACGAACGCGCGATCTGTGCGAGAAGGAAGGCATCACGCTGGACATGGTCGCCTTGCCGTTTCTGAAGTCGTCGCACATCGACCGAGAGAAGCGCGGTGCGATCATGCTGGGAAAGAGTCCGGAGCGGGACCGCGATATCGAACACATCAATATTATGACGGCCCACTGCGCCAAGGCCGGCATCCCAGCGTGGAAGTACAACATGAGCCTGCTGGGCGTGCTCCGCACGGAGTCGACGCCGGGACGGGGCGGCTCTCGATACCGCACGTGGAAACTGTCGCAAGCCAAAGCCGATCCACCCCTGACGCGAGCCGGCCGCGTCACCGAGGAGATAGCCTGGGAGCGGATTACGTATTTTCTGGATCGCGTGATCCCGGTCTGTAACGAGTACAAGATTCGCGCGGCTTGCCATCCGCACGATCCGGGCGTGCCGCCGGAAGGGTTCCAGGGAATCGCGCGCGTGTTGGGATCCGTGGAGGGGCTAAAGAAATTCGTGTCGATTCAGGAAAGCCCCTATCACGGTCTCAACCTGTGCCTGGGCACGACGGCCGAGATGCTCGACGACCCGGCTCGCGAGATTCACGACGTGGTCCGCTACTTTGGCGAGCGGAAAAAGATCTTCAACATCCACTTTCGCAACATCGTGGGCGGGCGCAACGAGTTCCAGGAGGTGTATCTCGACAACGGTGACATGAACATGCTGGGCGTGGCGCGTACGCTCCAGGAAGTGGGCTATAGCTACATGGTCATGCCCGACCACGTGCCCCAACATGCCGACGACCCGGAGTCGCGACAGGCGTTTGCGTTTTCCTATGGATACATCAAGGGGATACTGCAAGCGATAGCGGATGGTGCCGCATCCTGATGTTCAACCGGAGCTTGGCGCCGGCAACGACGTGGGAGGCAGTTCCTTCCCCAAAGTCGATGAGCAAGCGTTCACCGTGCCGGCGTGAGATTTCCTGTTAACCCAATGTGCGCGAGGTAGTGATCGTCCATCCCGGAAGCACCTGGATTCATGGCAGCTCTTCGTACTGTTGCTCGATGCAACGAAGCTGCCCGCCGATACTGGGGACGGTTCTGAGAAAAACACTGGACTCATCGCCGCTACACGCTGATCTCAAACCCCTTGCGGTTTTCCCGCGCGAGGAACGAGCTCGCCTGGGCGTCGCCGACGATTTCCCGCTTGACCGGATCCCACGCGAGCTCCCGGCCCAGACGCATTGCGATATTCGAGAGGTGACAGATCTCGAGCATGCGGTTATGCGACCAGACGTCGGAGATCGGCTGTTTCCGAGACTTCATGCCCTCGATGAAGTTGGCGGTATGGTTCTCGCTGACCTTTCCGCCGTAAACTTCTTCGATCGCTCCGTCCGGCAGCGGATTGTCCTGTAGCTCCTCCACCGGCTTGCCGGTGATCTTGCCGCGATTGACGAAGAATCGGCCCTTCGTACCCTCGAAAAGAATGCCATTGTCACCTTCACTGGTGATCATCATCTCCACGTCGCCCGGCATGTCGACGCGAATGTTGAATTTGGTCGCCACGTTGTACTGATCGTGAACCACGGGATACCCGTCTTTGTATTCCACCGGCAGCGTGTACTCGACGGGCGCGACTTTGCTCGGCCCCGTGTCGCCGGCGCCGAGGGCCCAGCAGGCAATGTCAACGTGATGGGCGCCCCAGTCGGTGAGTTTTCCGCCGGAGTATTCGTGCCAGTTGCGGAACGAATAGTGGCAATTGCTGAACAGCGGCACCCCGCCGCCGTAGCCCTCTCGCAACTCCGGGAGAGCGCGATACGGGACCTTGGCCGCCGGCCCGAGCCAGAAATCCCAATCGAGTCCTTCCGGAACAGGAGCCTCGGGAATGACCGGCGAGGCTTCCATGCCATTGATGCCGCACGTCACCTTCGTCACCGTGCCGATGCGGCCGTTGCGCACCAGGGCGATGGCCTGCAGGAAGCGCTGATCCGACTCGGTCCGCTGCATCGTGCCCACCTGAAAGACCCGGCCGGTCTCCTTGACGACCTTCTCAATGAGTTTTCCTTGGTCGATGGTCAACGTGAGCGGCTTTTCGCAATAGACGTCCTTGCCGGCGTGCATCGCCTCGACCGCGATCTTCGTGTGCCAGTGGTCCGGCACGGCGATCATTACCGCGTCGATGTCATTGCGATCGAGGACCTCTCGGTAGTCCTTGTAGGCATCGGGCTTTTTGCCCTGGCCTTTCTCCACCTTATCCACGTTCTCCGCCAACACGTTCGCATCGACATCGGCCAGGGCCACGAAATCGGCAAAGCGCAACGACTTATTGGTGATCTCCCAGCCTTGATTCCGCAGGCCGATCGTCGCAAAGATCGGACGGTCATTGGCCGATTGGAAGCCGAAGGCGCGGCCCGCCAACGGGGCCAGAACGGTTGCCGCGCCCGTGGCGGCGATGCCTTGAAGAAACCGACGACGCGACGTCTGGTGCGAGGTTGGCATTTGTCAAAATCCTTGTAATGAAGAAGAGCGAACGTGGTTCTCGTCAGACTTCTGGCGGTTCGGAGACAGCCCGCGAGGCTACCTGAGCCTCTCGACGGCAGGGCGACCTCATTCGCCGCGGGACATTCCAAGATACACGTTCCAAGATACCGAAATCCTCAGCCGATTACATCAACATTCCAGTTAGCATCGAAGTGGTGGAAGTTTGACGAACATGTGAAGGGCGCCTGGAGTCGAGCCAACAGCGACCCCCCAGATAACAAATTGCTGGGAGTTGACTGCACTCGACTCCGGGCAACCGCGCCGGCAAGTCAGCTTGCGCCTCGTTGGGTAACGTGACGTCGACGCCCTACATCGGACGGCCAGTTTGCCGGCGCGAATTCAGTTGCAGCCCGCGTGCAATTTGTCGAGAATCCAGTATTGTGTTCACATGTTGTGCCGGTGTTGTGCCGGGCAACTCGCAGGCCGACCGAAGGGTCGAACTTGGCACAGAGGACGATCGCATGCCGTATCGAATCTTGGCAATGGCGGTGGCGGTTTGGGTGGCACTACTGGCGTCGTCGCCGGCGCTGCTAAAGGCACAGTCGCCGGATGACCGACCGTTTCTCGCCCCCATCAATGTCGACGTGCCGGACGTTCGCACCGACCCGTCGGTCACGATCGACTACCCGATCGTGTACGTCCGGGCGCCGCGTTTTGGCGACGAGAAGAATTCGCACTGGGCGGAAGTCGGCGATCCCACGCGGATGGACCCGGGGGCCGATCTGGTGCTGCTTAAGCCCGATGGCAGCGAGGAAGTGCTGGTCGAGGGGGGCGACGGATCGGTGACCGATCCCGCGGTCTCGTTCGACGGCCAATGGATTTACTACGCCAGGTTTCACAATCTGAACAAGGACTTCGCGCCGTGGGGCGGTTTGCCCGTGCACGGGTCGGACATCTACAAGATTCACGTCCAGACGCGCGAGGTAGTCCAACTGACGGACCAGCGGTTCACGCCCAACTTGGGAGCGGCCGACTGGAACGAGAAGTTCGGCGGCAGCGACAGGGGGCGCGATCATATCGCGTACGGCGTGCTCAACTTGGGCCCCTGCCCTTTGCCCGGCGGCAAGTTGGCATTCGTCAGCAATCGCAACGGCTTCCGGCCGCCGAAGTACGCGCGACCGACGTTGCAGCTCTTCGTGATGGACGAAGACGGCGGCAACCTGGAGCAGATTGGCTACCTGAACATCAGCCAGGCGCTGCACCCCGTGGTGCTCGTCGACGGGCGGGTCATGTTCAGCTCGTTCGAGAACCAGGGGCTGCGCAGCTCCGATTCGTGGGGTCTGTGGGCGATCCGTCCCGACGGAACGCATTGGGAGCCGCTGTTCAGCGCGTTCGAGGTCTCGGGCATCGGAGCCAACAACTCGTTTCATTTTCAGACACAGCGTTCTGATCGGAGCATCGTGCTCGAGTCGTACTACATCAACAACAACAACGGCTTCGGCGGTTACCTAAAATTCCCGCCCGGGCCGGCGAAAGGCTACGCGGCATTCGGGCCGGCCGATCCGCGCGACGAGCGCAACGCGCCGCAACGGATGGGGCGGCACTACAACGGCGTGGGAGCGTACCTTCGCTACCCGTTCACGCCCTATGGCGTAGAGTCGCTGACACCATTTACGCACGGGGGCGAGGGGGAATCGGGTCTGTCGGATCTCAATAACCCCAAGTCGCCGCGCGTGGGCAAGTTCACGCATCCCTCGGGCGCGCCGGGCAATCATTTGCTGACGTGCTACTCGCCGGGACCGATCAACTCGCAGAATTCGCTCAAGCTGCCAGTGGTCGACGGCGGCATCTATTTGATCAAATCGGGCGAGCCGGTCGCGGAGCCGGCGCAGATGCTGCTCATCAAGAACGACCCGAAATACAACGAACAGTGGCCGCGGGCCGTGGTGCCCTATCGGCGCATCTACGGCGTCGATGAGCCCGAGCGTTTGCCGCGATTGGCGAACGACGGAAAACTATCGCCGCACCTGCCCGAGGGAACGCCGCTCGGGCTGGTCGGCACGTCGAGCCTGTACAAGCGGGAGAGCTTTCCGTTTGGCAAGGTGCCCGAGGGGAGCGTAACGGCCAGTTACCACGGCGGCGACGACCCGTACGAGGGGCTCGATCCGTTCAACAGCGCCGAGAACGGGGCGTCGTACAACTGGACGCATCAGGGGGCCGACGCGGGTAAGTACACGAACGATGATATTCACGCCATTCGCATTTTGGTGATGGAGCCCACTACCGACCGCGTGATGACGGCGCCGCAAGGCAGTTTTTATAACCATGCCACCGAGCGGCTGCGCATTTTGGGGGAAATCCCGGTGCGGAAGTTCGGTATGGCTGCGTCCGGCCGAGTCGACGGCGGTGATGGCGGCGCGAAGAGCGGCGAGACGCGCGACGAGGCGAGCAACCAATCGCGCGATCAACCCATCGATCCCGACGGTAATCCCGATACGAGCTTTCTCGCCAAGATTCCCGCCGACGTGGCCTGGACGTTTCAGACGCTCGACAAGAACGGCATGGTGCTGAACATGAGCCAGACGTGGCACCAGCTTCGACCGGGCGAGATTCGCAACGACTGCGGCGGCTGTCACGCACACAGCCAGCAGCCGACGCCGTTCGAGCGAACCGCCGCCGCCCGGTCCGACTATCAGATATGGGACCTGACCGAGCGGACACCGCTACTCACGGCGAAGGAGCGCGATGAGTCGGGCAAACAGTGGGACCGCGGCGACACGACGGGAGTGCAGTTCGAGGGCGGCGTGAAGAACATCGAGTTCTATCGCGACATCAAGCCGATTCTCGATCGAAGCTGTGTCGCCTGCCATACTGGCAAGTCCGACAAGCCGGCCAGCAAACTGGTTCTCGACGACGACGATCCCGTCGTGGCAATCGTGAACCAGCTCACGCTCCCCTCGGGCACGTATTATCGTCTGGCCGCCGATCGCGAAGCGCGGTTTGGTTACAAACCCGTGAGCGGTTACGGCTGGCGGTACAGCAACGCCTCGCGCTACATTCGCATGTTCCAGTCGCGGCGCAGCTTGCTGGTGTGGAAGATTTTTGGCGAGCGTCTCGACGGCTGGACCAACGACGACTTTCCCACCGAAACGGTGCCCGGCGACCCGAGCACGCTCGTGTGGAAGGGCGAGCCTATCGCCAACACTCCGCAAAATCGCAACCTGGCTGATCTGGACTTCACCGGCAGCATCATGCCTCCCCCCACCGCCGTGGCCGGCACGTACGAAGGTCCCGGCGGCACGAAGATTAAGGTCGAGCCGCTCACGGACGAAGATCGCCTCACGATCGTCCGCTGGATCGACCTGGGTTGTCCGATCGACATGGACTACGACCCGTCGCAGCCCGACCGCATGGGATACGGCTGGATGTGCGACGACAACCGGCCCACGCTCTGTGTCACCTATCCGCAGCCTGGCGTGAACGAGCCGCTATCGCGACTCCTGGTCGGTATGTACGACTACGGCTCGGGCCTCGACCTGGCCAGCTTCACCGTCACTGCAGATTTCAAGATCGACGGCGTCGCGGCGGGCGAGAACCTGGCTTCGCGATTTCGCGAAACCACGCGCGGCGTCTGGGAGTTGACGCTTGGCGAGCCGATTCGCTCGCTCGAGTCGGGCACGCTACACGTGTCGATCCAGGATCGCCAGGGCAATGTTACTCGCATCGATCGCTTGATTTCCATTCCCGCTCTGCACTAAAAGGTGTTTTCGGACAAGTGAGGATGGACTCGGGCGTGAAATGCGCATCAGGCGGCGACCTGATGGCCACCGTAATCCAGAAGCGGAGCATCGCCTCCTGGGCCGCCCGACACGACGTGGTGACGCGCAGGCGGGTGTGATGGATCGACGGTGCTGCACCGCCTCATCCAAGATTGGCAGCCGCAAGCCGAGTTGCTCGCGATCGTGAGGGAGCTACGCCAGGATGTCGCGGACCACGTGGCCGTGGACGTCGGTCAGGCGGAAGTCGCGGCCGGCGTGGCGGTACGTAAGGCGCTCGTGGTCGAAACCCAGGCAGTCCAAAATCGTGGCCTGAACGTCGTGGACGTGCACCGGCTGCTCGGCGACGTGGAATCCCAGCTCGTCGGTGGCGCCGTAGGTCATTCCCGGCCGGATGCCGCCGCCGGCCAGCCACATCGAGAAAGCCTGCGGGTGATGGTCGCGGCCCAGCGAGCGGCCCAAAGCCGGGTTGGTCTCGACCATGGGCGTGCGGCCGAACTCGCCGCCCCAAATCACCAGTGTGTCGTCCAACATCCCCCGCTGCTTCAAATCGGCGACCAATGCCGCACTAGCTTGATCGGTCGCGGCGCAATTGCGTTTCACATTGCCCGCCACGTCGCTGTGCGCGTCCCACCCCTCGTGGTAGATGTTGATGAATCGTACGCCGCGCTCGAGCATCCGCCGCGCCAGCAAGCACGCGCGAGCGAACGTGGGCTTGTCCGGCTGGCAACCGTACAAGTCGAGCGTTTCCTGCGTCTCGCCGCTTAGGTCCATCAATTCGGGCGCCGAAGTTTGCAGCCGGAACGCCATTTCGTAGGAGGCGATCCGCGTAGCGATTTCCGGGTCGCCTTCGACGGCGAGCTGCCGCTGGTTCAAGCGGCCGATCAGGTCCAGCGAATCCCGCTCGAGGCGAGCGTCGAAACCTGAGGGGCTGGTCACGTTCAGAATCGGATCGCCCTGGTTGCGGAATCGCACGCCAGTGTACAGCGTCGGCAGAAAACCGCTGGACCACAGTGCCGCCCCGCCGCTGATGCCGGAGCCGGTCGACATGACGACAAACGCCGGCAAATCCTGCGCCTCAGCGCCCAGCCCGTACAGCACCCACGATCCCAGGCTGGGCCGACCCGGTTGGGCAAAGCCGGTGTTGAAGAAAATCTGCGCCGGCGCGTGATTGAATTGATCGGTGTGGACCGAGCGGAGAATACACACATCGTCGATCACCTGGGCCAAGTGCGGCAGCATCTCGGAGAGCTCGCCCTCCGATTGCCCATGCCGGGCGAATTCGTATTGCGGCCCCAGCACCGCGGCGTCCGCGCGAATAAAGGCGTATCGCTGCCCGCCGATTACCGACGGCGGCAGCGGCTTGCCCGCCAGCCGCTTGAGCTCGGGTTTATTGTCGAACATTTCCAACTGGCTGGGTGCGCCGGCCATGAACAGATGGATCACCCGCTTGGCCCGCCCCGGGAAGTGGGGCTGCTTCGGGGCCAGCGGACTGTCGGTCGAGCTCTTTGCAGCAGCGCTCGATCCGAAGGCATCGGTCAGCAGTCCGGCCAATGCCAGCTTGCCCAGTCCGACTCCGCAATCGCGGAAGAAATGGCGGCGTGTGACTTCGCGGCAGATGTTGATCATGGATTCAATTCTTTGTGATCGCCTCATCCAGGTTGAGAAGGATGCGAGCTACAACCGTCCAAGCAGCCTGCTCGGTCGCATCGCCATCGCCGCCGCCAGCCACGGCTTTGGCATCCAGCTCGCCGGTTTCGAAACGCGCCCGCTGATCTTGGTAAAACGCGGCCAGCGCCTCGATCTCCTCCGGCTCGGCCGAACGGACCAGCACCCGGCGAAACAAGAAGGCGATGCGATCTTCGACCGATTCGCTGCGGCGAGCAAACTCGGCCCCCAGCGCTTGTGCGGCTTCTACAAACACCACGTCGTTCAATAGCGTCAAGGCTTGCAGCGGCGTATTGGATACGTCACGGCGGGCCACGCACTCCTCGCCCGTCGGCCCATCGAAAGTCGTGTACATGGCGAACGGCGCCGTCCGCTTGCTGAACGTGTACAGGCTGCGGCGGTAACGGTCTTCGCCTGGGCTGGACGTCCAGCTCAACGCTCCGTAGGTTCCCTCGGTGGTTACGTTCGCCGGCTGAGGTGGAAACACACTCGGGCCGCCGATTTTGTGCGACAAGAGGCCGCTGGAAAGTAGCGTGGAATCGCGAATCAGCTCGGCTTCCAACCGTACACGCGGCCCTCGCGCCAGCAACCGGTTCTCGGGATCGCGTTCGGCAAGGGTCTGGGTCACCCGCGACGATTGCCGATACGTCGCACTCAGCACAATCTGCCGGTGCAGCCACTTCAGTGACCAGCCGTGGTGCATGAATTCCACGGCCAGCCAGTCGAGCAGCTCCGGATGCGAAGGCGGGTCGCCCTGATACCCGAAGTCGCCGACCGTCGCTACCAGCCCACGGCCGAAGAAGGCGGCCCATTGGCGATTTGCCGTCACGCGGGCCGTGAGCGGGTTCTCCTCGGAAACCAGCCAGCGGGCGAAGCTCAGCCGGTTCGCCGCCTCATCTGAGGGCAAAACGGGTAAGAAAGCGGGCACACCCGGTTCGACCTGTTCCCGCGGCTGTAAAAACTCGCCGCGATGATGCCGGTACGTGGGACGCGGGTTTTCGGGCGGGCGCTCCTGCATCACTAAGGTGGTCGGGTGAGCGGGTGGCTTGAGCAGCTCGCGGATGTGCTTGGCTGGCTCTGCCAGTTCGGGCATATTCAAGAGAAAAGTGCGCCGCAATTGCTCGCGAGCCTCCTCGGGTAACTGCTCGTCGGGCAACAGCAGCCACCGGTCGGCTTCTTCCGGCAG
The DNA here is from genome assembly GCA_964415245.1 of uncultured Pirellulaceae bacterium. Classification (GTDB taxonomy): domain Bacteria; phylum Planctomycetota; class Planctomycetia; order Pirellulales; family Pirellulaceae; genus CAYQAJ01. Next base: position 8,745 of record CAYQAJ010000005.1, on the reverse strand, counting down.
ATCGAGCGCCTGGCCGGCGCGCGGATCGGTAGTGACTGAAATGCGGAACCGCCCCAATGAACTGGCGAAGTGCCGGCCGAACATCATTATCAGGTGCAGCTCCCCCTCGCCTGACGACGGCGACTCCAAAACGTACACTGCCGTGTGCCGCTCGCCCGTGCGCCCATCGACCGACCAGCCGGTCTGCGGATCGCCGTCGATCGTCAGCTCGGCTGACACCGGGTCGCTGCCGAAGCGGTTCTTGGCATAGCTGGACGACGCGCGGGCGATTTTGAGCGGTCGCTCGCCGTCGGAGAGCTGAAACTCGCCCAAGAAGAAATCGCCCTTGGTGCCCTCGTAGTACGTCATGCCGGGGCCGTCGGCGGGCAACCGCGGGTCGGGCAGTGCTTCGAGCCGCAGGGCGGTGATGCCGCGCACTTCGGTCGCGAACCGCAATTGGTACGTGTCGTGCTTGGTGAAGTCGCCCGAGGCGAATACCGAGTCATCCGGCTGGACCGTGAGCAATGGCAGATTCGACGTAGCCTCGACCGGCCGCACGGGCGTCCACTCCACGGCGGCGGATCGCTGCTGCGCGAGCCACTCGGACCAGCGGCGGTCGAGTTCCGCGCGGCGCTGCTCGTCGGGCGTCGATTCACCGTCGGCTTCGACCGGAAACTCGTCCGGCAGCTCGACCAACAACCGCTGGGCCTGTTCGACGTTGCGGCGGTGCTGTTCGTCGAGCGTCGGCTGCGGCAGCGCGAGTTCCGGTTCGTCGGCGTTGTTCAGCAGCGCCATCAGTTGATAGTACTCGCGATGCGACACCGGATCGAATTTGTGCGAGTGGCACTGGGCGCATCCGATGGTCAATCCGAGCCACACGGTGCCGGTCGTCGCCACGCGGTCGGTCATGGCATGAAAGCGGAACTCGAGCGGGTCGATGCCCCCTTCTTCGTTGAGCATCGTGTTGCGGTGAAAGCCGGTCGCGATCCGCTGTTCGAGCGTCGCGCCGGGCAGGAGATCGCCGGCGAGCTGTTCGACCGTGAACTGATCGAACGCCATGCCGGCGTTTAGCGCGTTGATCACCCAGTCGCGGTACGGCCAGATGCTGCGGGGCCGATCTTTCTCGTAGCCGTTGGTGTCGGCATAGCGGGCCAGGTCGAGCCACCGCCGCGCCCAGCGTTCGCCGTAGTGCGGCGACGCGAGCAGCCGATCGACCAGCCGCTCGTAGGCATCTTCCGAGTCGTCGGCGACGAATTGGTCGACCTCTTCCGGCGTCGGTGGCAGACCGACTAGGTCGAGCGAGACGCGACGGATCAACGTTGCCCGGTCGGCCGGTCGCGAGGGCGACAACCCTTCAGCATCGAGCCGCGCCAGGATGAAGGTATCGATCGGACTCCTCGCCCAATCGCGCAGCTCGACCGCCGGCAACGGCGCTTGCCGCGGCGGTACGAACGCCCAGTGCGGCCGGTAGTCGGCGCCCGCCGCTACCCAGCGTTGCAGAATGTCCCGCTGCTCATCGGTTAGCGGCCGCTTCGCTTCGGGCGGCGGCATCATTTCCGACTCGTCCTTGGAAGAGATCCGCCGAACCAATTCGCTCTGGTCGGTATTGCCTGGCACGATGGCCGCCAATCCCGAGTCGGCCGCCGCTACGGCCCGCTCGCGCAAATCCAACCGCAGCCCGCTCTGCCGGGCCGCGTCGTCGGGGCCGTGACACTTGAAGCAATGCTGCGACAGTATCGGCCGCACGTCGCGATTGAAATCAGGCCCCGTATCGGCCCACGCAGTTACCGCGGAGACCGATAGCGAGAACGTCGATATCCAGACGAGCGGCAACCAGCTTCGTATCCGCAATAGCCGCGAGCGTGAGCCGGACGGTAACCTGGGCGCGCCAGTCATATCGAGTTCCCATCCCGTCGTATTCACCAGCGGGTTTGCGTCGAGACGAAGCCCACGCGTGGTTCGGCTCGCCTTTTGGACTGCAGAATGAAACTCCCAGCCCCTCGGACTCTCCACGCGCAAGGGATCACGCCGCCGGCAAAAAACCCCAAATTAGCTTCTAGAAATCAATTCTAGTCGCCAGGGGAAGATTCGCACAACCGACGAGCGAGCCCGTCAGCGAACCCACTTCGAGCACGAGTTTCCGCCGGACTGTCTCGTTGCCCAGGGCCTTCGCGAACTGCGACTTACCGCAGCCCGCCGGCGAGAGCAGCTTCACGCCCCGCGGATGCCGCAATGAATCGCGATTCTCCTGGCTCCGCATGGCCCGCAGGCAATACGATTTCGGGTTTTCCAGGCCACCCAGATCGGCGAACGACTCACTGCCGCGATGCAGCGTGAGCAGGCCCGCTCGCCGGAGCGATTACCCAGCGCCCTTGGCGCCCCGCCGAGCGCCGCGCCCGCTCCCGGGAGAGGACGTTGGTTCCTCCGTCGCCGCTTGCCGCGCGGTGTGCAAAACTGCGTCCCTGATTGATGTGCCACTGCGGGGTGTCGGCCATGCTCATCACGATCGAGCAGGTCCACGAATTGGCGCCCGGCTCCGCTTCGGCCAGCGCCGGCAACAAGCAGATGGCGCTCAAGAATTGGCCGGAGTTGGGGCAGACTGACGCGGCACTGTGGGGAAAGTGTCAAGGGAGCACGGTTTTTCGGGTCAAGTTCGATCTGTCAAACCTCGGCTATCACGGTAACTGCCTCAGCCGCAAGTTCCCGTGCAAGAACGTGCTAGGGCTCTTGATGCTGCTGGCCGAATCGCCTGCCGATCGCGGCCAGGCGCGGTTTGAGATCGAATTCAACATCGACGGCAACGAGCGGCTGCTTATCACGGCACGCGACCTGCACACTGCCAAGCTGACCCACAAGGATTCTCCCGTCGTGAAGTTGAAATAGAGCTTATCCAAAAACCGTCGGGGACTGGCTCATTTTGCGCAGTCCGCGGAGCAAAATGTGCCTGTCCCCTTCTCTGAGACGGTTCTTGGATAAGCTCATAGTCTCGGGGTTAACCAACCGCGGCAACGGCTTGCCCGCCAGGCGTTGGCAAGAGGGACGTCGGACGCTTGAAGGAGTTCGCCGCGCCGGCTCGCGGAGCATAATTCGCCAGTGCCCAAGCCGCGCAGGACTGCACCTCGCGACACCCCGGTCCTTGGGCACTGGTGCATCACGATGCGCATGCGACGCGCGTAGCGGCAATTTGACGTGAAAAGTCGCTGGAAGCGGCGGCTGGGCGCCGTTGGCTCGATCGCAAATTCTGTCGAGCGAGACCGTCCCCCCAGGCGGATTAACCGCCGGGTCGTAGGTTCGAGTAATGCACGGGGAGGTGTCTTCAACGAGGGAAAACGATTCATTCGTGCAGGTTGGCGGTACCTCATCCACGCCATGGCTGGGAAACGAGTGATGCAAGCGGTGCAGACACAGACCTCCATGGTTACGACGACAAGTGACCGCAAAACACCTACTTGGCTTTTCCCGTCGGCGGCTCATTGTATTGCTCGACCGTGAGAAGTGCGATGACGCCGTCGTGATCTCGCGGGAGCCAGCGCGGAAAAGCGCACACACCGGCTGTTCATGCCACCCCTCCGAGTTCCGCTGTCAGGAGTTTGCGGCCGGCGCGACGGGTTGTCCTGATGGCAGCTCCCTTCTTTGGCGTCGGCGCTAGCTAGATTGCCTTGCCAACAGACGCCACCAAGCGTTCCGGCCGCTCGGTCCAACTCTGCGTTGAGCGATCTGCTGACCGTTTGTCGTAGAGGCGCCGCCATTCTTTTGGTCTTGAGGGATTTCGCGGGACGTTCATCCGTGCGCTCGTGGATAAGTGGAAAACACGAGGGGATCGCAGAGAACGCAACATATCGCGCTCGAATCGTTTGGCGACACAACAAGCACGTTTGCGGAGGAAGCTGCGATGCGTAAAGCGCAACTTGTTCGGTATTTGGATTTCGTCTGGCTCCTGGCAACTGCTGCGGTGATGGTCGGCGCGTCCGCGATGCAGAACGGCCTGGCCCAAGACGCTGGCCACGGCGAGCGCACCGGAATCGAGCTGGCAGGACGAGCCGACGACGAGCCGCCGATGCAGTACTGGTACGTCCGCGACGCCAAGACCAAGGCAGCGGATGATCTTGGCGATCGCCGCTCTTGCCCGCCAGCACGATCCGCAGCTTCTCGGGATCCGTCCCGTGCTTCCGCTTCTTTCCGCTCGTGGTCCTCCTCCTTCCTCCAGAATGACATCCTCTCCGGAGGAGACCGTCGGCCGACTTCCCGACTGTCTCCTTGGGGGTGAACCACGACGAAGCAAGACGGCTATTTCTCTCCCGCAATCGCCTCCGCGATGTTGACGATGTGGTCGCGTACGCGGCGGTACGCGCTGATCTGCCGGTTGTAGGTAACGCTAACCCGGGGTGGAATGCCGTTCTGAGCCATGCGCTCCATGATCTCAGCCCGCAACTTTCTCACTTCGTCGGCGATGTTTCGGCCACGTTCATTCGCCGTGTCGATCAACTCCGGCTGCCAGCGACGGTAAGACCGGGTGATGGATTGAAAATACTCTTCGACCATTCCGTGCAGCCGCAGCAAGTGTTGCCGTTCCGGTTCTTCATACGCCAGCCCCGCCTCGTACAATTTGATCTGGTACTTGATGATGCGTCCCAGATAGTCGCTTACCGATTCGTACTCGTCGGCCATCCGCAATTGCCTACGGGCTTCGTCAATCAACTCCTCGGGGAGATTCGACGCCAGCAGCCTTGTCATGAACGTAACAACCTCGTCTTGCATCGTGTCGATCGTTTGTTCCGCGTGCGCCGCCTTTTGCACCAAACTCGCATCGGGGGCATCGCTGCCAATCGACTCCTTCAACCAGTCCATCATTTCCCGACAGCACTCGGCCATGCGAAGCACCTCGACACGGGATTGCTCGAGCGCCAGCACGGGCGACTCGAGCATCCGGACGTCCAGGTTGGTCAATCGCGGTTCTTCCTTGGCCGCGCGTTCAGGAATCAATTTGGTCAACGCTTTCGCCATCAGCCCCAGCAGCGGGAGAAACAGGATCGTGTTCGCCACGTTGAACCCCGTATGGGTAGCCGCGATTGCCGCCGTCACTTCCCCCGACACATCGGCAGTTGGGCTCCCGGCAACGAACGTCTTAATCAGCATGATGTACCAGGGAAAGACTGCCGTGATCCAAGCCACTCCCAATACGTTAAACACAACGTGCGCATAAGCGGCCCGCCGGGCGGTGGCGGTCGTCCCGAACGATGCGAGCCAGGCTGTGATCGTGGTGCCGATGTTCTCGCCCAGCACTAACGCCGCAGCCGTTTCGAACGGGATCACGCCAATCTGCGCCAGCCCGATCGTGATGCCCAACGTCGCCGATGACGATTGCACGATAAAGGTCAAAACACAACCGACGGCGGCGCATTTCAGCACGCCGAAGTAACTGTCGGCGGTGAACCGCGCAAACCATTCCTCGAAGGCCGGCAAGTCGTTGATGATCGCAAATCCGTCTTTCATCAACTCGAGACCGAGGAAGACCATCCCCAGCCCCATAATGGCCATCGATACGTAGCGCCAGCGGTCGCGCTTCAAGAATAGATATCCGAACGCCGCAGCGCCGGCGATCGGCAGTCCGTACTTGCCGATGTTGAGTACCAGAATCCAACCGGTAATGGTTGTGCCGATGTTGGCACCGAAAATCACGCCGATTGCCTGCGTCAACGTCATAAAGCCGCTGTTCACGAAACCGACGACCATGACTGTCGTGATCGAGCTGGACTGCAGCACCATGGTGATGAGCGTGCCGACTCCCGTCGCCATAAATCGATTGTTCGTGACCAGGGCGATCATGCGGCGCAATCCGTTTCCCGCCACCGCCTGTAATCCGTCGGACATGCTCTTCATGCCGAGCAGAAAAATGCCCAAGCCGCCGATAACCGTCAGCGCGAGCTGCCAATAGTTCGGTTCCCAAACTTCGACTTTGAACTTCGTGTGAATCGGTGTGCCGCCGGAGCCCTTCACTTCCACAATCAGTTCACTCGTGCCGACCTGCCCCGGGTTCAGCACCAGCAGGCGGTTGTCGACGACTTTCGCGTCAACCACCTTGCTCTTCTTGTTGAAGATCACTTCGGCTGAGATGAAATCGCCCACCTCCGACGGCAGGGCCTCGCCCGCGAGAGCTACCAGGTCCAGCGTAGCGGTCGGCGTTCCACGGAGCATTCGCAAGTCGGGGATGAGCTTGGAAACGATCCGGCCTCTCGCTTCCATGTTCTCCGATTGCTCAGGCGATGCAGATCCGTCCGGCTCGCCGCCGTGGGAGATCGAGGTGGAGGGTGCCGTCTGCTCGCTTTCGGACCGGGAAGTGGCAACGGCGGGAAGCGCCACCAGCAGCGCAACGAAACACAACAGCAGCCAACGCCGCCTGCGACGACCGTCCTGAGATGGCGGGCTGAAAAGGTTGATGGGACGACGCCTTATGCTGGGAACGGTATCCGCGTTTGTTGTCACTCGGAAATCGCAGAGCCCCAGCATACCCCAGGTTCTGTCGAAAACCATCGGCCGTGGGGCGCGCCAGCTCACTGTATTGACATTCGGGAACCGTAACCGTTTTCGACTGCCCGATTGCGCGGTAACCAAGTTCGGGCCAACACTCCGACACGGCGGTTGGGGCCGATGCCTCTGGCGAGGAAAGAAACCGTCGGGGACGGGCTGATGCGACACAGCCCGTTGCCAGTCGTGGTCTGGCCCTACGCCCGCTGGCTGAACTCTGATTCGCCAGAGGCGGACGGAACACTCTGGCTGCGTCGATTCCCTCTCTTCGCGCCGAATTCACGTACGAGTTGCACCGTCGCCCGCGATTGCCCGCCCATGAGCCGCGCGCGCTGGTCGATGCAACCGATCACAGGAAGAAATCCCCGAAACTCGCAGCGGTCGGTTTCACCTCGGTCACCTGGAGCAGCTGGCCAAACCCTGAACGATGTTGCCACATCTGCCACAGGTGTTGTCGTCCTGAGCACATTCGGAGTGACGCGCGTCGGAGAAAGGTCACGCCCTGGTACGACGATTTAGAGCTTATCCAAAAGCCGTCTCAGAGAAGGGGACAGGCACATTTTGCTCCGCGGACTGCTCAAAATGAGCCAGTCCCCGACGGTTTTTGGATAAGCCTTTAGACCCAGAAATCTCTTCCCAGAAGGGTCGGCAGTTTGGATTGCCGGGGGAAAGTTTCAGGTCCGTACCTTTACTCTCCCCGATTATGGAGAATCCAGCATGTACCATGTCCGGCGAATCACGGCAAAGTGCGGTGGGTCGCTCCACTGGAATGGAGTCCGTTCAACCCTCCAGTTCAATCTCGCGCGGCCATTGCTGGTAGGCTTCCCAATAGGTCTTTTTCAGGGCGATTTCGTCGTCCTCGGCGGCTGGTTGGACGCGGCCGTTGGCGTCGACCGCCCGCGAGACAAGCGTGTGTTTGCCGGGCTTTAGATTGCCCACATCGATCGAGAAGAACGTCCAGCAATACTTGGCTCGCGGTTCCTGGTCCAAGGTGGCGGCCTGCCACTTTCCATCGTCGACCTTCACTTCCACGCGTTTGATCTCCGTGCCGTCGCTCCACGCAGCGCCGTACGCCTTCACGGGCACGTCTCCCGACTTCGCCATCCGCCGCGTTACGCGGGCGATGATCGACTTCAGGTTCATCCGGCTGACCGAGGTCTCCACGAAGACTGTCTCATCGCCGCGGCGTTCGCCGCGCAACGTGACGTAGTCGCGGGCCATGAAGCGGCCCATGAACCGGGTCGCGCGAAGTTCGATCCGCCGCAGCCACTTGACGTTGGCGATGCCGTACCAGCCGGGGACAATCAGCCGCAGCGGTGCGCCGTTGCGTTTCTCCAGCGGTTCGCCGTTGCGCTCGTAAGCCAACAACAGCGGCAGGCTCATCGCGTCGTCGATGGACATGCTGCGGCCAAACGGACCTTCAAACGACACTTCGCTCTGCGTTCCCTTGCGGAGCGTTTCGCTGCCGTGGTCCTCGCCGAAGAAGACGACTTCTTTGGCCGACGCCTTGACACCGCACTCTTTGAGGATCGGTGCCAGCGGCGTGCCGGTCCAGCGGCTGTTGTAGACGGCGTTCATGAAACCCGTCGACGCGCCGTTTCCGGAACACTCCAGCGTCATGAGCTGATCCTCGCGCGGAAGGGCTTTCAACTGATCCATCGTGAAGGTCCGCGGGTGATCGACCAGGCCGGTGATTGCGAGAGCGAATTGGGCGACATCGAATTCCGGGATGCCATAGTGCTGCACGCTGAACACCTGGTCTTGCGGAGTGATCCACGAATCGAGCGTCTCCCAGTCCAGGCGGTTGGGACCCGTCCGCGGCATATTCAAGAAAGGAACGAGCTCTTCTTCCTCCTCTTGCCCGGAAAACACAAAATCCGGCAGTGACATCTGGGCAAACAACGCCGCGGCAAGTGCAGAACCCGTTAGCAGTGCTTCTCGTCGAGTGGGGTGCAGGCTCATTTTGTTTCCTTCGCGGGAGATGGTTCGGTGGGCGTGTTCTCGGATTTCCGGGACCGAATGGATTTCACGACGTTCTCAGGCGAGAGTTCGATCTGCAGCTTGACCGACTTGCTCGGCTCGACTTTGATCTCTTGGTGCCACCGCAACTTGCCGGCCGGATGTACGACCTCGACCGTGTAGTCGCCAGGTGGGACATTGTTCAACCGGAAGCGGCCGTCGGGCCTGGTGACTTGGAAGTGCGGATGGTCGAATACATAGATCCAGGCCCGCATGGCGCTG
>CAYQAJ010000004.1:1333-55452 GCA_964415245.1 uncultured Pirellulaceae bacterium | reverse complement strand
GCCGTTGGTGCGCCAAAAGGCCGGCGCGCACCGTCGTGGGGCCCCCAGTACGGGGTTTCCGGTGCGCGCGGCGATCCAGTGCGCACCAACGATGGGTCGCGGTACGGAGTGCAAACGCAGACGGCAAAGTGTAGAATGCCGCAGTAGGGAACGCTGATCAACACTTATCAACACGGATACGGAAACGGGAATGCGGAAGACCGGTGCTGATTCGCGGTGGTGAGAGCGTGTTTCAAAACCGTCTCGGAGAAGGGGACAGGCACATTTTGCTCCGCGGACTGCGCAAAATGAGCCAGTCCCCGACGTTTCTGAAACAGCCTCTTAGTGCTGATTAGCGGCGATTCGTGTTCCCGACTCTCTGCTTCCTCCGCGCCTTCCTGTTGCAATTCCGACTTCCGATATCCGAATTCCGACTTCCGATGCGGATCGCCGCGCGATCCCGCATTGCCTCCAAGGAGTTGCTCATCATGCCACGAATCTCGCCCGTAAGCGTATTGACCGGATGTTTGTTGTTGATTGGCGGGAGCGCGCTTTCGCTCGGGTCGAACCTGGCTGTTGCCAACGAGCCGGGTGAGGGAAGCGTGAAGGTGTTCGTCCTGGCCGGGCAGTCGAACATGGAGGGCAAGGCGACGAACGAGCTGCTCGAGCATCAGGCCACCGATCCGAAGACCAAGGACTTCTTCGCGCATCTGCGCAAGGGCGACGAGTGGGTCGTCCGCGACGACGTATTCATCAAATACCTCGATCGCAAGGGTCCGCTCACCATCGGCTATGGTTCGCCGGGCCGGACCGGCGTCGAGCTGGAATTCGGCACGGTGATGGGCAACCACTTCGACGAGCCGGTGCTGTTAATCAAAGCGGCATGGGGCGGGCACGCGCTGTTCAAGCAGTTTCGCCCTCCGTCGGCGGGTCTGCCCAGCGACGAGAAACTTGAGGAGGAGCTCGCGCAGCGGCAAGAGCAGGTGAAAGCGAACAACGAGAAGAACAACCGCAACGACCCGCTGCCGACGATGGACGACATCAAGGAGCCGTACGGTCTGTCGTACCGCAATATGCTGGCCGAGGTGCGGGAGGTGACGGAGAACTACGCGACGATGTTTCCCGAGCTGGCCGGCAAGAAGCTCAAGATCGCCGGCTTCGTGTGGTTCCAGGGCTGGAACGACCAGTACGGCAGCCAGGACGACTACGAGGCGAACATGCGCTTATTCATTGACGACGTCCGCCGCGACCTGAAAGTCGAAAAACTCCCCTTTGTGATCGGCGTGATGGGACAGAACGGTTCGAAGCCGGCCACCGGCGCGATGCTCACCGTGCAAACGGCCCAGCTCGCCATGAACGACGTGCCGGAATTCAAGGGCAACGTGAAGGCCATCCGCACCGACGAGCTGGTCGACAAGGCGGCCGAGGAGCTGTACCCGATGTGGCGGGAACGCTTCGAGGAGTGGAAGCTCATCGGAAGCGATCACGGCTATCACTACCTGGGCAGCGCCATCTGGTTCAACCGCATCGGCCACGCCATGGGCGACGCGATGCTGGAGCTGATGAAGGACTCTTGACGCTTCCGTCGAGAGGAGAAGGTGAGCACATTCGATGCGGCCAGGGTGTTCAGTTTTCAGTGTTCGGTTTTCAGGCGCAGGACGTCAGTCGTCAGTTGTCCATTCTCGGGAAGGATAACGTACGTTCCGCCGCAGAAGCAATCTCAGCGCGATTCTAGGCCGCCGCGCGCTGTCGACGTATGGCGCGAGTCGGCTGGAAGCGGCGTGTTGGCGCTGCGAGAACACGGCGTGGAGCCAAGTTGCGAATCAAGGATTCTAACTCGGCCACGCGATCGTCGAGCGCATGATACGCGGCGACATACCGCGGCCCGGCCTGCGCGATTTCGTCGGTGGTCGCGTCGCCCTGCCAAACCTGGTTCAGCATCGCGACCATGTCGTCCATGTTGCCGCGCGCCGACAGTCCGCAGCCGTGTTCGGTCAACATTCCGTCGGGATCTACCACGTACGACACGATCGGCACGCCATATTTTGCGGCCTGAAGAAACGCATTGGGGAATCCTTCGCTGTCGGATGTGCTCACAAAGGCCGCGGCCGTGCTGTAGTACGACTCGATCTCAGCGAACGGAACGCGGGGGATGATGGTCACATTGCCGGGAGCGCCATCTACAAGATTGCGATACTCCCGCGGATCGGCCGGGTTCATCACCATCACGAATCGGATCGTGGGAGAGCGGCGGGCGAGGTCGAGACAACGGTCGGCTCGCTTGTGAAACGTCTCACCGCGCCCGACCCACAGAACGAACCGCTCGGCGATGGGGCGCGAGGCGAATTCCCGCCGCCGCGTGTCGATGGGATTGCGGATCAGCACCGATCGTCGGCCGAAGCGGTGCAGCAGTTGCTGCTGCTGATACGCGTTCTGAACGACGATCTCGTCGGCGGTGGCCAGGCACTCGTCGCGAGCGCGAGCGATGGCACGGCGGTATTTCGGCGAGTAGACGGCGAACTTCGATCGCTCGGTGAGGTCGTCGTCGTGAATCAAAAACACGATCGAACGCTCGCCAAGCAGGCGAGCCGCGCGTGTCACGTTGGCGGCGGCAATGCCGGCTCCGAAACAGCAGTAGACGTCGGCATCGATGCGGGCGCAGGTGCGCATTGTTTCCTGAGAGAATCCGCCGACGGTCCGTTGAATGGAGCGCACGACCTTGTAGCCCGTGGCCGCCGGCAACAGCCAGAACCCGCTGGGGCGCCCAAGTAGCTCGCGCGTATGCGGCCATCGCCGGGCCGGATCGAAGTGGACGACGACGTTGCCGTAACGCCGCGAAGCTCGCGCGAAGTCCGATTGCACGACGAACGAGACATTGGTTCCTTCGCGGGCAGCCAGTGCGCGGGCAAACGTGAACGAGCGGACTTCGGCGCCGCCGATGCCGCCTGTCTCGCTCGGCTCGAACAGCGGAAATGCCTCGTGACGCACAAAGCAGATGTTCATCGACGCCTCTCCGATGGTGAGTCGATCCACGCGCGACGGCGCGATCCATTCGCAGCGATCCGTTTGCCGTGGGCCGCGACGCATGACTTGCCAGCACACCACAGCAGGGCACCGTCGCTGGCGCCAGCTTGCCGTCAGTGCCCCCATCGGCGCGGCAACCGTGCCTCGCAGTAAATATCGGCAGTGTGTACCGGTCCGCTAGATTTTCGCGAATATGTTCTGTGTAACGGTGGGCAAAGTGAGTGCGCTAGAGCGCGGTCGGCGGAGCGACGTTCCCAATCCGATGGGATCGCTCCAGGGCGCGCGGCGGGTAGGAAGAGGACGAAGTCGTTTCAAGTTTTTTCCGAGCGCAGTTCGGCATCGACACGTTCGGTGATCGCCGGTCGACCGAGTGAAGGTCTGACAAAGTATGCGATCAGCCGCCTCGAAGATCATTGGCGACGGCTGCAAGCGATTCACTTACGTCTGCTACACACGACGGGCGGTCCGCCGGCCCGTCGGCCCTGTGAGCGGGAAAATCGTCTAGACTCGTTGGTCAGGATACGGGTACCGTTGTCCTGCGGCGCGCCTCGCCCGATGTAGCGAAGGGCGCTTTTTCACGCCTCTGGCATGCACACGGTCACCCAGCGATGATCTCGCATTCGCACCGGTTTATTTTCGTCCATACAAAGAAGACGGCCGGCCTGAGTATCGAAACGGCCCTGGTCGACTTGTGCGAGCCGGTCGACAGCCGCAACCGCCACCTGACTGCTGCTGAGATTCGCGACAGTGTGGGTACGGGCCGGTTCGACAGCTATTTCAAATTCGCGGTGGTTCGCAATCCTTGGGACCGTTTGGTTTCGCTGTATCACCAGAAGGTGCAGAACTCCCGCATCGTGGACCCCGGTGTCACGTTCCGCGTATGGCTTCTGGAGCACCACATGCAGCGGGGCAGCTTCCGCGATCGCATCACGCAGCTTGCCAACCTGTCCGGCGAGAATCGTCTTCTCGTCGATTACACTGCTCGTTTCGAGCGGCTGAGTGAGGACTGGAGCAGTCTCTGCGAGAAGATCGGCGTCGCCCGGGCGCTGCCGCACGTCGAACGGACAGCGTCGGAGCACGACCACTACCGATCGTACTTCGACGACGAGACGCGGCGATTCGTCGAAAGCCATTACGCGCAAGACATCGAATTCTTCGGCTACAGCTATTAGCCGCGGCCGACTTCGCAGCCAGCGGATCACGGCGCCACGGTCAGCTTCGCACGGCGGACGGAGAAATGGTCGTCGCCGGAGAAGACCAGGTGGATCGTTCGTCCGTCGTCGCTGATCCATTTGGTGGGAATGCTCGACGTTTCGCCCGGGCCAACATCCCATGCTTCGGTATAGAAGGCGGTCGTCCAAGGTCCCCAAGGTTCCGGCGCGTCGTAGATGGCGAAGCCCCCTTTGAATCGCGCGTCGCCACCTGGGAGAGTTTGGCACCACAGGTAGCGCTGGAGCGGGGCGTTGTAGCTGACGCTCGATCGGTAGCAGCGGCCGGGGTGCGAGAAAATAGAGGCGCGGCGGGCAACGTCGTCCGTCCACATTGGCTCGCCTGATTCGTTGCAGTCGGCGAAGAACTCGTATGCGTCGCCATCCTTGATGCGATCCTTGGGAACGCGGGCCAACACCATGCGGTCGGCGGATTCGTACGCGCTATTGCTGTCGTGCGAGTAAACGTATACGAAGCGGTCGCGCGCGGCGGCGTAATTGCGGCCGAAGTTCAAGAAGGTCGGGCAACCGAAGCTTTCGGTGAAACGCCAATCGCACCACGTCCACGTTTCGCCGCGATTATCGGACCAAGCCAGTTGTGAGTTCCCGGCGTTACGCGCCAGCAAGTACAGCGTGCCGTTCACCATCAGCATGCCGCTGGCTTTCTTGCCGCTTGCGCCGTCGCCGCGGGTCTCGATTGAGGGCGAACGGATGTTTGTGCCCGTGAATTCGTCGGCCGAGCCGCTGATCCGTGCGATGCCCATGCTGAGCTTCGGTTCGACCGGCGGCTCGAAACCTCGGCCGTCGCCGTACGCGGTGTACAGCATGTCGTCGTCGGCCCAGGTGATGGGCCAATTGTCGCTGCCCGGCGCCTTGCGAATGATCGAATCGGCGGGAGCCCACTCGATGGCGGTAATCGCGGTGCTGGGAGGGTAGGGGGGCGATGCGGCGCTGCCCGCCTCCGATTCGTTCGCGCGGAGCGTCTCAGCTTCCTTTGCACCGAGCGACTCCGGCCTCTTCTCGCCGCCTGCGTCCCGTTCCTTCACCGCCGCGGCGATCGGTCCCAAGAATGGCTGTAGCACGTCGTAATGGTCTCCCCCGTTTCGCTTCCACGAGTCGCCGGCGCGGCTCACCACCATATCGAGGCTGGGAATGACCACGATCAGACTGTCGTACAGCCCCCACGACCAGAAGGCGTCGCGTGGCACACCGTCGAGCGTGCCGTCGGCGTTGTTCCACCACAACAGGCCGTAGTGGTCCGACGCGTTGCCGTAATTCTTCGGGTCGACCTCGGGCAGGCCGACGACCGATTCGACCGTGGTGCCGGCCTGCTTGACGAAGTCCGCGGGAAGGATTCGCTTTCCGTTCCACATTCCGCCGCGCAAGTAGAGCAAACCAACGCGGGCCATGGCATCGACGTTCGCGCTGATGCCGGAGCCGAACTCCCGCCGCGCGAGCCCATCGATCTCGCGGGGCCGGTAGCTGTTGTTGCGCCACACGAGATCGCGCCGCTCGATGCCCAGCGGCGTAAACACGCGGTCGAACATCAGCGTGTCGACGTCCTCGTGGTAGGCGAGCGTGATGCACTCGGCCAGCCAATTGGGTCCGCCGTCGCTGTACGACCACTTGGTGCCCGGCTCGAAGATCAGCTTCTCATATCCGCCGGGTTTCTCGAATCCGGCCGTCTGCGTGGCCAGGTGCAGAATGGTGATCTTGTCGAGCCAGCCGGTGTCGGCGTTGCTCTCGGGCGGCACGCCGAAGCCGGGATGATGCTCGATCGCCTTGTCGTCGAGCGCGATTTTTCGATCGAGAATCGCGACGCCGAGCGCCGTGGCGCCAAACGACTTGGTCGACGACTTGAGATCGTACCGCTTCTTCGCATCGCCCCACGACATTACTAGCTTGCCGCGCCGCGTGATGTAGCCCGACCCGCCGCCGGTCAGCGCATAGTCGCGGGCCTTGGCGAGCAGGTCCTTGTCGAGGCCTACCTCTTCCGGCTCTGCCGTGGGCCAGTCGGGCAAGGGCCAGCTTTCTTCCGCTCGCAAAGCAGGGGGCGCGAGTATCGCCGCAAACAGCGAAAGGGCGAGTGCCAGATAATGGAGGTGTTTTTGTGAGATGAGTGTGCGTCCTACTTTCGGATCGTGCGTCGGACCCAATTCAATCTCGCTTCGCGCCGCAGCACTTTTTGTACTTCTTGCCGCTGCCGCAGGGACAGGGGTCGTTGCGGCGGACGGGAGGCGAAGTGTTGCGGATCGTGTCGGACGATCGCCAAGGGTCGTCGTTGGCCCAGTCGCTCGCCGCCGCGTCTTCGTCGTACTCCTCCTCATAATCGACAAGGTCTGTCAACGAGTCCGAAATCGGGGCTTCGTCGTCGCGGGGATCGTGCTCCTCACGAAAGCAGTGCCACGTGCGCAACTCTTCGACGGTGTCATCGATTCCGGTCGGGCGGCATCGTTCCAACGCTTCTCGCAGCCACGCCTCTCGTTGCGCAACGTTGTCCTCGATATGCTCCATGCGGATGAACATGGGGTCCACGAGGGCCAGTCGGAACGCCCGACGGATGTCGTCCAACGCTTCGCGCGGCCCCAGGTCGCTCAGCTCGCCGACGAGAATAGTGACCATCGAGCCGTCTCGGTTTGCAATACTCTCGCGGAGATGACGCAGCAAGCGCTCGACGGCGTCTTCGCGAGTCATTTGCCGATTGCGTACCAGGTGCTTGTAAACGCCGGCGGCTGCCCAGCGCACATACTCGTTGACCTGTCGATCGCTGATCAACTGCTCAAACAGCTCGATTTGATCGTCGGCAATCGCGGCAAGAGTGCGTTCCAGCATCTCGGTGATGACATCGTCGAAGAGAAGCTCCGGCCCCTCTCCGGGAAGCGTAATCGCCTCGAAGATGGCCGGCAGGGCTTCCTTGGCCCGGAATTCCGTGAGCAGGAACAGTGCGAAGAAATAGCCCTCGGCCTTGGGCTTTTCGCCGGCGCGGACCTGTGCCGTCGCGGCGCGAATCAGCTCGATCAGCCGCGGCGTGATTTCCTCGCGGCGGCGCTGCGCTTCGCGAAGCGCCCGCTCAGGCAATCGGCCGGTGTACTCGCGGTCGAGCTCGGCGATGATTTCATCGATCGCCCACGGGCGCGAATCGGCGTCGTCGAGATTCCGCGTACTCGAATCCGTGGTTTCGTTAGTCGATGGATTCGAGTCAGTTTCGTCGAACTTTGGCTGCGTGGTTTCCGTGGCATCCGCTTTCTCTTGCATGAGTCACACCTCCTGTCGCTCATGGAGTCCGGGTACATCAGCACAGTGCTTCACGTAGCGCCGCCGAGCACGTTCCCAACCGCGCGGCCGAGGCTGGCTTCCCCACGAGCCCGGCAGTAAGCTGGACCGCATGGATGATGTCACGCGCATTCTATCACGGATCGAATCGGGCGACCCATTAGCGGCGGAGCAGCTTCTGCCGTTGGTGTACGACGAGCTGCGCCGGCTCGCGCGGCAAAAAATGGCCCAGGAGGCGGCGGGGCACACCTTGCAGCCGACCGCTCTGGTACACGAAGCGTACTTGCGGCTGGTGGGCGACGGCGACCCACGCTGCTGGGACAATCGCGGGCACTTCTATGCCGCGGCTGCCGAGTCGATGCGGCGGATCTTGATCGAGTCGGCCCGGCGGAGGGCCAGCGCCAAGCGCGGCGGAGGGCGGTTGCGGGTCGAGCTCGGCGACCCGGTCGGTGAGTCGCCCGGCCGGGACGATGATACCGTGCTAGCTTTGGACGAAGCTCTGAAGAAACTGGAAGTCGAGGATCCCGATGCTGCCAAGCTGGTGATCCTGCGATATTTCGGAGGACTGACGTTCGACCAGGCCGCGGCGGCGCTGGGCGTTTCGGTGCGGACGGCCAAGCGCAACTGGAGCTTCGCCCGCGCGTGGTTGCAGCGGGCAATCGAGCAAGAGTGATGGTGGATCGCGCGGCGAGATTGGCACTGGGCTCGTTCGGAATTCGCATGTTCTGATGGGGCGGTCTTACGCGGCGACAGCGCCTGCATTGAGCGGTCGGACCACAAACTCTGGCGGGAATGAGAACATGCCGGTCGGGCCCGAGAAGTCCATCTTCCTATCCGCCCTGGATTGCGCGTCAGGGGCACAGCGGCAGGCCTATCTGGCCCAGGCGTGCGGAGGGAATCGCGCGCTGCGGAAGGCCGTCGACGAGTTGCTCGCCGCACACGATTCGCCCCGCAACGTGCTCGACGATGGGCCCAGCGGCAACCAGCGGCTCGCCGACAATCTCGAGGGCGCCGCCGCAGCACTCGGCATCGCGGCGATCGCGGAGCGCTCGACAGCGGCAATTGCGACGCTCGACGAACGCACCGGCGAAACGATTGGCAATTATCGCCTGATGGAGTTGATCGGCGAAGGGGGATTCGGGCAGGTCTACGTCGCCGATCAGCAGCAGCCGGTTCGCCGCCGCGTGGCGCTCAAGCTGCTCAAGGCCGGCATGGATTCGCGCGAGGTGATCGCCCGATTCGAGGCCGAGCGGCAGGCCCTGGCGATGATGGAGCACCCCAACATCGCCCGCGTGTTCGACGCGGGATCGACGGCGGCGGGGCAGCCCTACTTCGTGATGGAGCTCGTGCGGGGCGTTCCCATCACCACCTTCTGCGACCGGCAGCACGTGACAACGCGGCAGAAGCTGGAATTGTTCGTCGACGTTTGCCAGGCCGTGCAGCACGCCCATCAAAAAGGGGTGATCCACCGCGACCTGAAGCCCTCGAACGTGATGGTCACTCTGCACGATGCCACGCCGGTGGTGAAGGTAATCGACTTCGGCGTGGCCAAGGCGATCAGCCAGCCGCTGACCGACAAAACGCTGTACACGCGGTTCGCCCAGATGATCGGCACGCCGATGTACATGAGCCCCGAGCAGGCCGAGATGAACGCGCTCGACGTCGACACGCGGAGCGACATCTACGCACTGGGGGTGCTGTTGTACGAGCTGCTGACGGGGACCCCTCCGCTCGACAAACGGCGGATTCAAACGGCCACGTTCGACGAGCTGCGCAAAATCATTCGCGAGGAAGAGCCGCCGCGTCCCAGCGTGCGCGTGACGACGCTCGCGCGATCGATGGCGACGACGGCTACCGGCCCGCGTACCGACGCCCGGTCGCATGCCGCGGCCCTCCGTGGCGACTTGGACTGGATCGTGATGAAGGCGCTGGAAAAGGATCGCCGGCGGCGGTACGAAACGGCAGCCGATTTCGCCCGCGACGTGCAGCGATACCTCGATCAGCAGCCGGTGATCGCGCGGCCGCCGTCGCCCTGGTATCGCTTCAGCAAGTTCGCGCGGCGGAACAAGGTGCTGTTCACAACGGCGTCGATCGTGCTGTTGGCGCTCGTGGCGGGCACGGCCGTCAGCACGTGGCAGGCGATTCGCGCTACCGACGCGAAAGCCGAGGCCGATCGCCTTCGCGAGGAGACCGAAGACTTCTCCGACCGCCTGAAAGAGGCGAACGTTTTGCTCGACAGCGCTCGCGCCAACGCCGACCAGGAACGGTGGCCGCTCGCGCTGGCGCAGTACACGAAAGCCACCGAGCTACAGCCGGATCACTACCTGACATGGTCGGGCCGAGGTTCCCTCTACACTCGGCTGGGCGCATGGCACGCCGCGGCCGGCGACTTCGCCAAGGCGGTCGAGTTGCGCGCACCGGCCAACAATCCCGGTTGGTGGGGTGTGCCGCCGCTGTTCCTCTACGCCGGCGACAAGGAGGCATATCGACAGATTTGCACCACCCTCGGCGGCCAGCTCCACCAATCGGAGGATCCGACTTTCGTCGCCTTCGCCATTCGCAGCATGTTGCTGGCGCCGACGTCGCCCGAAGAGGCGAGCGCGCTGGCGACGCGGCTGGAAGAGTCGCTCGAGAACTCCGGCGCCGCGCCGTGGGGTGCGCCTCCATTTTTCGGCGGTCGGCCGCCCTTCGATTTCGCTTCGCCCGATAGTCGCCGTTCGCCCGACCGCGATCGTCGCCCGGACGGTCAGCGTTCGGCGAGCAACGACGAGTCGCCCAGCGGCGAGCGTCCAAACAAGGGTGACAGTCCGAACAAGGGCGACCGTCCCCCCAATGGCGAGCGTCCGCCCAATCGCGGCCAGCCGGGCGGGCCGAATCAGCCGGGCGGCGAGTTCCGCATGCCACGCGGATTGCCGTGGGAGGTGCAGTGGTACATTGCCGGACTGGCGCACTATCGCGCCGGCGAAACGGAAAAGTCGTTGGAGTTGCTTCGCCGGGCTGCGGAATCGAATCCGCGCTTTTCGGTCGGACGTATCGCACTTCCCGTCCTGGCAATGGCCTACCACGATGCGGGCCAAGCCGCCGAGGCCGACAAAGCGCTTTCCGATGCCGCCCAAGCGCTCGACGAATGGACAAGGGCCCTGTACGAGGGCTCGTTCGCCACGCTGCCCATACCGTGGTTCGACTACCTCGAATGCCTGATCCTGTACCGCGAAGCGCACGAGCGCGTCCGTGGCACTCCGCCGCCGGCCGATCCGCGGCTCGACGAGATCGAACAGCGGGCCCTGGCCACTTTGCGGGGCGAATAGGGCCGGGGTG
Organism: uncultured Pirellulaceae bacterium; assembly: GCA_964415245.1. Lineage (GTDB taxonomy): Bacteria > Planctomycetota > Planctomycetia > Pirellulales > Pirellulaceae > CAYQAJ01. The sequence continues at coordinate 44,650 of CAYQAJ010000004.1, read as the reverse complement.
AACCCGGGAATGGCCGGAATCCAAGCTCGGCCGCCCACGACGGCGAAAGAAACTTGGCCCTTTTGTCCCGCCAATTTCGCATATTCCGCCAGAGGTATTCTCCCCACCGGACCGCGAATCGCCTTGCGTCGGCGGGAAGTAACTCGTCTTTCGGGGTTCCATTCACTGGGTGGTCGCCACTTCTTCCTCCGGAGAGATTCGCCATGAAACGTCGGACCCAGATCGTGGTCGTCGCAGCGGTCGCGCTCGTCGTCGCCGCCCTAGGCTCGCTACCCAGCACCCATGCCCAGCGCCCGGATCGGGGCGGACCCGATCGCGGCGGCCCGGCAATCGTCCCCGACGGTCTGTCGATCAATGAGCCCGAGGCGTTCCAAGGCTATTCGCTGATCGCGCCGATGAACTCGACCAGTACCTACCTGGTCGACATGGAAGGACGCATCGTCAACGAGTGGAAGAGCCAGTACACGCCCGCCATGTGCGCGTATCTGCTGGAAGACGGCACCTTGCTTCGTCCCGCCGTGAACCCCGAAAAGCGATTCGCCATACCGGCGGCGGGCGGCCGCATCCAGCGATTCAACTGGGAAGGCGAGCTGCTGTGGGACTATACGTTCGACGACGCAAAATACATCCCCCACCACGATGTGTGTCCGCTTCCCAACGGCAACGTGCTGATGATCGCCGCCGAGCGAGAGACGGCCGAGGAAGCGATTTCCGCGGGTCGTCGGCCGGAGACCGTTCGCAACGAGCTCCTCGCCGACAGCATTCTGGAAATCAAACCCACCGGCAAGACCACCGGCGAGATCGTGTGGCAGTGGCGCGTTTGGGATCACCTGGTGCAGGACGTCGACAGCGCGAAGCCCAATTACGGCGAGGTCTCGGAGCATCCCGAGCTGGTCGACATCAACTTCACCGCGGGCATGATGGCGGCGATGCTGGCCGACCCGCAGCAACTTGCGCGATTGCGTTCCCTGGGCTATGTCGGCGGCCCAACGCAGCGGCCCGACAACGACGACGAGAAAGACCCGAAATCGCCCGACGACGACCTGCGGGACGCCCAGCGGCCCGATGGCGACGGCCAGCGCGGCCCTGATGGAGGTGGTCGGCCCGATCGTGGTGATGGTCGCGGTCGCGGCGATCGCGGCGGACCGGGCGGGCGCGGTGGACGAGGCGGCGGCTTCGGCATGAGTGGCGACTGGACCCACACCAATGCCATTTCCTACAACCCCAAGCTCGACCAGATCATGCTCAGCGTGCACGAGTTCAGCGAAGTGTGGATCATCGATCACAGCACCACAACTGATGAAGCCGTATCGCACGAGGGCGGTCGTACCGGCAAGGGGGGCGATCTGCTCTATCGCTGGGGCAATCCCGTGGCTTATCGACGCGGCACCAACGTCGACCAGCGGCTGTACTCCCAGCACTCCGCCCACTGGATTCCCGAGGGATTGCCCGGTGCCGGCAACATGCTGGTGTTCAACAACGGCATGCGGCGTCCCGGCGGCGAGTATTCGTCGGTCGACGAAGTGGTGTTGCCGGTGAACGAAGACGGCACTTACGCCTGCGAGGAATTCCTGGCGTATGGCCCCGAACGGGCGAAGTGGAGCTACTCGGCGCCCGACAAACGCAGCTTCTATTCGATGCTGATCTCCGGGGCGCAACGGCTCCCCAACGGCAATACATATGTGTGCTCGGGCAATCCCGGCATCCTGTTTGAAGTTTCGACCGACAGCGAGGTCGTGTGGCAGTTCAAATACCCGGGTGCCGGTTTCGGCGGCCCTGGTGGGCCCGGCGGCCCTGGCGGGCCCGGCGGCCCTGGCGGGCCCGGCGGCCCTGGCGGGCCCGGATTTGGCCCACCTCGTCCCGGCGAGTTATTCCCTGCGTTTTTGCAGCAGATGTTGCAGATGACTGACGAGCAAAAGGAGTCGTTGGCCAAACTGCAAGAAGAAGTCGACGGGAAAGTGGCCAAGCTGCTCACCGACGATCAGCGGAAGACGTTTGCACAGCCTCCGGTGTTCGGCTTCGGCGGGCCCGGCGGTCCGGCCCGCCCCGATGGACGCGGTGGACCCGATGGACGCGGTGGACCAGATGGGCGCGGTAGGCCAGATCGCGCTGACGGAACCGATCGACAGCGTCGCCCCGCGGCGCCGCGTTTGGGAGAAGTGATTCCCTCGTTTGTCGTCGAGTCGCTCAAGCTGACCGAAGCGCAGACGAAGGAGCTCGAAGAGTTGCAAAAGCACGTCGACGCCGAGGTCGCCAAATTCCTCAGCGACGAGCAGCAAACGCAGATCAAAGAAATGCAAGAGGGTTTCGCGCGTGGATTTGGCCCGCCTAACTCCCGGCAACGCCCAGACGGTCGCAATGGGGCCGATCCTCGCGACGGCGGTCCGCGCGGCGGAGCCGACCGTGGCCCCGGTCCTCCGGATCGCGCACAGGGCGGTCCCGATCGCGGTCCGGGCGGACCCGATCGCGGTCCCGGCGGCTTCGGTGGTCCGGGCGGACCGGGTGGTCGAGGACGCGGACCGGGTGGCCCGGGCGGACCAGGCGGCGGCCCCGGAGGTTTGTTCCGCAGCTATCGGTACGGAGCCGACTACGCAGGGTTGGCCGGCAAGGATTTGACGCCCGGCGAACAGCTGGTCGACGTCGTCGCCGCACCGCGCCAGCCGCGCCCCGATGAACCCCGACAGTAACGGCGACAGTAAGGGAAGCAGTAAGGGAAACCGATGCGTTCGGGTACGGCAACAGCGAAAGTTCGCATCCTGATTTGCGCGCTGGCCCTGGTCGTGCTGTTGCCCGACTACGCGCTGGCCTATATCGGGCCGGGGGCGGGTTTCGCATTGGCGGGATCGTTTCTGGCAGTCTTCGGAACGATCCTGTCGGCCATTTCGATGCTGCTGCTGTGGCCGATTCGTCGGTTGCTTCGCTTGCTGTTTCACCGCCGTCCGCCGAAGAAGCCGCGATTTAAGCGCGTGGTCATTCTCGGCCTCGACGGGCTCGACTACGGACTGACCGAAAAGCTGCTGGCCGAAGGCAAGCTGCCCAACCTGGCGGCGCTTCGCGACCGAGGCGACTTCAAGCCGCTGGGCAGCACGTTGCCCCCAATCTCGCCGGTGGCCTGGTCGTCGTTTCAGACCGGCACCAACCCCGGCAAGCACAACATCTTCGACTTCCTGATTCCGGATCCGCGCACCTACCAACCGAAGCTGAGCTCGGTCGAGATTCGCTCTTCGCAGCGCTCGATTGGGATCGGGCCGCTACGGCTGCGCTGGGGCAAGCCCGATGTGCGGTTGTTGCGCAAGAGCAAGCCGTTCTGGAGCATCCTCGGTAATTACGGCATCTTCAGCTCGATCCTTCGCGTGCCTATCACGTTCCCCCCCGAGAAGCTGCGCGGCGTGCAGCTTTCGGCCATGTGCGTGCCCGACCTCCGCGGTACGCAAGGCACATTCTCGCAGTACACCACGCGAGCCCGCGATGGGGTGGAAAAGACGGGGGGCGAGGTGCACTACGTCGAGTGGCAGGGCAGCACGGTGCGAGGCGATTTGTTGGGCCCGCCACATCCGACCAAGGCCGATCATGGCCCGATTAAGCTGCCGTTCACCGTGTCCGTCAGTGGCAAGGATGCCGCGATGTTACGAATCGACGGCAAGAAGTACCCCCTGCGACTCGGCGAGTACACCGACTGGATTTCCGTTCGCTTTCGCGGGGGCTTTGGCACGACCGTTCGCGGCGTGTGCCGATTTCTGCTCCGCGGAACCGAGCCCGACTTTGACCTGTACGTTACGCCCATCAACATCGATCCCGAGAAGCCGGCGATGCCGATCGGCTATCCGTCGGTTTACCCCGTCTACCTGGCCAAGCGGCAGGGACCGTACGCCACGTTGGGTCTGGCCGAGGATACGTGGGGCCTGAGCGAGCACGTGCTGGAGGACGAGCACTTCGCTACCCAACTTGCCGACATCGAGCGCGAGCGGGAGGAAATGTTCGTCGACTCGCTCGAAAAGGTGCCGCAGGGGCTGTGCGTGTGCGTGTTCGACGGCAGCGATCGCATGCAGCACATGTTCTGGCGGTATCACGACGAGGAGCACCCGGCCCGACCGGCCGAAGTGCCCGCCGCGTTTCGCACCGCCATCGAAGATATGTACGTGCGGATGGATCAGCTTGTCGGCCGCACCATGACCAAATGTAAGCGCGATGACACGCTGCTGATGGTGATCTCCGACCACGGCTTCAACAGCTTCCGCCGCGGCATCGACCTGAACCGCTGGCTCGAAGAGAACGGCTACCTCGTGGTCGACGACGCGCGGCGCGGCCAGGAGCACCTGGCCGGCATCGACTGGTCGCGTACGCGGGCGTTCGCCATCGGCCTGACCGGCATCTTCGTGAACCAGAAGGGCAAATTCGAGCAGGGCGTTGTCGAGCCAGGCGAAGAGGCCGAGGCGCTGCGCGGCGAAATCGCCGAGAAGCTCGCGTCAATCGTCGATCTGCGCACCGGCGAGCTCGCAATCAAGCGCGTCTATCAGGCGGCCAAAACGTATCGCGGGCCGTACAAGGATCAAGCGCCCGATCTGATTGTGGGGTACGCCCGCGGATATCGCGTGTCGTGGGACGCCGCGGTGGGACGCACCAGCCGCGAGGTGTTCCACGACAACAAGAAGGCGTGGAGCGGCGACCACTGCGTCGATCCGTCGGTGGTGCCCGGCGTATTGTTCTGCAATCGCAAGGTCGAATGCCAGCAGCCGCGGCTGTTGGACATCGGCCCCACCGTGCTGGAGTTATTCGGGGTGCCGATTCCGGACTACATGGACGGCCGCCCGATGACCGTGGGCGAGCGCTCGACAGAGCGGCCCGACGACGATCGCCGGCCTGAGAAGAAGGTGCGGGAACTAGAACCCCAGGTGGCGTGATGGCTGATTCGAAACCGAAATCGATTTCCCGCCGCAAGTTTCTGGCCGGTGCTGGCGCCGTCGCCGCCGGTGCCGCGGGAATCGCCGGCGCGAGTTACTGGCTCGGCGGTGTCAATCGCGTATCGAAGGCCCTCGGCAAGAAGGTGATCGTGATCGGCATCGACGGCATGGACCCGCGCCTCTGCCGCAGCATGATGAACGAAGGGCTCATGCCCAACATGGCGAAGATCAGCGTCGCCGGCGGCTTCAGCAGCCTGGGCACCAGCACTCCGCCCCAAAGCCCGGTGGCCTGGGCCAACTTTATCAACGGCTCGGGGCCGGGTTCGCACGGCATTTTCGATTTCATCCACCGCCATCCGCACGAACCGTGCGCCCCGTTTTTCTCGGCCGCCGAGACGTTGCCCGGAGAGGGCTACTGGGAAGTGGGCAATCATCGCCTGCAGCTCGACTTCTGGCCGTTCAATCACAAGCCGGCGAAAACCGTGCTGAAGCGGCAGGGCGTGCCGTTCTGGGACTACCTCGACGCGGAGGGAATTCCCTCGACGTTTTACGACCTGCCGTCGAATTATCCGCCCAGCCCCTCGCAGCACGGGCACCACCGCTGCATCTCGGGTATGGGCACGCCCGACATGCTCGGCGGTTACGGCACCTATCAGCATTTCAGCGAAGATGCTCCGGCCGACGGCTTGGACGAAGGGGGCGGCAAACGACGGCGGCTCGTGTTCGACGGCGATTCGGCGCAGGCCACGCTCGTCGGTCCCGAGAACAGCATGCTCAAAACGCCGCAGCCGACGACGGTCGAATTCGAAGTACACCGCGATCGCGCATCGGGCGCGGCGCTGTTGGAAGTGCAAGGTGAGAAGATCATGCTTCGCGCCGGCCAGTGGAGCCGATGGCTGAAGCTCGACTTTGCCCTGTCGACCCCCGCGCCCTTGCCCACGCAGCACGTGAGCGGCATCTGCCGTTTCCTGCTGCAAGAAGTGTCGCCGAACTTCCGCATGTACGCTTCTCCGATCAACATCGACCCCTCGGCCCCGGCGGTGCAGGTCTCGGAGCCGCCCGATTTCATCGAAGACGTGTCGCAGCAGCTCGGCCTGTTCTACACGACCGGCTTTCAGGAGGATCACAGGGCGCGCACCAACGGCGTTTTCGTCGACGACGAATTCCTCAAGCAGGCCACCATGGTGCTCGAGGAGCGGCTGGCGATGTTCGAGTATGCGGTTGAGAACTACGACGACGGTTTACTCTTCTTCTACTTCTCCAGCAGCGATTTGCAATCGCACATGTTCTGGTGGAATGCCGAGGAGAACGAAAAGCATCCCACGCGATCGGCGACGGAGGCCGCCAAGTATTATGGTCACGTCAAGCGGCTCTACCAGCGGCTCGATTCGGTGATCGGCGACATTTACGATCGATACGGCGGCAAGGCCACCATCTTCGTGATGAGCGACCACGGCTTTGCCAACTTCGGGCGGCAATTCAATCTCAATTCGTGGCTCCGCGATCTCGGATTCCTCAATCCCCGCGAGTGCGCGTCGGTAATCCAGAATTGCGATTGGTCTCGCACCCGCGCGTACGGACTGGGAATCAACGGGTTGTATTTGAACCTGAAGGGACGCGAGCCCGAGGGAATCGTCGAGCCGGGCGAAGAACAGAACAAGCTCTTGCGGCAATTGATCGCGCGATTGAAGGCGGTGCGCGACTTCGAAGGTCAACAGGTTATTCGCGGCGTCTATCGGGCCGACGAGATTTACCAGGGCGAGGCGACCGAGCTGGCGCCCGATCTGATTATCGGCTACGCCCGCGGCTATCGCGCATCGTGGGAAACGTGCCTGGGCGAGCTGACACAGGACGTATTGCTCGACAACACGTTAGCCTGGAGCGCCGATCACTGTGCCGATGCCTTGGAAGTGCCCGGCATGCTGTGTTGCAATCGCAAGTTCGCGGCGAGCGACCCGTCGCTGATCGACGTCGCCCCGTCGATCCTTGCCGAGTTCAACCTGCCGACGCCAAGCACCATGAACGGAAAAAGCATATTCGCGACGTGAGAGGCGATTCCAAAACCGTCGGGGACTGGCTCATTTTGCGCTTGTCCGTGGTCAGTTGTCCGTAGTCAGTTGCTTCCGGACCGAAAACTGAACACTGAAAACTGTGGTGATATCACACCTTTTACCACAAGAGAGCGAGTGGCGAAGCATGTCCAACATCAAGATCGACCCGAATCTCTTGGAGCGTGCCAGGCAGGCTGCTTCCCAGGCCGGTTACAGCACCGTCGAGGAGCTTGTGGTCCACGCCATCGAAAACGAGCTGAAACGGCTCAAAGTCGACGACGCCGAACAGCAGGTCGCCGACCAGCTTCGCGGTTTGGGGTATCTCGAATAGCTCTCTTGTGACGCACCGCGCATGGTAACTCAGCTTGTCGTCTGGCTGAACACGGTCGCCAACTGGTGCGCGGCGATTGCGCTGGCGCCGATCGCCGTCATGCCGGGTTGGCTGTCGGCCACGCTGGTGGCGGTGGTCACCGGTCTGGTGATGCTCGTGTTCTACAAATACACGTCGAACCAGTCGGCCATTCGGCGAGTGCGCAATGGCATCAAGGCCAATCTGCTCGCGCTGTCGCTGTTCAAGGAGAACGTGTTCGTGGGGCTGCGATCGCAGGGCCGCCTACTGTTGGGGGCGGGGGGACTGCTGCTGTTGTCGATCCCGCCCATGTTGGTCATGCTCGTGCCGATGTGCCTGCTGTTGGGGCAACTGGCGCTCTGGTACCAGGCGCGGCCGCTCCGCGTCGGCGAGGAAGCCGTGGTGACCGTGCAGCTCGCCGACAGCGCCGACGAGAAAATCGACGATGCGCACCTCATCGAGGCGCCGGGCATTACGACAACCGTCGGCCCGGTGCGCGTTCCCGCCAAGCACATGGTCTGCTGGAACGTGCAAGCCACGGGCGCGGGATGTCACCGGCTTTCGTTCGAAATCGGCGAACAAACGTTCGACAAGGAGCTGGCCGTGGGCGACGGCTTCATGCCCGTTAGTCTCGAGCGGCCAGCGTGGAGTTGGTCCGCGGCCCTACTGCACCCGCGCGAACAGCCATTTCCCGCCGATTCGCCCGTGCAGTCGATCGAGGTCGTCTATCCCGAGCGGCCGTCGTGGATCTCGGGCACGAACTGGTGGCTGGTGTACTGGTTTGTGGTATCGCTCGTCGCGGCGTTTGTCGCTCGGCCGCTACTGAAGGTCGACATTTAGAGCGCATATCAGAAGAGATTCTACCGCCAAGAACGCAAAGATCGCCAAGTGCAAACAAATTCTATTTCTGCTTCCTTAGCGCTCTTAGCGTACTTCGCGGTTAAGTCCGTTAGCTGCGGTTAATAGGCCCTGTCCCATGACGTTGGATTCCGAAATCGTCGTCGTCTCCGGCCTGCCGCGGTCGGGCACTTCGCTGATGGTGCAAATGCTCGATCAGGGGGGCCTGCCCGTTCTGACCGACGAGCGCCGCGCGGCCGACGTCGACAACCCACGCGGCTATTACGAGTTCGAGCTCGTCAAACGCATGAAGAGCGACACATCGTGGGTGCCCGAGGCTCGCGGAAAAGTCGTGAAGGTAGTGTCCGCGCTGCTCTACGACTTGCCCGCCGGCGAGCGATATCGAATCGTATTCATGCAGCGCGATCTCGACGAGGTGATCGCGTCACAGGAGAAGATGCTCCAGCGGCGCGGGCAGCAGATCCCACCGCGGGAGAAAGTGAAGGCCGCCTTCGAGCTGCACTTGGAACGGCTGTTCGAGTGGCTCGGCCGACAGCCGCACATGCGATTGCTGTTGGTCAGCTACAACGACCTGATGAGCGACGCCCGCCGCCAGGCGCAGCGCGTGTGCGAGTTTCTCGACGGCCAGCCTGACGCCGGCCGCATGCTCGCGGCCATCGACCCCGCCCTCTACCGCAATCGCGCCGCCACGCACAACTCAGCGCGTTCATGAGCTACGTGCTATCCGTGCTGTTCTCGGACTGCCGCACCCTTGCGTAAACGGTTGCCAGCCCTCGCGGATTCGTCCGCGTCGGTGCGCCCCTCCCGTTCGTGCCGTCGCTCAATAATCGCCGACGCGGCGTGATACCGCGACGCGACGCCGGGTTGTGGCCACAAGCCGCCGCCGATAATCAGCGCGGCTAGCGCCAACACGGCCATGCGTTCGGGCCAGCAAATGCTCAGCGAAATCGTCGCCGTGTGCTGTTTCCCGGTGAACAAGCGAAAGTAGGCGTGCAGCACCGCAATGCTGTTCAAAGCCGCCGCCAATACGACCAGCATTCCGACGATTGGGTAAACGCCCACGGCCCCCTCGACCAGCAGTTCCGCGCCGACAAACCCCACCGTGCCCGGAAAGCCGACACTGGCCAAACCAGTAATCAAGAAGAATGCGGCCAGCACCGGCATGTGATCATACAGTCCGTGAAAGTCGGCCAGCGACACGCGCCCCGTGCGCGATTCGAGCGCTCGCAGCGTGAGGCCGAAGCCGGCCAGCGAGATGCCGACCGAAAGCCAGACGCACAAACCGCCCGTCAGCCCGATGGGCGTGGCCACCTGCAGGCCCACGAGCACCAGCGACGAATGGCTGAGAAACAAGTAGCAGAAGAATCGGCGCGCCTCGCGCTGCACGAGAGCCATGCCGGCAGCGTACACCGCGGTGAATAGCGAAAGTAAGGCGATGCTTTGCAACGCCCATTCGGGTGCGATGGGCAGCACGAGCCGAACCGCGGCATAAGCGCCGGTCATAGGCGTGACAAACAGCAGCGCGGTTCCCAGCGTGGCGTTCTCGAAAAGATCGGTCATCCAGCAGTGCAACGGCGCGACGCCGCTGCGGATCAATACGCCCGCCATCAGCATCCCGATGCCCCAGAGCGAAACCGCGGACGTATTACCGCTCCACTCGACGATCCCCCACCCCGCCGCCAACAGAACGGTGGAAAGGCCCATGTGCAGCAGGAACACGCGCGTCGACCGATTCCGGCGGCGCATCTCGACGACCGGTGGAATCAACCGCGCCGCCAGCAGCAGGATGATGCCCCACGGCTGGCGACAACAAAGCAGGGCCAACAGCAGCGATTCGGAAATGAGCGTCGAGGCGAAGGGAAACCGCCGCACCTTCGTCCGCAAGGTCGAGAAAATGATCAGAAAGTGGAGCGCCGCGGCCAGTGGCAACAGGGGCGCACTCAATTCGTCGACGACAACGGCATCTTCGCCGAGCAGAGGCGATACGATATCTCCGCGATCGTGAGCCTCGAACGTGCGCAGCGCGCCGAAGTCTGCCCACGCCGTCAGCGCGAGCACCAGCGCCAGGCCGGACGCGATCAATGCGTGCATACGAGCTACGTCGGGATCCTTCGCGCGCCACATCGTCGCCGCGCCGATCAACGGTGCGAAGATCGCCAGCTCGAGCCATGGTAGATGAAGCTCTGGCATGCTCTATAGTCTCAACTCTTCCACAATCTCATCACGCGCCTCTACTTCGTCCGACTCGCGCGACCGTCCATGGGAGAGTACATCTGTCCAACGGTGTTCCATCGCATCGCACCAGTGGAATATGGCGAGAAATGGTCGAACGATATACTCGTTGAGAATGGAATCGAGGTAACCACGCTCGCGCGCCCAACGATAGCACCATGCCTGCCAGCTCTGGGGAATCAGGCGGCCGAAGATTGTTGGAGTGTGATGCAGATGTCCGCCGATTGCGTTTTCGAGCGTGTGGTAGTCGTGCAATAACGTGGGTGCCCGCAGCAGTTGGAGTGTCCGCAAGCAAGCGTGACCGATGATGTGGATGAGTGCAATATAGCGAAGTCCGAAACCGATCTCGGCCACGATGATGCCGACCTGCGTGAGCGACGCATACGCCAGTGCGCTCTTGATGTCGGTCTGTACGCGGGTGGCCATCGCGGCCAATAGCGCCGTTGCCAGGCCCGTTACCACCACGGCGGCGGACAACAGGAACGACGACTCGAGAAGCGGACTTACCCGCAACAACAGAAACGCACCGAGGTGAACCGACAGAGCACCGTAGAATATGGCGCTGGATGGCGTGGGGCCTTCCATCGCGCGGGGCAACCATCCGGAGAACGGAACCAGTGCCGACTTGCCGGCCGCCGCGAATAATAACAGCAGTCCCACGAACAGCGCTTGGCTGGATGTCAGCGACGATTGGCTCTCGGGCCACGGACCCGCTCCCATCAGGCCGTCGAAGTCGCCAGCACCGGTCAAATGGTGCAAGGCGACGGCAGCGATGAGAAACGCGGCGTCAGCCAGTCGATAGATCGACCACACCCGCAATCCATTCCGCACGGGCGATGGCCGCTCGTGAAAAAACGCCACCAAGAGCGCCGACGACAGGCCCACCAATTCCCAGCCGAGAAAGAGCACTTCAATCGTGCCGGCAAGCGACGTGGCAACCATTCCCAGCGTGAACAAGGAGTAGCAGACGTAGAAGCGGCCGTATCCCGGCTCGCGATGCAAATATCGGTTCGTGAACGCGCCGATCGTGCCGCAGAGCAAGAACGACAAAATGACGAAGGGAACCGACAGCCGATCAAAAACGAACTTCAGGTGAAAATGGAAGTGGTGCTCGTGAATGACGACTAGGTTGCCGAAATCGACCGGCACCTCTCGCGTGCCAACGGCGAGCATCATGACCAGCACGGCAATCGATGCCAGCAGACCGACGACGACGGTTCCGAAAGTCCAGCGGCTGGTTGCCTCTTCGCTGAGCGGACGACCCACCAGCGACATAATGCACGTCACCGCCACCAGCACCGCCGGACTGGCCACGACGCACAGACCGAACCATGGAAAGAGATTGTCGGGTGTCATGACGTCGGCCGCCCTTGAATCTCCGCAAAACTCAAGTGCTCGCGCCAACCGCGATACCACTCGACCGACGACCCGACCGCGGGAAGCCGGGTCGACGCCGGGCAATACTTCTCGAAGCGACCGTGTTGGAAAAGGTGAATCTGGCCGGAAGCCGGATCGATCGCGGCAAGCTGCACCCATCGCCCATGAATCAGCCGCGCGATGGCCGCATCGCGCTCCATAATCCGCAACAGGGCGGCCGGTGTCGTCTCGATCACCAGCAGCAGCCGCAAGGGCTCGTGAATCTCCACCATTTGCCACGGCAAGCCGGGCAAGAGATCGCTGGCGGCCCCGTTCATCACGCCTAGCAGTGACGTGATGTTATGAGGCAACTTGGTTCCGCATCCATAGCCAGTGGGATCGACGACGGAAAAGTAGTATTCCAGATTGATGCCCGCACATACCGGCACGACCGCCTGCAAAATCCGTGTGAGAATCGTGTGGTCCGCGTCATCCTGCGCCGGATCGTACGATTGGAGAAACGCGCGACGATCGAGAAACAGACCTCGCGACCACTCGCGCCTGCCGACGAAACACAAGGCGTTGGTAGCGTGGCCGTATTCGGGGCGGACCTGTGATAAGTCCTCGGCACGCCCCTCGACATGTCGCAGCGCGGCCTCCTCATCCAAGTCCAGCGGTGCCGATTCAAAACGGCGGCATCGCTCGTGGGCGCTGCGGCGCCGCGTCTCGTCCATGGCCGCCTTCAAGCGTTCCCAATCGCTCTCGTGAGCAGTCGGCAACCGGTCGAGGTCGTAGTAGGCGACGCTGTCGTCGCACGAGTTGTGATAGGCGCCCACAAACCAGGTTTTATCGGGAATCGAGAGTCCACGCTCGGCAAGGAGCGTTCGCACGCGCACGTCGTTTGCCATTTGTGCGAAGGCCCGGGCGTTGGGGCCTCCGCGACCACCGCCGCAAGCGCCGCAGTCGTGCGCCGCTTCGTGCGGGTTGTTCATGCTGGAAGAGCCGTGCCCCACAACAATGACCAGCCGGGCGAAGTCGCGAGTCAAACCGATGTCGTGGAGCAGCCGCTCCACGATCGACACCATTTCGTCGACCTGGTAGCCGACGTGCCCGGGATTCGGCCCCGGCTCGGTTTGACTGCGTTCCAGTTGCAAGTGCGTTTGTGTCGGTGTGGCCACAAAACCGCGAACGAAGCGACGGAGCTGTGCGGTCGCCCGGGGAAAGAGTATCCGCATCACTAGCGGCAGCGAAGCGAGCGAGCCGAGCACCGCTGCCAGCCAACCGCCGGCAAACGTGCGGCTGCCGAGATGCAGCCGATGCGTCACCGTTCCGATGGCGCGCCGCCGTATCCGTCGCCGCCGCTCCGCTTGTTGTGCCGGCAGGGCGACGGACTCGGCCACATAATGCCGCGGCTTGATGACGACCGGGCAAAGCGGGCTGTAGTGCGCGTCGGCGGCCCCGCGATAATACATGGCCACGGCGAAGAAGCCGGCGGTGCCGAACGTCTGGCAATCGGGGGCCACTTCCTCCAGGTGCCGCCGGAGCGATTCCTCGCGCTCGTCGATACAACAGATGACCTGGAAGTGCGGCGCCGATTCAGCGACGCGCCGTGCCGATAGCGAGCGGGCGGCATCGCCTTCTTCCCCATTGGGCTCGACCGCTAAAGAAGGAACAGGACGACTGAAACGGCGAAGCGCCGTCGGCGCATGCGCGGCAATCGCATCGAGCGTTTGCATGCGATGACGCCGCTCGTACGCCAGATGATATACGCGACGCCGATCGTGGCCCGAGAACGACTCGATTTCCGCGATGAGTCGCCGCCATTGATGGAACGAGAGGCGGGCCAGGGTTTGCGGGCTCCAGCCATGAAGCTGTGCCATCTGAAAGACGAGGAACGCCCGCTGGTCGACACCACCTCCGTTGCGTCGGCGACACCGGCGAGCCGCTTCGGCGGGCAGTTCAGCGAGAGCGCCGCGAAAGCCGAGCGTGTTCCGCGCCACGAATTGGATAGCCAGCCGCTCGAGAATCAACCGCACGGCAATGAATTCCACAAGGCTTCCCGGCGGAGCGGGGCAAGCGACGCGGTCGCCGCGCGTCTCCATCTGCCAGATCATGCTGGCGAAGCCGCGCAGGGCGAGCAACGTTTGTTTCAGGTACTCTTCTTCTTCGCCGCGGGCGACGCCCAACAGTTCGAGCGATTCGTGAATCGCGTCGAGCGGTGTCATGCCGGCCCGATGCAGCCGCTTCCACTCGGAGCGGATCGGCCGCAGCCAACGGTCGGGCGGACCCAGCCGATGGTTCGTATACGAGGTAAAGGCGGCAAAGAAACCGGCTTCGCGCTGTGGAAGCGGCCAGTGGGCCAGGCCCTGATCGAGAAACGCCGCGCAGAACCGGATCAACACGTCGTGAACGACTTGATCGCTATCTTCTCCGGAGGCTTCGAGCAGCCAATCGCGGTGACGAATTCGCGATGTTCCAGGCTCCAGGTTCCGTGTTCCAATTTGCCGGTTTCGATCGGTTTCCGAATCCGGAACGCGCAACGCGGTACTCGGAACGTGACTCGTGGAACAGCCGTCGCGGCATATCAGCCAAAGCAAGTGGAGCGTGAACGCTTCCCAAGTGGCGTCGCTCCAACGCTCGATGTGGGGCGCGTCGAATCGGTCGAAAAGCCGGCGGCACAAGTCGCGGGTGCGGGTCCTGCCGTCCGACGACTCGCCATCCTGCGGACGTTCGCGAAGGTCTCGCATCACCCAGTGCCGCGTGTCGTGGATTAACCGCTCGCGCACGGCGGCGGGCGTTTCTTCGCGGAACCGTTCCAGAGCTTCCGTCTCGGACACAAACCACCGCAGCTCCGCCGTCGGACCGGTCAGCAACGGGAATGCGAGCATCGCCTGCCGCAGGTGGAAGCGGGTGCCCAGAAACCCGAGCAGTTCGTCGGCCGCGTCGCCCAGGTCTTCGATCAATGCCTCTTCGATGTCTTCGTGGCGAATCCGACCGCGGGCAAGCTCCTGGCGATAACGAGCCTCGGTCAAGTACGGATGACAGCCGAAGACTTGCGCGCCTCGAAGAACCGCCTCCTCGAATGGCAGATGTTCGAAGGCGTGCAGCGTGTTGTGGTGCACGAAGGCGGTAATCGGACCTTGCGCCGGCAGCAGGTGCGCGGCGTGCTCAATCAGGTCCTGCAAGTGGAGCAGCCGACGGTAATCCGCGTCCGCCGGCTGCGTCACATTTTCGATCGTAGATTCCGATTCCACCTACGAAAGCTCCCCTCCCGATACGACAGGCGAGCGGCCACTCTCCGCAAGAGCACCGTTGCAGGCAGGGAGGAAAATTCCCCCGGCAACGGCAAAGCGCCAGCGATGCGCGCGCGGCGTGAGGTTCGTCTGGATGTCGTCGCGGACGATCGTCCACGCGGCGCGGCGCACGGCGGCAGCGTCCGACTCGACGACTCCCTGGAAATTATCGAGCCCACGGCCGTTGACGCAAGGCCAGTCGCCGGCGGCATGTCGGCGAGGGGCGGCGAGGGTGCGTTTTCAGGCTGCCACCGGCCGCCGCTCCTTCGGGCGTGCCGCGGGAATGTTCTTCACTTTCCACGAAAAACAGGTGAGCGATTCCTTTTACCTTTCGACCGCGACATGGGTAAGATGGAGGGCGTCTTCCGGTGTCAATCGCCGGGGAATTCACTCGCGGCGTCGACAATTCGGCCCTACGGCGCATTCACGACAAAAGGGGAGCGAACCATGTTTGTCACAAGGCGGCGGTTTATCGTAGCGGCTATCGTGTTCGGGATGTTACAGGCGGGCACTTCCCCTACGCGGACAGTAAAAGCGCAAGATGACTCGCCCCGTTCCGCCCGATCGCAACAGGAGCTCCCCGAAGGAATTGAGAAGCTGCCGGAAGGGGCAGGCCTGGCGGCGAAGTATCCGGGCGACGTGGGGATTGCCGACGACGCGGCCGTCGTGCTCGTCGAGAACTTCGAGGCCGAATCGTTCGACGACGTGAACAAGCGGTGGGAAAGCGTGAGCCACCCCGAAATCATGTCGCTTTCCGACGACAAGCCGGCAGCCAGCGGCGGAAAACGATCGCTGCTCGTGACGCACGTCGGCGGCGGCGGCGACGGCGGGCATCTCTATCGCCGACTCATGCCGGGTTACGACAAGCTGCACGTGCGGTTCTACGTGAGGTTCGACCGGGATTGCTTCCCCATTCACCACTTTTTCCACGTCGGCGGTTACCGGCCGCCGACTCCGTATCCGCAGGGCGGGGCAGGGGAGCCACCGCGAGGCGACGAGCGATTTAGCGTCGGCGTCGAGCCGTTCGGCCGATCGTGGACGTGGGACTACTACACGTACTGGATGGAAATGCGTGGCAGCCCACCACGCGGGCAGACGTGGGGCAACAGCTTCATCCGCAACCCTGACCTCAAGGTCGAGCGCGACCGTTGGATTTGCGCCGAGCTGATGATCAAGCTCAACGACGTGGGCAAAAGCAACGGCGAAATGGCCATGTGGATCGACGGCAAGCTGGTGAGTCACCTGGGTCCGGGCTTTCCCAGCGGCAAGTGGATATTCGACAAGTTCCTTCGCGGCGAAGGGGGCCAGAGCGTTCGCTGGAACGACGAGAAGGGGGATCGGGAGAATTTCGAAGTCCCGCGGGGCGGTAAGCCGTTTGAAGGATTTCGGTGGCGGAGAGACGAGCGGCTCAAGATCAACTTCCTGTGGGTGCTGGACTATATCACCGATGCGCCGCGGGGGCACGTCAGCAAGGTGTGGTTCGACGACATCGTGGTCGCCAAGGAGTACATTGGCCCGCTGGCGGAGCCGGAAAAACCGGACGCGAAACAGTCCCGCGCGAGCAACGTGCGCTCGCAAGCGATACTGGCGCGCGCTGACGACGCACAACCGGGCGACAAGCAGGAGAGCGTCGATGACGCGCAGCCGAAAGACGCGGTGAAGAAGACCATCCGCATTGGGGCAACACAGCCGAAGTCGCGGCTGATCGATTTCCACCTGCGGTCGCCCGACGAGGTGTTGGCCGAAGTCGACAAGTCGCTCGAAGAACTGGAGAAGCTCGTCGACAAGGCGGGCGCTGCCGGGTGCGATCTTGTAGTGCTGCCCGAAGACACGCTTGGCCTAGGGACCTGGCAGGCAGGCAACTCGTCGCTGCTCGCTGAAGTGCTGCCGCCCGCGGTCGAGCGAATGCTCGATCGACTGGGTCGCGCGGCCGCCGCGCACCACATGTACCTGGCCTGTTGCAACGACACGATGGACGCCGACGGCGTGCTACGCAATACGGCGTTTCTGTTGGATCGTGACGGCCGGCAGATCGGGCGGTACGACAAGGTAAACATGCCGATCCACGAGCTACGCAAGAAGCGCGGCGACAGCTTTCCCGTGTTCCATACGCCTGACCTGGGGGACATCGGCATGCTGATTTGCTACGACATGGTCTTCCCGGAAGCGGCCCGCTGCCTGGCACTGGGCGGCGCCGACATCATTCTTCACCCTACTCTGGGCGGTGCGGCCATCGGCGATGAGGACATCAGCCGCGCCGCATTTCGCACCCGGGCCGTCGAGAACTACGTGTATCTCGTCGTTTCGCAGCGCGGCTCGGGCAGCATGGTCATTTCCCCCAAAGGCGAAGTGTTGGTCGAAGGGCAGGGTGCCGACGACATCGCCATCATTGACATCGATCCGTCGAGCGGGCGCGAGGGAGGCGATGCCTTCAATCAGCAGCGCGACATGCGAGCGCGGCTGTTCCGCGAGCGCTCGCCCGCCGCGTTCAGCATATTGACCAACGAGCATCCCCCGGTGCTTGACAAAGTGCCCGAGGCCATCTCAATCGCCGACGCGGTGCGGATCGCAGAGTCGGCGCTCACGGTCGGCCCCGAGGAGTTTCACCAGGCCGAGTCGCTGATGCGAGAAGGCCGCCGCGAAGACGCGGTTCGGGCGTTCGAGGCGCTGATCGCCAAGTACCCAACGACCTGGATCGATCGCGCGTCGCGGCAGCGGCTGGCACGGCTGGCGGGCGACGAGTAAACCCACGGTCCGCACAGGCGTCGAGGCTGCCGCCCTGGGGCGGGTCGTCGGTGCGGCCGACGTTTGGCGCAGTTCACTACGCCTCGGCGGGGGCGCATGGTGTGCGTCGATCGCGTGGAATTCAGGCGGCGCGCGACCGCGCGACGCAGCGCTCGACTGAAGATTGGTGCTGGAATCGAATGGAGGAGATCGCGACACCCAGCGTCCGGTAATCGGTGACTCCGAACTCGCCCGGGCGACACGGAGCGCAGGTCAACGACAGGTGTTGTTCGCCGCTCTGAAACGCGCTTTGCGGAACGTCGAATTCGAGTCGGTCGCCCTCTTGTCGCATGGCACGAACGGGAACAGCGTGCTTGTTGAAGAACAGACGCAAGCAGCGGTCGGCCAGCGCTCCGTAGGTCCGGAGCCGCAGCGAGAATCGCCAATCTCCCGCCGGCATCTTCAATCGCATCGTCGCGGCGGGCTGCGTCCAACGGCACGATTCTCCCTGCCAGGTTTCGCTTGGGTAGAACCCGGCCATCGATTCGTCGTCCATCGCGACCAGCGATACTTCGCGGTTTTCTTCCAACGGCTCGGCCGACGTGAACGGACGGCCGCGAAGATAATCGGTGACTCCGACGCGCACCCAGGCCGCTCGCACCGCGTGAAAGGACTTATTCATGCGTCGGATACGCCGCTCGGAGCGGCCGGGCCGCAGCGCCAGTCGAACGTAGAACGACAGTCCGCAACGATGCGCGTGGAGCCGCGTCATGGCGGCGGCACCGGTTTGCCCCAACGCCCCGACCACCGCGTAACCGGGCATGAGAGGCTCGAGGGCGCGCATTTTGGAGCACCATCCTTTGCGGCCGATGTCGCGCCACAACGACCCGATAACACTGCCCAGAAGCTGCCGAGCTGCCGGCTTGTAATACACACCTCGCTGGGACCAGTGAGGCATGGGACCCATGAGCTCATCGGCGGTCGCGGGGTTTCGCTCGCGAAACGTGCACTCGCCGTAGGACCCCGAACGTAGATCGCGAGCCATTTGCCGCAGGTTCGTAACGTCAACGTGAATAATCACGGCGTCGCTGACGTGGCCGATCTCGCACCCCTCGCGCTGGAGCCGCATGGCAAGCGCGGTTTCGGCAAAGCGCAAGCAGTCGTCGTCAAACTTTCCCAGCCGGTCGAACGCCTCGCGGCGGATGGCAAAACCGCGCAGCGATACAGTGCGCCACCTTCCCAACGACGACATGCCCGGCGCTTCGTACTTTTGTACGGTCGCGTCGATGAGCGCCACACGATTGGGCGCCTCGTGGGAGCTGGCCAACGTTGCCGCTTCAACGTCGCTTTCGTTGAAATAATCCAAGACATGGCGGGCAACGTCTGGCTGGGGAATCGCATGCGATTCGGTGAGCACCAACAGCAAGCCGGTCGACTGCTCGACGCCCGCGTTGTAGAGCGCTGCTTCGTTGATCGTGTCGCAAATCACGAACCGATCCCACGGCCGCAGCATGCGGCGAACGCGACTTTCCAACCGGTGGCGCCGCCCGTCGCCCACTACGATGATTTCGTATTGGCGGGCCGGCGCCGTTTGATCGACCCACGATTGGACCGATCGAATCGCGCAGCCCCGATCGTTAAACAGCGGGACGACTACGGAGAGCGGCGGACAGGTCGACGCTTCCCGCTCCCGGTCGTTTGCGTAATCTGCGATCGTCGTTCGATCTGTTTGATCGATCATGTCGCTCCACCATTTCCGATGTCGTTGTCGCCGCCGCTAGGCAGCTCGTGGTAGTGGTACAGCCGGCGCCGCGACGTGTGACGCACGGCCGCAAACCGATTGATAGATTTCGTACGTTTGTCGCGCGGTGCGTGTCCAATGAAAGCGTGCAGCCTGATGGTATCCTCGTTCGATCAATGCACTGCGAGTCGTCGGCGAGTCAAGCAACTCCAGCATGAGGGCCGCCAGGAACTCCGTATCGTAGGGGTCGAATACCATCGCGGCGTCGCCCACCACTTCGGGCAGCGACGCAACGTTGGAGCATACTACCGCCGTGCCACACGCCATCGCTTCCAGCGGTGGGATTCCAAATCCCTCATACAACGACGGGTACACCAGCGCCACGCTGTTGCGATAGAGATGTGCGAGCCGATCGTCGTCGACGGGACCGCAAGCGTGGACGTGATGCTCCATCGCCGATTGCCGAATTCGCCGCCGCTCGCGCGCGCCGAATGGTGAGCCGACCGCCAGCAACAATACGTCCGGCCGCCTGGCAACGACGAGCCGGAGTGCCTGCACGGCGCGATCGAAATTCTTGTAGGGCGCGCGACTGCCGACGTAGAGAAAGTAGGGTCGATCGAGCGCCGCAACGGAATCGCCGGGAGCAGCGTCGGGATGGTACAGTCGCTGCATCGGCAGGCCGGACGCGAGAGGGATCACGGTAATGTTCGCTTCCGGGATGCCGTAGATTTCCATCAGGTCGCGTTTCGCGGACTGCGACGGACAAATGATTGCATCGGCTCGAAAGATGGCTCGTCGCTTGGTTGCCGCCATTTCTCCGCGCGGGTCCAGGATTGCGGAAAAGCGCTCGTGAATGAGGTCGTAAACGGTCAATACGACGGGCAAGCGGTGCTTGGACAGGCACGTCGATGACAGCAGGGTGTAATACGTCGGATGAAGGATATCCGCTTCGACGCTCGCTTCCAGTTGCGCAAGCGCCCGGCGCTGCCGCCACCGATGGACGCTCCGAAACGGCCGCGCCCAGCGTCGCCCACCGCGCGTTTGCAATTCCACGGTACGGCAATCGGGAAAGTTCAGATTCGGCGGACCGTCCGAGAGCAGAATCGCACGCACCGACGGCGGCAGATGGGCAATCAGATTGGCGGCATATCGGTTGATACCACCAGCCCGTTGCAGCGCGAAAATGGCCCCGTCATACAAAACGCGCATTCGATTCCTTTCGTCACGCGATGCCGCCGACGAGTTGCGCCACGGGCTCTCGATCGCGGGCGCTATCGGCGGCTGCGGCCAGCTCGAGTGTTCGCTCTACCAAATCGCGACAACTTTCGGCCCAGGTGGCCGGCCGGAAAGGGGAGGGAGCTTTCTTCGGCGGCAAGTCGCCGCGATGTTCGGCGGCTTCAACAAGAGCGGCCAAAGAAGACGCGGCGGACAAGTCGAAGTACCGGCAGAAGTCGTGGCCCACTTCGCGATGAATCGGTGTGTCGCCGGCCAGCACCGGCAGCCCCAAGTGCAACGCCTCCACGATGGGCAGTCCGAACCCTTCGATGATCGACGGGAAGACGAGCGCCTTTGCGTGGCGGTAGCAGTACTGCAATTCGGCGTCGCTCAAATCGTTGAACATAAGCAGCGATCGACCGAACCGCGGATGATTGCGTATGCGTTCGAGGGTTTTCTCGCAGTTCCAGCCGATGGCCCCCGCGAGACACAAGCGAACCCGCGGATGCCGCCTCCAAACGAGGTCGAATGCATCCAGCAGATAAGAGTGATTCTTTCGCGGCTCGATCGTGCCAACGACCAAATACGGCCGCGCGGAGACGTCGCCGCAAAACGCCATTGCAACATCGCGGCGACAATGGCCATTAGCAGAATGCGGAGAGAAATCGGCACCCAAGCGGAACGAGCCGAAGCAATCGCTCCGCCGGCGCGTGCCACGATCCGAGCTGCGCACGTAGTCTTCCACGTCGTCGCGAGTCGATTCCGAGATGGCCAGAAGAAAGTCTGCGTGATCCGTTGCGGCATCTAGCCAATCTTGGAACTTGTGCAGGTGGGCCCCGCCGCAAAACTCCGGATAACGGATCGGGATCAGATCGTAGATGATTGCGCCGATCTTGCATCCCTGGCGTTGGGCTTCGACCAGCGCCGGCCAGATGTCGTACATCCACGAAGCGTCCAACGTGATCAGAATGTCGCGTGGGCTGAATCGAATTCGTTCCCCGTACGTGCGCCAATAGTATGCGTCCCACTGGCGCATCAACGTTGCTGGATAGAAGATCTTACGGAGACGAACCATCCCGCGTTGTGGCAAACTTCCCAACGACGGATGGACTTTCGAGCTGAGGCTCGCGGCGGCGCGCGTGATCCGTAAAGCGGTTGCGTGACGCCGAAGCCGACCCTCGCACCGCGACAGCCACGCCCGCGCGTCATAGAACTCGCCGTCGCGAAATACAACCGGAACGCATTCCACGGGCCAATCAAGCTTGGCGGCTTCGCGGATCACGCTGCGAACCACGCGCTGGATTCCCGTGTTCAGCGTGGTCGTCAAGGAGTTCGTGGCCTCGATCAGGATCCGCGTTCGCTGGCCATCGGGCGTCGGGCAACGCGGGCCAGCGCCGGTCAACCGGCGAGAGAGCGCGGCATGGAACGATTCGTCGTCGAGCATTGCGTCGGACGAAATAACGTCGTCGTGCAATTGTTCGGTGCCTCGAATCACCTGCCGGCCTCCGCGCGCAGCCCAACGTGGCAAAATCCGTAAAGTTTATCGGTTAGAAAGCTTGTGACCTTGAATGCAGTCGAAGGATAGGACGTGCTAGCAGACGCGGCGCGCTAGAGCGGTGGCATGCACGCAGCGCCGCGCATGCGGGCACTCAGCGACGTGCTAGCGAGGTGCCGCTGGAAGACTTCGAGGCGGACGTGCGCGACAGCGCCTAGGATTGAGGAGTGCGGCAGCGCCTAGGAACGAGAAACACCGAGCCGCTACCACCGCTGCTGGAACATCAGGTAGAGCGACTCGGCGTCGGCGGACTGGTTGGCGCCGGTGGTGGCTTGCAGAAAGCCGCCGCCGTACAGCTTGTTGTAGCTGACGAGAATGTCCGAGTACCGCGTCAGGTGGAAGTTGAGCACCAGATCGATTTCGTCGCCCACGTCGGTGCCCGCCAGCCCCGTCGCATCGCGGCGGTAGGCGACTCCGCCGGCGTTGTAGAGCGCGTCGCGACTCTGGTCGAGCCAGAAGTGGTGGTATTGTGCCCAGAACGTGACCCAAGGTGTCGGGTAGAGGTACAAGTGGGCGTTGAGGTCGTTGATGTTCTGACGGCCGACCAGGTCCATCCAGCCCAAATAGTAATGCCCGAACGGGAACAGTTGGTTAAACGTGTTCACGTCGCCGGCGGTGGGGTCGCTGTCGCCGCTGGCGTAGTCGTAATACACCCACACAGTCGGCGATAGACAGGCGTCTTTCCAACTTCGTCCCAGGCCGGCTGTCGCCATTCCGGCGAACACGTCGGCGTCGCCCTGTTCGCCGAACTGGAGGGCGCCTTCGAAGTCCCACAGCCAGCCGCATTCGTCGCCCGCATAGCGGCCGCCGATCGTGTGAAGCTGAAACGGCGAGCGGACGATCCCCTGCTGCGTGGCGCTATTCCCGTTGTCGAACAGGAGATAGTACAGGTCGGCGGTCTCCCCTTTCTCGGGCCGGTAGGTGAGCCACGCGCCGGCAAAGTTCTGGTTCTCGTCGGCGGAGTCGAACTCGTCGGCATTGGGCGGCACGAACTGCGCCCAGAACAAATCGAAGTCCCAGTTCTCGCCGTGGCGGAACACTTTGGCTCCCTGGAACGTATGCCGCTTGTTGGCCCAGGGCAAAGGGGTAATCAACCGCTGCGAGCCGTAGAGCAATTCCTGGCGGCCGCCACGAACGTAGACGGGCTTGCCATCCCACTCGAAGAGCTTGAGATCGACGAACAGGTCGAGGATGTCGCCGCGATCGACGTCGGGGGGGACCGGGGCGAGCGTCTCGCCGAAGCTGTCAGCCCAAACGTATTCGCCATAGACGCGCAGCCAATCGCTGTACCACACGTCGCCGAACACGCGCACGTGCTGGAGATTGTACTCGTTGTCTGCCTCGGTAAGGCGACTATTGTGTTCATCCATGTAACGTATCCAATAGCAACCGCCGGTGCTGAATAGCCAGCAGTCGCCCAGGTGGATGCGCTTCATGCTTTCGACAAACGTGCGATCGATGGGGTCGACCCCATCGACGTACCGCCAGTCGGCGTCGAACAACGGCCAGGCATTGATGGCGAACGGCGCGTAGCCCGACTTGGGCGGCGCCGGGCGAGCTTCGCCGGTTACCTGGTCCCACAGCGAGAAATACGCCGGTCCTTCGGTTGGCGGAATGGAGAAGATGCCCGGCCGCGGCATCGGGTGGATCGTGCCGGGATACTTCGACCAGTCGAGCGTCTTGCCGTGACAGCAGGTTTCGCAGCCGATCGGTGGGTTCGCCTGCGCCGCCTGACATGCCGGGCAGTCGCAAGGCTGCTGCGCGTCGCCGAAGTCCGCCATAGACGTACCAACGGCAGGTGGCGCGAAGAGCGGTCCGTCGTTGAGACTCGTCTCGTTGCCGTAGGGACTCAGAGGCGGGCCGTAATAATCCTGCGCAACGACCGGGCTGCCGATGGCAATCGTAGCAACGAGAAGGGCGGAGAGACGCAAAGTCCGTGACCCAATGGCGACCATCATGAGCACAACTCCCTTGGGGAACGCTCCATCGCACCAGAAGTCCTGCTCGACGCGTACGGTACCTCATCGACACCGCGACACAACAACCTGGAGCGGCGTGTCGTCTCTGGCGGCCGGGCAAGGCAGGCGGGCTTTACAACTTGGACCAATTGACCGGAAGAACGCGGTCGCGCGGCGCGGCCCACCTTGGGCCCTAGGCGACGTTTGTCCTTGCTCCTCGAAAGGCAGTTTCCGTGCGTCCGCGAGAGAGATCAGAGGCGAAAAGCGGGTGGTGAAGAAGCCGGGATTCTCGTATTCTATTGGTTTGTGGGCCCGAGGCCCGAGCAACGGGCTGAGGGCCGACGAGACGTAAACCCTGCCAGACGCCGGAACCGCGTAAGCCGCAAACACGACGCAAAGGGGAGGAAAACTAACGTGCTCTCCATCACCGACAGTGGTTTGGCCCATTGCTGTGCGGGATACACCCGCCGCGACTTCCTGCGGATCGGCGCGCTGGGCGTCGGCGGGCTGACGCTGGTCGATTTGCTGCGCGCTCAGGCGGAAGCCTCTTCTTTGGCGGGCGAGTTGGTTCGCGGCAAGTCGGTTGTGCTGCTGTTTCTGAGCGGCGGCCCGTCGCACATCGAGTCGTTCGACCCGAAGATGACGGCGCCCTCCGAGATACGGGCAATCTTCGGCGAAGTGCCAACGAAGCTCCCGGGCGTTACGTTCGGGGCGCACTTTCCGAAGCTGGCCGAACGGGCCGATCGGATCTCGATCGTGCGGTCTTACGGTTCGGGCAACGCCGGCCACACGTACCGGGAAGTGGCCAGCGGCGACAATCCGACCAAGGCCACGATGGGGGCCATCTACTCGCGCGTCGTCGGCACCAACGACCCAAAGAGCGGCATCCCCACGAACGTGCTGGTGCTGCCCGAGGCGATCAACCCCGACCTCAAGCTCGAGAACAATTTTGAAACCGACGCGCTGCCCACGCTGACGTCGGCGGGCGAACTGGGCGAAAGCTACCGCGCGTTCAACCCGCAAGGCGGCGGGCAGCTCACTCAGAACATGGAGTTGACGCTGCCCCGTCAGCGCTTCGACGACCGGCGGCAACTGCTGGCGAGTCTCGATCGGCTCAAGCGAGCGGCAGACGCCGGCGCGCTCGAAGGGACCGACCAACTCCAGCAGCAGGCGTTCGACATTATCACTGGCGGCATGGGCGACGCCTTTGACTTCTCGAAGGAAGACCCGCGAACCATCGCCGCCTACGACACCAGCCACCTGTTCGACCAGGAAGAAGTCAGCCGCTGGTTCGATATGCGACGGGCCTCGAATCTGCTCGGCAAGCAGATGCTGCTCGCGCGGCGGCTATGCGAGGCGGGATGCGGCTTTGTGACCGTAAGCGATTGCGGCTGGGACCATCACAGCAACAGCAACAGCCCGAAGGGACTGGGCGGTTTCGCCTGGCTTGGCCCGCAGGTCGACCACGCGGTAGCGGCGTTCATCGACGACGTGCGCGAGCGAGGACTCGAGGACGACATTCTGCTCGTCGTCACCGGCGAAATGGGTCGCTCGCCGCGGATCAACAAAAACGGCGGCCGTGAACATTTTGGCGAGCTGACGCCGCTGTTGTTCTTCGGCGGCGGCTTGCATATGGGCCAGGTAATCGGCCAGTCGGACGGACACGCCACCCGCGCTGCCACGCGACCCTATCGCCCGCAGCACATGCTGGCCACGGTCATGCACGCGCTGTTCGACGTGGGCCGACTGCGACTGGAGCCGGGCGCGCTGGGAAGCCTGCAAAAGGTGATTACCGACGGCGAGCCGATTGCAGAGCTCCTGTAGATTCGGGTTTCCTCAGAAGCCGCCTCAGCCGCCAGGCGCCATCCGATCGCGGACGTGCACCACCGCATCGTGCTCCTACGCGGCGTCTCTAGGGTACCGTTTGACCTTCTCGATCTCTTGGTCTTTCCGCGTCGTGCTCCACTCCGAGTCGAAGAGAGTTCGTCGCAGGTAGGGCGAATCGCCGTCGTCGGCGCGGTCTGGGCACGACGCTCGCTGTCAAGGGAATCACCGGAGCTATGCGTTGAGTGGCATCTATTTTGCCTACGATGGATCGCTCCAGGGCGACTGGGTGTCGCACTACGCGGTGAGGGCGGCGGCGGGATGCGCGGAAAGGAAGCTGCATCTCGTTCATGTCCGCGATGACCGAACGAGCGATTCCGAGCGAGACGTGAAGCTCGGCCGAATCCGTGCCGAGTGCCGGCGCCGGGGAGTCGAACTCGAATTGCACGTTCAGCCGCCGGCGAAATCCGCGTTCCAGGCAATTCGTGCCAGCGTCCCGGCAGGCGTCGATAGCTTTCTGATCTGTGGCACGCGCAGTCGTGAACACAAGCGCGGGCTGTTGAGCGGCACGGTTTCCGAACGGCTACTTCGCTCGGGCCATTGCCACGTGCTGGCCGTCCGCGTCATACAGCCGGGCCTTCTGGGGCTGCCGCGGCAGTTGCTGCTGCCCGTATCGGGGCACCCGCGCGGCTTTCGATCGGGGCTGCCACTGCTCAAGTTGCTTGCCCCCGACATTTCGCACCTGCAAATTCTGTACGTCGAGCGAGTCAGCCGTTGGCAGTTTCGCCTGCTCTCTCGCGAGTCGGCCGAACAACTGCGGCGTCCGGGGCAGGCGTACTGCGACCGAATCGAGCAGGAAATCCGCGATCAACTCGGCCTGGTGCCGTCCGTGGTCGACTCCCACGTTGTCGTGTCGGACGACGTGCCGAAGGAAATCGTCATTGCCGCCAACAAGACGAAGTCGCGGTTGATTTACCTGGGGGCGTCGGAACGGAATCTGACCGAGCGGTTCTTTTTCGGAAATCCGGTTGAACAGGTGCTGCGCGACGCAACTTGCGACGTGGCGATTTACCGAGGTCGGGTATGAATGCCGCGGTGGGACAAATCCACGAAGTTGCCGCCGACGAAGTGTTCGATCTGCTTCGCAGCCGACCGGCGGGGCTGACCGACGAGGAAGCAGCGGCGCGCCGTCGCGAGGTCGGCCTGAACCGGCTGGAGCCGCCCTCGCGTCTACGCTGGGTGAGGTCCCTTGCCAGGCAATTCATCAACTTTTTCAGCATTCTGCTCGACGTCGCCGCAATCGCCTGCTTCATCGCCGAGTCGATCCAGCCCGGCGAGGGCATGCTGGTCCTCGGCTGGGCACTCCTGGCCGTGTCGGTAATGAACGCCCTGTTTGCCTTCGCGCAGGAAATGCGGGCGGAGCGGGCCATGGAGGAACTGCGTAAGTTCCTGCCCCCAATTGTGCGCGTGCGGCGCAGCGGAAAGGAACGGCAACTGCCGGCCGACCAGCTCGTGCCGGGCGACATTGTGCTTGTGGGTGAGGGCGACCGCGTTCCGGCCGATGCGCGTCTTATCGAATCGATGGAACTGTTGATCAACAATGCGCCGCTAACCGGCGAATCGCGTTCGCAGCCGATGACCAGCGCCGCGGCGCGAGGTCGGCTGGTCGACAGCCCGAACATCGCCTTTGCCGGCTGCTCCGTGCTGCGCGGCCATGGAACGGCGGTTGTCGTCGCGACGGGACATCGCACCGAGTTCGGCAAGATCGCCGCGCTGTCGCGCGACGTGCGCCGTCCGCCGTCGCCCATCGAGCAGGAAACGACCCGCATGATCCGCGTGCTGACGGTGATCGCGGTCGTGATGGGAGTTTTGTTCTTCGCATACGGCGTGGCAACCGGCCGGTCCTTGTGGGTCAACATTGTTTTCATGCTGGGGATCATCGTAGCCAATGTTCCCGAAGGCCTGTTGCCGACGTTCACGCTTGCCCTGTCGATGGCCAGCCTGCGGATGGCCAGGAAACAGGTGCTGGTCAAGGGTTTGGAAGCGGTCGAGGCGCTGGGAGCGGTGCACGTCATCTGCACGGACAAGACGGGAACGCTGACGAAAAACGAGCTGGCCATTGCGGCGGCGGTCGATCCGACGCGTGGCCAACCTCTAACCGAGACCCAAGCGCTGCGTTCGTTCCTCACGGCTGCCTTGATCGCATCCGAAGTGCGCGAAAACCCAGCCACCGTTTCACAAGCCGAACCTTCCCCCCACGGCGGGAGCCGGCCACGCTGGTTGGGAGACCCGCTGGATGTTGCCGTCGTCACGCGATATGCCGAGCTGTTCGGGGAACCGACGGAGATCATCGCGGAGACGCGCCGCCACTTTCCCTTCGACTTGCAGCGGCGGCGCGAAGCCGGCGTGTACGCCGACGGAACTCAAGTGTTGTTTTCCGTGAAGGGTGCCTGGGAATCACTCCGTCCGTTGATCGGATTCGTTGAGACGCCGGGAGGCGGCGAAGTACCATCCGCGTCGCCCGATGCGCTTGCCATAGGCGACGACATTGTCCATCGCCTATCGGCTCAAGGCCAACGCGTGATCGCCGTTGCCGGTTGTCGGTTGACGGCGGTCCCCGACGCCGAGGCGAAAGAAGAATCCCTGGAACGGTCGCTCGTGTTGAAGGGTTTTCTGGCCCTGGAGGATCCGATTCGCGAGGAAGTGCCCGCGGCGGTGGCCAACTGCTCCAGCGCCGGTATCCGGGTGTTGTTGATTACGGGGGATCATCCCGACACGGCGGAAGCGGTCGCGCGGAAGTGCGGAATCTTATCGGCTGACGAGCCTGCCGCCGATCGCGTACTGCTGGGCACCGAGCTGGAAACGCTGCGCGAAAAGCAGCTCGTCGAGCGGCTCCGCGGCGGTGCCACCATCTTCGCACGCACTACGCCCGAACAAAAGATGAAGATTGTTTCGGCACTCAAGCGTTTGGGCCATGTTGTCGCCATGACCGGCGACGGCGTAAACGATGCCCCCGCGCTGAAGGCCGCCGACGTAGGCATCGCGATGGGGGTCGGCGGAACCGACGTGGCCCGCGAAGCCGCCGACATCGTGCTATTGGACGACAACTTCGCGTCGATCGTAGCCGGCATCCGAGAAGGTCGCTCTGTCTTCGCGAACATGCAAAAGTTCACCACGTACGTATTGGCCAGCAACATCCCGGAGATTGTGCCGTTCGTGCTGTACATTGTGTTGCCCATTCCTTTGGCCCTGACGGTAATCCAAATCTTGTCGATCGACCTGGGCACGGACTTGCTGCCTGCGATCGGCCTGGGCCAGGAACCGCCGGAGCGCGACGCGATGGCCCGGCCTCCCCGTCGCTCCAACGAGCGGCTCCTCTCCTTGGCTTTGATGCTCACCGCCTACCTGTTCCTCGGCGTCATCCAAGCCGCCTGGTCGCTGGCCATGTTCTTTGTGGTGCTGTGGGAGGGCGGCTGGCAGTGGGGGCAGGAGCTGGCCGCAAACGACCCGTTGTATCGTTCGGCGACGGGCATCACGTTGTCCACGGTCGTGCTGATGCAGATCGGAAACGTCGTCAGCCGCCGCTCGTTACGTTCCTCGGGGCTCGACGCCGGCCTGTTTCGTAACAAGCTGGTACTCATGGGCGTGGCCCTGGAGATCGCTTTCTCGTGGGCCATTCTGTACTTCCATCCGTTGCAGGCTTTCCTGGGCACGGGCGCGGTCGCGTGGCACATCTATGCACTGTCCTGGCTCGGAATTCCATTGCTGTTCCTGCTCGATTTCGCACGCAAGAAGGCCTTGACGGCTTATGAACGCGGGGAGGTGATCCGATGACGAACCGACAAAAGTCCAGCATCGAATGTTCCGTCTGCGGGCAGAGCAAGCACCGCGGAGAATTCGCCGTGGGCGAAACCGTGCGCGAACCCGTGGTGGTGGAAATCCGGCGGGAGCATCCGGACTGGACGGCCGACCGGCCGATCTGTTTCGCCTGTTTGAATCGCTTCCGTGCCGAGCACGTCCGGCGGCTACTGGAAGAAGAGAAGGGCGAATTGTCCGTGCTCGAAGAGCAGGTTATCGACAGCTTGCGGGAGCAGGAGTCCCTCTCGTCGAACGTGAACGAACAGTTCGAGCGGCAACTGACCTTGGGAGATCGGCTGTCCGATCGGATCGCTAGCTTTGGCGGAAGCTGGCGGTTTCTGATCCTGTTTGCCGTGGTCATCGCCGTCTGGATGATCGTCAATACGGCGATCCTCGCGCAGCGACCGTTCGATCCCTACCCCTTCATTCTGTTGAACTTGGTGCTTTCGTGCCTGGCGGCGGTTCAGGCTCCGGTGATCTTGATGAGCCAAAACCGGCAAGAGGCCAAGGACCGACTGCGTTCCGAATACGATTACCGCGTCAACTTGAAAGCCGAGCTGGAGATTCGCATCCTGCACACCAAGGTCGACCAGTTGTTGACTCACCAATGGCAGCGGCTTTTGGAGATTCAAGAACTGCAGGTGGAAATCATGGAGGAAATTGCCAATCGGCGATCCCTTCGTGGTCCCGAGCCGCGAAAGCAAAGTGACACGGGCAAAGAGGGTAAATAAAGAGATAGCCGCGGCGGTCCTTGCCGCCGCCATCCGCGAAGATCGTGACGGCAAACGGCGTCGTATCGGCAGCCAGCATCAGAGTCGCGAACGCAACGACGGCTGGGAGGAAGCATCAACGGCCGACGGGTTAAGGCTGCTCCATCGGCGGCATCATTGCCATCGGTGCTTCGGTGCGCTTCAGTTCCGCGCGAAGCGACCTGCGAAGACGTGCGAGTCGCTCTGCGTGCTTCGGGTCGCCGGCCAGGTTTTCGAGCTCGTCGGGGTCGTCGCGGAGGTTGTAGAGTTCTTCGCCGACGCCGGGTTGCACGTAGTTCACGTACTTCCAGCCGTCGACGACGACCGCCGCATACCACGGAACGTTTTGATAGATGGCCGAGTCGGCTTTGTCGTTTAGTACCTCCGCCACGTCGTCGCCGTAATCCCGTCCGGTGTTCTCGTACAGGCAGGGGTGCGGCCAAGGGGCTGCGGGGTTGTTCAGAAGTGGCGACAGGTCGCGGCCGTGGAGAGCGTGCTCGCCGTGCGGTGGCTCTACTCCCGCGAGCGCGAAAAACGTGGCGATCAGATCGGGGGCGTTGGCGTTCTGCGGGCACACTTTTCCCGCGGCGACGGTGCCGGGCATGGCGAAGATCAGCGGCGAGCGGTAGGTGGCATCGTAGGGCGCGATCTTCATCCGCATTCCGTGCTCGCCCATCGCAAACCCCTGGTCGCCACAGTACACAACGAGGGTGTTTTCCAGTTGACCGGTTTCCTTGAGCGCGGCCATCAGGCGGCCGACCCCTTCGTCGATCGCCGGAACGCACTCGTTCACCTGCCTCACCCAGTCGGCGAACTCGGTGCGCTTGTCCTGGGCCGCGTCGCCTACCAATTCGCCGCTGCGGCCAGCGACGATTCGGCCGTCGGCGGTTTTGCTCCAAGCCAGCGTATTCTTCAGGTAATCGGGCTTCCCCGGCCAGGGGCCAAGCAGGTCGGCTGGTTCGGGCACGATCGCGTCCTTGTACAATCCCTTGTGTCGGGCCGCGGGCTTCGACGGGCCGTGGATGCTGCCGTAGCACAGCCACAGAAACCACGGCTTGGTCGTGTCGCGGTATTCGCCCTGGATGTACTCGACCGCCCAGTCGGTGTAGTTATCGGCTGGGTAGCCGTCGACCCTCGCCTCCAGGTCGTTGACGGCGATAATCTGCTGTTCGTAATACGCCCCAGCGTTGTCGGGATGCCGCGGCCTATTCCATACAACCTGATAATCCCAGTCGCGGCCGAACCCTGTGTCGGTGCCGGTGTGCCACTTGCCGATCTGGGCGGTGTGGTAACCGCTCGCACGGAACCGCGCCGGCCAGAATGGGCATTGTTCCGCGTCGTAGGTGCTGCCGGGGTATGGCCCCTCCATCCGCATCGACTGGATTCCGTGCGGATGGCGACCCGTGAGAATCGAGGCGCGGGACGGCATGCACCATCCGCCAAGATAGGCTCCGCGGAATCGCACGCCCGAATTGGCCAACGCGTCAATGTGGGGCGTCTTCACCCACGGCCACGACTCTTCGTAACAGCCGACCGTCTTGTACGACTGGTCGTCGGTGTAGATCAGCAGGATGTTCGGTCGTCGATCGGGCTCCGCGGCGTGAACCGCCGAAGCCGCCAGAAGACACGCGAGCACGACGCAGAATCGCATCACTGACTCCTTGATTGTTTCGACCCGCTACTCGACTGGCTCGACCGACTACCGCTCGTTGATCGGCCACGGTTCGACCATTGCCCGCTTCGCCCACGATGCATACCGGGCGGCAAGCTCCTTCACCTTGTCCGGCGTTTTCGCGGAGAGGTCATTTGCTTCCGCGCGATCCTTCGAGATGTCGTAAAGCTCCCACGCACCGTTGTGCTTGGCGACCAGTTTCCAGTCGTCCACGCGAATGGCTCGGTTCCCCTCGTGCTCCCAGAAGATCGCGTCGCGCTCGATGGGCTTGTTGGCAAACGCGGGGACGAGGCTCTTGCCTTCCAGCGGTGTGGCATCGTTGGGATACGCGGCGCCTGCCAGGTCGTAAATGGTGGCGGCAATGTCGATCAGGTGACCAGGTTGTGTGCGGAGTTCGCCCTTGGCCGAGATGCCTTGGGGCCAGTGCGCGATGAGCGGCGTGCTGATTCCCCCTTCGTGAACCCAGTGCTTGTACTCACGGAACGGCGTGTTCGACACGTTGGCCCAGCCGCGGCCGTAGGCGACGTACGTGTCGGCCGCGCCCGGCATTACGTGATTGCCCATTCGCACCGGAAAACCGTCGCGGGTCTGCGCCGGCACGCTGCCCCGCGCGGCAAAATCCTCGGGCTTCATCGGTGCAAAAACCGGCTGATCGGGCCGCGGGATATTCGGGTGGTTCTTCTGTTCGTTGCGGCCCATCCCTTCCGCGCAACCGCCGTTGTCTTGCAGGAAGAAGATCAGCGTGTTGTCGAACTGTCCGGAGTGCTTCAGCTCGGCGACGATCTTGCCGATTCCCTGGTCCATGCGGTCGACCATCGCGGCGTACACCTCCATGCAGGCCGCTTCCCACCTTTTGTCGGCGACCTTGTCCCAGTCTTCCGCCTGCGGACACATCGGCTGCTCGGGGTCGATCAGGCCCAGCTTCGCCGCTTTCTCGAAGCGCGCCTTGCGGATGGGCGCGTACCCGCCGTCGTACTTTCCCTGGTACTTGGCGATGTCCTCGGGCAGCGCGTGCATCGGCCAGTGCGCCGCCGTGTAGGCCACGTACATAAAGAACGGCTGATTGCCGTGGTCGCGGGCATGATCGGCGAGAAACCGCACGGCGTGATCGGAGATGGCGTCGGTGTAGTAGTACGTCTCCGGCTGGTACTCGGGGTCGGCGTAGGCCGAGATCGCGGTGTTATCGTGTACCAACGACGACGGATCGTAGTAGCTCCCCGCGCCGTGAATGGTGCCGTAGTAGCGGTCGAAGCCGCGGTTCAGTGGCCAATTGTCCTTGGGGCCATTGGGGCCAATGTACCGGGTTACGTGCCACTTGCCGACGGCGTAACAGCGGTAGCCGGCGGGTTTGAGCACCTCGGCGAAGGTGCGGCACGAGGTGTTCAGGTTACCGGTGTATCCGGGCTTGCCCTTGTCTTCCATCATGTGGCCGACGCCGGCCTGATGCGGGTACAGACCCGTGAGCAGACATGCCCTCGTGGGGCAACACCGCGAGGTGTTATAGAACTGCGTGAAGCGAAGCCCGCTGGCGGCCAACTGATCGAGGTTGGGCGTTTCGATTTCTCCGCCGTAGCAACCGATGTCGGAAAAGCCCATGTCGTCAGACAGAATGACGATCACGTTCGGCCGCTCGGCGGCAACCGCGACGTGAGCGATGTATACCGAAGTCAGCGAAACGAGCAGTGCGGGAAGGAGTTTGGCGTTCATCGCTGCTCCTTTGACTGTTAGCAGCACCTAACAAATTGAACCGCCAAGTGCGCAAAGAGCGCCAAGTCGGCAGAAATCAACTACGCTTCTTCTTGGCGATCTTTGCGTTCTTCGCGGTTGCGTTCGTTTTGATAGCGGCACTCAGTCCTTCTCGCCCCACACTTTGGGAACAACGAAGTCCTTCGCTTTCGGCCTGGCTTTCGGCGGCACGGCTTGTTTGGCGAATTGGTCGAGCTTGTCTTGCAGCTCTTTGCGCTTGTCGGGGTACGTGTCGGCGAGATTGATCGTTTCGTAGGGGTCACTATCCAGGTTGAACAGCTCGACGCTCTTGCGACGGAGATTTCGCACCGGGCCGCCGTCGGGATCGTCAGCGCCGTTCTTCACTACCAGTTTCCAGTCACCGACGCGAATGGCGCCGACGCGGGGTGTGGTGTTGAGCAGAATCGCGTCGTGGGGCGACGGCTTGCCCTCGGTCAGCACCGGCCAGATATCCCGGCCGTCGACCGCTAGCGATTGCTCGGTGCTCGCGCCGCACAGTTTCAACAGCGTCGGGTACCAGTCGACCATGTGCATGGGCTGCGTGATGGTGGTGCCGGCCTGGATGTGCCCATCCCACGCGACGCACGCGGCGACCCGCACGCCCCCTTCGTAGAGCGTGCCTTTGCCGCCGCGATACTTGCCGTTGTCGGTCACGACGCCCGGTCGCGGTCCGCCGTTGTCGCTCGAGAAAATGAAGAGCGTGTTGTCGCGGACGCCCGCCTCATCGACCGCGGCGACGATTCTTCCCACCGCCTCATCCATCGCAGCCAACATGCCGGCATACTTGCGGCGCAGCGGTTTGAGATGGGAGTACGGCTCCATGTACTCGTCGGGAGCCTGAAGCGGATTATGCACGGCATTGAACGGCACGTACAGGAAGAACGGCTTCTTGCCCGCGTTCTCCTGTACGAACCGAACCGCGTCGTCGGCCAACAAACGCGTGGTATAACCATCGTCGCGGCAGACCTGGTCGTCCTTGTGCCAGTCGAGACCGCCGTCGCGCATGTGCGTAAAGTAATCGAGCGCCCCGTTGTAGTGGCCATACTGGTGATCGAACCCGCGGCGCGTCGGCAGGTACTCGGGCGCAAAATGCCCCAGGTGCCACTTGCCCACGATGGCCGTCGTGTAGCCGGCATCGTTGAGCGCCTGGGCGATCGTGCGTTCTTCCAGCGGAAGTCCGTACTGCGCCCACGGACGCACCACGCCCACTTGCAGCCCGTGCCTCATCGGGTAACGGCCAGTCATGAGCGCGGCCCGCGTGGGGCTACACACCGGCTGCACGTAGAACGCATCGAGCGTCGCGCCGGCCGCGGCAAGCTTGTCGATTTGGGGCGTCTTGATCTCTTTGCCGCCCATGAAGCCGCAATCTTCCCGCCCGAGATCGTCGGCCAGGATGAAAACGATGTTGGGCCTGGCGTCATCGCACTGCGCGGGCTTTGCCGCGAGGCCGGAGCACAACAGCCACGACGCAACAAACAGTGAAGCCGATAACGCCAGTTTGCTATATCTCATGGTCTTGCTCCCGCGCGTTTCATGGGAAGCGTCGCAGTGATTACTTCAGAAGCACCAGCTCGATCGCCCGCACGTCGGCGACCTGTCCGCCGGCGACTTTGGTAGCCCGAAGTGTCAGGGTGGCTTTGCCCGCCGGCAGCTCCGCAATCCCCAGCGACATCGGCCGGAAATCCTTCACGTACGATTCCGCTCGACGCGGCACACGATCCGACTCGCTGCCTCGCAGCGGCGGGTCGAAAGCGTCGGCGATGGTCCCCTTCCACGTAGCATCACCGAAACTCAGCTCCACGGACGAACCGACATCCGCCTTTGCGCAGGTGTAGCGGACAATTGCCTCGTACCGTCCCGCCGAGTGTACCTCAACGTCCCACGTCATGCGGTCGTCGGGGCTGCTCCAGCCGGTGAAGAAGGAGCAATTCGGCGCGGGGGCGCTCCGCCGCACCTCGCCGCGCGGAACACCGTCTCGCGCCGGCAGCACGGTCCGCGGAAACTCGGTATAGCC
The DNA here is from genome assembly GCA_964415245.1 of uncultured Pirellulaceae bacterium. GTDB lineage: Bacteria > Planctomycetota > Planctomycetia > Pirellulales > Pirellulaceae > CAYQAJ01. Next base: position 8,554 of record CAYQAJ010000004.1, on the reverse strand, counting down.
CACGAGAAACGGCCGCTCGTCCGGTCCCGAAATCTGGGAAAGCACGTCGGCTCGATACCGCGCGACCGCGCGGGAAAGCCCGTCGGCGACGTCGGCATACTCCGCGGCGACGTTCTTCGTTTGCCCCGGATCGCTGGTGAGGTCGAAGAGTTGCCCCGTCGCGTCCAGGCGGAAACGCTGATTGCGGGCGCCGACTTTCCCTGCCCAATGATGAAACAGCACGCGGTCGGGAAGCGGGGGATTCTTGCCCAAAAGCCACGGCGCAAGGCTGATGCCATCCAGCGGCAGGTCGCCCACGCGATCGACCTCGGCCAGATCGATGAGCGTCGGGTACAGGTCGACCGCCCCGCCCATGGTCGCGACGACGGTTCCCGGGCGAATCCGGCCCAGCCAGCGGATATGCAGCGGCGAGCGGACTCCTCCCTCGTCGGTGCTCCCCTTGTGCCCCTTGAGCCCGTCGTTCCAGCGGGGACCGTTCGGTCCATTGTCGCTGAAGTAGACGACGATCGTACTCTGATCGAGCTTGCTTTCCCGCAAGAAGGCGAGCAGGCGTCCGACGTTGTCGTCGATGTTTTCGCACATGGCGAGCGCGGCGCGTGTGTGATCGAGGTTCTCGCGTTGGCTGCCGGTGAGCTCGAGCGGCTTGTGATCGAATCGCTCCCAATATCGGTCGGGCACCTGCATGGGGGAGTGGGGTGTGTTGAAGGCCAGATAACAGAACGAGGGCTTACCTGCCGCCGCGTTGTGCTTCAAGAACTCGATCGCGTGGTCGGTCAGGTCGTCGGTGATATAGCCGTGGCCGCGGACCGGCTGACCGTTGTGGTCCAAAGGCGGATCGAAGTATTCGCCCCAGTGGCCCGAGGTGAAACCGTAGTACTCCTCGAACCCGCGTCCGTTGGGGTGATAGGGATACTGTGTGCCGTTGTGCCATTTGCCGAAGCAACCTGTTGCGTAGCCCGCCGCCTGGAATGCCTCGGCGACGGTCCGCTCGTCCAGGTCAAGGCGCTCGCCGCCGCTCGACACATCGCGCACACCGCAGCGGGGGTGCCAGCGGCCCGTGAGAAACTCGGCCCTTGTCGGCGAACAGACGGGCTGGACACAGAAGTATCGAAAGCGGGCACCGTCGGCGGCGAGCGCGTCGATGTTGGGCGTGTGCAGGTTCGTATTTCCATTGAGACTCACGTCGCCCCAGCCTTGATCGTCGGCGAGGACGACGAGCACATTGGGCCGCTCCACCGGCTCCGCCGCGTGAGACCGAGCCACGCAGTTCAGGAGAGGAGCAAACGCCAGCAACACAACAGTCGCGATTCGATACATGATGGCCTCGTCGTGCGTCAGCGGTTCGCCGGCAATGCGTCTGTGGGAGTCCTAGATAGCAACGCGGTGTAGGGCGCCTTCGCGGCAGTGGATCGGCTTGCGTTCAGAAGTCGCTCCGACTGCTGGTGCACGTGGCGTGCGTGGTCATGGCACTTAGAGCTTATCCAAAAACCGTCTCAGAGAAGGGGACAGGCACATTTTGCTCCGCGGACTGCGCAAAATGAGCCAGTCCCCGACGGTTTTTGGATAAGCTCTAAATGTGCCTTCGGCGCGCGACGACCATCTTACCGACGATAACGGCCAGTCCCAAGTATACGAAGCTGGCCAGTGCGCCGAGCTTGAGCGATGGATAACCACCGGCGGCCTCAGCAACAAACAACGCCACGGTGAATCCCATGGCACCCAACAGGGCGACCACGGGAACGTCTCTCCAGAGTAGTTGCTCGCCGGACTCCTCGTCCACCGGCAGCGCGACTTGGCGGCCGACAAGCTTCAAGAGCAAGAAGCCAATGACGGTAAAGGCGGTGATTCCCAACAACTTGCCGATGCCGAGGCCCAGGAAAACGGCCCACGAGTTCTGATCCCAGGCCGCGCTGCCCCACCAGGCGACTCCGGCATTCGCCAATCCAAAATAAAAGAGCCCCATATCGACGAACGGCTTGTGCGACCGTTCAAACAGGTTGATCGAATCGGGCGAAGTGTGCTCGTCTTCGATAAACAAACCCGCGTCGCGATCGTGCATGGGGATGAACGGAACGACGAACACTAAAGCCAGGGCCGCGTGCAGCCCAGCCACGTGCAGGCCGAACCAGCAGCAGGCGCCGGGGATGATAAACGCCTGCCAGCGGCCCAGTATCGGGATACGACGCGCGGCACGGTTGCAAACGAACGCCAACACCACGCCGAGCGCCAGCAGAAGCAGTCCCCCGACGTTGAACGGCTGCTGCGGATAGAAGATGGCGATGATTCCCATGCCGACGAAGTCGTCTGCGACGGCCAAGGCCAGCAGAAAGGTCACGGCCGGATGCTTGGCGCCCCATATCGCCCGCGCGCCGAGCCACGCAAAAGCGATGTCGGTGGCGCACGGCACTGCCCACGCACCCGCCATATCGCGCGTGCAGACGATGCGGTAGACGATTGCCGGGCCGATCACTCCGCCAGCGCAGGCTACCGCCGGCAGAACACCCTTCCTGCCCCGCAACGCACCCCGCTTCTTCAGCATGGCTTCTGACAGCTCTTTGGCCGCAATGCCGAAGAAAAAGGCCATCAGCACTTCGTTTGCCAGAAAGTGCAGCGACACGCCGATGTCGACCACGGGAATCGTGGCAAGCACGTCGTGGACCGTGGCCTTGTACGAATCGGGATCTCCGTGAATCCACAACTGGGAGATCACCGCGCCCGAGAGCAGATACGAACTGAATTCCTGCAGTTCCGAAAAGGCCGGCTTCAATTCGCCGTCTTTCCAGACGAGATACCGCCGCCGCGCAAAGAGCCAAATGACGATGCCTTGCAGCGTGAACAGAAGGACGAGCCACCACGCCGAATCGCCATGCTCACCGGTGCCGTCGGATGCATGGCCGACGGTGGCGAACAGAATCGCCAGCAAGGGAGCAGCCGCGAGAATCGGGGTCCATCGCGCCATTTCGCTCAGCCAACGCCTGGATGTTTCTCCACGCAATGTTGCACGCCAAGTGAGAAAGTCGACAATTGAGGCGACGGTCTCCTTCGGAGAGGATATCATCCTGGGCCAACGACGAGAATCACGAGCGGCAAGAAGCGGAGGAGGTGGACGGCCGAGCAGAAGGGGCGGGGAATCCTCGCATCCGCACGTCATCGTCGACGAGAGACGAACCTGCGCTTGCCACAGCCCACGCTGCCCGGCCACCCGAGGACGGCCGCTGCGTAAGAGCCTGTCCCAAAACCGTCCCAGAGAAGGGGACAGGCACATTTTGCTCCGCGGACTGCGCAACATGAGCCAGTCGCCGACGGTTTTTGGATAGGCTCCAAGCCACGGACCGAACTGTCTCATCACCGTTGAAACGGTTCAGGTGTCTTTGACTTGTGCGAACGTTCGGCGCGGCGCTCGTCGACGGTTTCGATGGCCTGTACCGCAAGCGTCAGCAGGTACTCGAGCGGGCACGGACACTGGTTCGTCGGTCGATTCGGACAAAAGGTGCACACGTCTTCGTGAAACTTCTCGATGTACGGATCGATCGCCGTCGAATGAACCTCGTGAACCGAGTCGACCAGTTGCCCAAGGTTCAATTCGATGCCGCAGCGCTTTCCCAGTGGAGCGCAGGGCGGTCCGCCCGGCGGCCGTTCGATGCAGTGTGCGCACACACTTTGCCGAATCTCTGCCATATACTCCTCGAGATCGGTTCCTTCGTACATGGCTACCTCCCTGGGGGCCCATCGCGAGTCGAGCGCAGCCCCATGCAAGGCAAGGTGCAAAGAGTGTGCCGATCACGGCGACCTGCGCATGGCGCATGTTCGGCCGGTCTGACAGATGTGGGCGCGTGCGAATTTGCACACCCGGGTGCCAATTCGCGCGCCGGTGCAGTCGATATGCCCGCCTGCGTTACAAGTCGCTGAACTCGCTCCCACTAAATGACATAATCGCCGCCGGCTTGGTCAGCAACGGGCACGGGGAACTTGCGAATTAAGGCGCGCAGAAATCCGATGACCACCAGAATGATCACCAGAGAAGCCACCAGCCAGATGCGGCGGTTCGTGTGCTCTTGCAGGGCTGCTCCGGCCGCCTCTTTGACCTGCGCGGTCACTTGCAAACCCTCATCGAGCGCCTCGTCCATGGGGCCGGGCTTAAAACTGTGAACGAGAGTTCGGCCGTTCGTCAGTGCTTCAAATGCCTGGCGCAGGTCATACTTCGGCCCGCGAACCTCCATGCCCAGTTGATCGGCCTTGCGAATCATACGTTCCGCGTCGGCAATCTCGGCATTGAGATGGTTGAGCCGATCACTCAACACGCGCGCGGTTTCCGATCCGGCCACCGTAGCACCGTACTGCGGATTCTCGGCGTTGTGGCACTTGGCACACACGGCGGCGCTTTCCATGCCGAGCATCTTATCGCTGGGCTGCGTGATGGCATGTTCTCCGTGACACGTCGCGCACCCCGGAAGGCCGACCTGCTCAAACTTGTGTTTCATAGCTGTTTCGGCGAACAGTTTCGCGATCTTGCCGTGGCATGTGCCGCAGACGTTGGCGACCGAGTCCACGCCCGGAGGCAGCGCCCCGTGATGGCCATGGCAGTTAGTGCATGTGGGAGCGCTGAGGTCTCCGTTTTCCAGCATGGCCTTTCCGTGCACGCTTTCCCGCCACTGGTCGAATTGACCGGTGCCGATCGGACGATCGTGGTAGGTTCGGCCCTTCATCTTTTCTGGATCGGCGTGGCACTTGGCGCAGGTTTCGGCAATGTGCGTGCGATAGATGGGCGAATTGATATTGCTCATCGCCAAAATACCGTGGTGGCCATGGCAGTCGGTGCAGGTGGCGACAACCTGGTCCACCATGGCGTTTTCGCCTTGGCTGCTGGCTTTCAAAACGCGTCCGTGACCGCTCGCCCAATAGGCTGCTTCCTGGTCGGCTCGGGCGGAAGGATTGTACTTCTGCATGAATTCGAGGTTGGAATGGCAGTGGCCGCAAAACGCCGGGATGTCCTGCCGATTGTGCAAACTTCGGAAGTCAGGATCGTCTCGATGATTTTTGAATTCGTCGAGCGTGGGAGAGCCACCGTGGCAGTCGTGGCAGCGAAGCCCCTTTTGCCAATGGATGTCCTCGGCGAGGTGCTCCTCGTCGGCCACCGGAGTATTTTCGTTCCACAAGTCGCCTCCCTGGCGATGGCAAATGAAGCAGGAGTAATCCTCCGGCAAATCGTCGGTCTGCGCGAAACTGACTCGCGCCGCCAGAAGGATCAATACGCCAGCGAGGCCGGTAAAGAAGCGGCGGGCGAGCCAGTTGCGCGCGGAGAATCGCGTGCGGAACCTATCCCGGCAAGTGTCGGCATGCGGGAACAATTGGGGGGAAGCAACGAGCTGTCGTGCCATCGACCTCATCGCAATACCTCCCGTCCCCAGGCGATCAAGAACGCCAGAAACACCCCAGCGACACACGTGTATGCCAGACGTCGCCAAGTGGTCCGAGCATTCGTGAACGGAACGACCAATAGAAACACCAGCCCGAAGAGCACGCTGCCCAACATGATTCGCAGGAATATCTGTTCAGGCTTGTCGAACCAACTCCACGCCGTCATGACGTTGAAGAAGACAACGGCCACGGCCGCCAACACGTTGAGAACCGCCCGAGTCCGCCGGCCGCGGTCAATAAACGGGACCAGTAGTACGACCAGCCCGCAGAACCCGAAGAACAGCACGCCGCACACTTCCCCCTCGAACGGGCCGATTTTCGCCGGCAGAAGTTTGAGCGCCTGAAACATGAACAGAAAGTACCATTCGGGCTTGATCCCAACGTGGGGGGACGCGAACGGCGCTGCCTTCGAGCCCAAATCCCAGGGAAAAAGCGCCGCCAGCGCCGCCAACAGCGCCAGCGCCAGATACCAGCCCAGCATGTCGCGCAGCAAGAAGTGCGGAACGAAGGGTATCGATGGCACCCGGTGTTCCTCTTCCACCGTGGTCAGGCCGGGGACGCTCATGCCGTGCTTCTGAACGAGATACAGGTGGATGCCCAACAGCCCAAACGCCACCATAGGCAGGACGACGACGTGCAGGGAGTAGAACCGTGCCAATGTGTCGCCAGTCACCTCTTCACCGCCGCGAGCCAGCAACAACAGGTCGTCGCCCACCACGGGGACGGCACCGACAATGGCGGTGCCTACGCGGGTAGCGAAAAACGACAGCTCGTTCCACGGCAGCAGATAACCGCTGAAGCCAAACGCCATGAACACGCCCAGCAGCAGCACCCCGGTCACCCACGTCATTTCGCGGGGACGCCGATAGGCGCGCATCATGTAGGTGGTCAGCAGGTGGAGCAGCAGGACGCCGACCAGCAGGTTCGCGCTCCAGGAGTGGGCCGAGCGAATCAACCACCCGAAGTCCACTTCGGTCATGATCGCCTGCACGCTTTCGAACGCCTGGTCGGGCGACGGCTTGTAATACAAGGAAAGTAGAATCCCGGTCACGATCTGGACCAAGAACAGGAACAGCGCCATCCCACCGAGATAGTAAAAGTGGTAACAGGCGTGAATCGGCACGCGCTTTTTGTGGGCCAGCGTCTTCAGCGCCTCGAGGCCCAACCGCTCATCCAGGAAAGCACGCGCGTTGCTCAGCAGTTTCACTGCCATCCTCCTCCATCCTCCTCAGGTTTGACGCGACACAATGATTTCTTCTTGACCGGGCTGGCTTTCAGGCTCGCCGCGGAGCGTCACTTCATACTTCTCGAGAGGCCGGGGGGGAGGTCCCGAAACATTGCCGCCGTCCAGGTTGTACACGCCCTCATGGCAAGCGCAGAACACGTCGCCCTCGGCGGGGCGATACTCGACCGTGCAGTCGAGGTGGGTACAAACGGCGTTGAAGGCGTGAATATCCTCCGCCTGCAGCGGCTGGCCTTGGGCCAGTCGTTTTGCCCCTTCGGGCAGCAACACCAAGAGACACGGTTTGCCGGCGAATTCGAAGGGCTTCGTGGCGGCGTCGAGCAGGTCTTTCGGCTTGTAGGGGGCCACGATCTCCATGGCTCCGGTGACCGTCGCCCGCCGAGGCCGGAGAAACCGCGCCACGGGGTACAAGATGGCGACCGCCGAAGCGCCGACCACTCCCTGCAGCGTACGCAGCAGCCAACTGCGGCGGGTGGGATTGGGGTTAGTTTCCACTGTCGATTGACCCTTCCGTTGGCACGACATAGTTCACGGAACCGGCGGTCGGAACCGGCGGTCGG
>CAYQAJ010000004.1:0-1233 GCA_964415245.1 uncultured Pirellulaceae bacterium | reverse complement strand
CCCTTCCGTTGGCACGACATAGTTCACGGAACCGGCGGTCGGAACCGGCGGTCGGGAGCGGCACGCTCGCGAATCGTTGGACCCGCGGCAGGACCCCAACGACCGCCTGGTTGCCGCTGTTGTTTCGTGTTGGTATCACGGGTGTCTGTACAATGCAAGTGGAATTGGAAGTGTGGCAATCCGCGCGCCCCGCCGTTCCGCTGGGTCGAGAGGCCAGCGCCCATCATCGGCTGGTCGGCAGGGGCCATTTCGAACGATTGTCTCCGACTATCACAGGCCCCTTGAAGCGGATGCGTACCGCGCCTCACAATACATCGCGATTGACGGCTACCGGGACACCCAACCTCTTGGCGGACACTGCGATGAAGAAGAACGATATCTACGGGCGATGCGTCCGGGACGTCATGGCGAAGCATGTCGTGGCGATCCACCCGGAGGATCAGGTCAGCGATGCACTCAGGATGATGCTGGAAAACCGGGTTTCCGCCTTACCGGTGGTCGATGCCCACGACTGTTGCGTGGGGGTCATTTCCGCCACGGATTTGCTGCAACTTGCGCAGAACCTGGGTGGCGAACTCGAAGCCCTGCATCAAGCCGAGGGCATGTCGCGCGTACTGCTCGAGGAGCAATTGGAACGGACCGGCTTTTCCGACCAGGTCGTGAAGGAGGTCATGACGCATTCGGTTGTCGCGGTCGAACCGGACGCGACTCTGGTGGCTGCGGCTGCAGCCATGATTCAGCACAAAGTTCATCGACTCGCCGTGACCAATGCCAAGGGGAAGTTGTTGGGCGTTGTTTCCACGATGGACATTATTCGGGCGTTGGCCGAGAGCGGTAATTGAATCACCGGGCGTCGCATGGCGTTGTTCGTTGGCTGGCGACCTGCCGCCGTTATTCCTCCCGCCGGACGCGCAACCGCCTCAACCGGCGACGATCGTTCCGTGAACCGCTTCTCGCGCGCAAAAACGCACACTGTGCGGGTGGTCTTCGCTTACCGTTGGCTTCCCGGCTTAGAGCGTATCCAAAAACCGTCGGGGACTGGCTCATTTTGCGCACTTGCGCGGAGCAAAAGGTGCCTGTCCCCATCTCTGAGACGGTTTTTGGATAAGCTCTTAGTCCCGAGAATCGATTCCGATTGTCAGCCGTGGAAACAGCGCCAAACCACTGGTCAGTTCCGGTTTCCTGCCCTACACTTGTGCGTCGTCCGATGTCGGGCAACGCCGGTCTCGACAT
>CAYQAJ010000003.1:17275-55678 GCA_964415245.1 uncultured Pirellulaceae bacterium | reverse complement strand
AGGGCATGAGCGTAGCCGAGGTCGAACGGTGGCTGGCGCCGAATTTGGGGTATGAGGCGTGATGCCAGTTTCCGTCGTTTAGCCTGGAGCCAACGGCGACGGCGGAGTCAATCGTCGGAAAACTCCAAACAGTCGCAGCCGTTGAAGCGCGATGCTACGATAGAGCTATTCGGCGCAAACAGATTCATTCGCTTGAAAAGGGAGCGACCAGGTGGGGGTAAGGACATTCGATTGCATGGGGTTGGCGCTCCTGATTCTCTTGGCGGCCGCGCCCGCGCACCTGCACGCGCAAGAGCTGCAATACCCGATCGACGTGGCGGTGGCGCCCTCGGGCGACATTTACCTGGCCGACCGGAATCTGCCGGGGGTGTGGAAGCTGACCGGTGGAAAGTTGTCGGTCTACATCCAGGGTTCCAAGAAATTTCGCACGCCGCTTAACGCCGTGCGGTGCCTGGCCATCGACGCCAGCGGCAAACTGCTGGCCGGCGATACGGCCACGCGCGACGTGTACCGATTCGACGATGAGGGCAAACCCGTGCCGCTGGCCGGCGGAAGCGTCGGCATGCCAATGGGCATAGTCGCCGACGCAAAGGGCGAATTCCTGTTGGTGTCGGACCTGGAACGGCACTGCATCTGGAAAGTGCCGGCGATGGGGGGCGAGCCGGTGAAGCTGGCCGACGTATCGGCTCCCACGGCTCTGGCGCTCGACGGCGACGGTCGTTTGTGGGTCGTGTCGCGCGGCGAGAACGCAATGTACCGGGTAGCGCCCGACGGCAAGGTCGAAACGATCGTCGCCGGGCGAGAGTTTTTGTTCCCCAATGCGATCGCGCTCGACGCGGAAGGCACGGCGTACGTGACCGACGGCTACGCGAAGGCGATTTACAAGGTGAAGGTCGGCAATTCGCCCGACGCGGCCGAGCCGACCATCGAAAAGTGGGTCGAGGGAGAGCCGCTGGTGAACCCCGTGGGAATGGCGTGGCAGGGGAATTCGCTGCTGGTGATCGATCCGCGGGCCAAGGCGCTGTTTCGCATCGACAAGGAAGGGAAAATCGAAACCGTCGCCATCGAGACGTCGGCGGAGTAAGGGGAGACAAGTTTTCAATCCGCCATAAGCGGATCGGTGTTCAGTTTTCAGTAGCAGAGGCAACTCCAACTGCGAACGGATCGCGGACGAATCTCCGCGTCGCCGTGTCGCCGCGTCTCCGCGTCAGGATTGCCCATTTGCTCAGGGCGCATCATCCGCGTCGTCCGTCGAACCCGTGGAGCCGGCGGCACGCCGCGCTTCCTGTAGTTCCTGGGCAAGCTGTTGCGGCAGGTTGGGATTCAGGAACTGGGAGAGCAGCCCGCGGGCGTCGGCGAACATGGGGGCGATGCGGCCTTTCGGGTCGGCACTAGCCCCGGAAAAGCGCCGCTCTTGCCGCACGAGGAGCCGTTCCAGGTCGGTGGGGCGCTCGAAGGATCGCAGCTTGGCAAGTCGTTGATCGGCGGATTCGAATTTGCTCTCGGCGATGTCACGGCGGATTCGCGCGACGACCAACTCGCGCTGCACGACGGCATCCATGATGTACCCCTGGAGGCCGGTCAGCACGCTCTCCGCCTCCAGTCGCAGGTCGTCGTCGGGAAGGTCGACGACCTCTTCCCGATCGAGGCCCGGCACCATCGGGATGCGAGCCAGCAGCCGGCCGCCGCTTTTGACGTACAGCACGCGGAGCGGCTTGTCGCCGGGTGGAACGTCGAGCGTGCCGCGCCAATCGGTGCGGCCGACCAACTCGGACTTGTCCTGGTTCGTTTCGGGACGAGCGTAGATGTCGTACCCGCCGAGAGGGCGCGAAGCGGAACCGGCCGTTTGCAATCGCAACTGCGTCGATGAGTGGGCCGGTTTGGCCAGCAGAGCATACTGCTCGACGCGTCGACTGCTGCGCGAACCGAGCGCACCGCGAATACCGGAGTGAATCTCGCAGTTCAACAAACCGCGGCCACGATTGGGTGTCGTGTCATTGGAAGCGATCGCGTCGGTATCGCCGGCCCCTGTCGAGTCGTTATCATTCTCGGAAGCGCCAGGCTCGGTGGGCGCAGAGGAGGGGAAGTCGACGGTCGTCGTCGTGTCATCGTCCCAGCGTGCCGCCTCCCTGACCTCGAGCAACGTCAAAGGGATTGGCAAGATTCCGCCGGGGCGTGGCTTGCCCTGCCGATCGTTGCGGCGGATGATCGGCCGCAGCACCGCTCCATCGGGAATGAACGCGGGCGACCGCTCATCGAGGGCCAGGCCGCCGGCGCGAATCCGCACGCGGGCCACTCGCATCCGCGCGCCATCGGGGCGCATTTCTTCCGTGCGTTCGATGCGCCCCATCGGGCGGAACGCCTCGAGAACCGCGCCAAACACGGTGAGGCCCAACAGCTCGCGCTGCTCGGCGCGGCGCTCGACGATCGCGCCGAAGAATCGTGTGCGGCAGTCGAGCTCGCGTGCCGTGACGCGCCAGCCGCCGCCCTCCGCGACGACCGTCACGAGCATCAGCTTGTCGCTTGCCAGGGCCTCGGACTCCGCGGCCACGACGTGCTCGGCGGTCACGTCGCCCATCGCCCGCAGCACGTCGACCCGGAGCACGGCGGGGACCGGATCGACGGAGACGTTCCACTCGGAGAGCGCGTGGGCTTCGCACTGCCGCACGATGCACTGGGTCACTTCTTGCCGTAGCCGCGGTGTCATCTCCGGCGCGTCGGACCACACCATCCACACGGTGATCCGGTAGGGGGAGTACTCCCACGGCAGAATTGGCGGGCCGTCCTGTGCAGACGCGAACGGTGGCCAGAATGTCGCGGCAATGAGCGCCATGGCACATGTGGCACGCCGTACGGCGGCGCACACGGCTGTGCGTGCGATTGCCGGGGGCAAGAACCGTCGGATATTGGAGTTCGCGTGCATCGGTCAGGGGCCGGCCGGCGGGGCTGCCAAGCGCCAGTCGGCTGCGGTTTCATACAGGGTCAGTGGCCTGGAGGAGACGCCTTGCAGGCTCTTGCGATAGGCGAAGTAATCGACCATTTGCCACAGCGGCAGCACGGTCATCTCGGCATACGTCACCCGGTGCAGCTCGTGCAGCCGCAGGCTGGCCTGTTGCCAGTCGCGAGCCCCGTCGAGTTGTCGCAGTGCAAGCCGGACGAAGGGACTCTCGGCGGCATAGGCCGAGTCGGCTGGCTCCAGCAGACGCCGGGCGTCGACCACCGGCTCCCACATAGGAACTTCGACGTAGAGCAGGTCGGCTTCCCCCTTGGGATCAGTCGTCGCGCCGGGGGGTAGCTCCTTGGTCTGGCACTCGATGCCGATCGCCTGCCATTGCAAGGCGATCGATTGGGCCGCGATGCGGGCGACTTCGGTCCCGGGGTGGGCCAGCACCAAGGGCTCGCGCTTGGGGGCAGGTTCTTCGCGCAGCCGCGCCTTCTCTTCCAACTCGCGCTCGGCCAACTGCACCAGCGTGGCGGCCAGCGCGGGTTCGTAAGGCAAAGGTGGAAGGCTCTCGTCATAGGCATAGCCGATGGCCGCGTTCCCCTCGATGCCCGACAGAAACGGACCGCTCACCACGCTGCAGTCGGGCACGGCGGCGCCCCGCAGAACCTGCGTGTTGAGGATGACCTCGCGATCGATCGCGTACACCAGCGCACGGCGAAAAGTGCGACTGGCCATGTAGGGACGCTCAAGATTCGGCACCAGCACGTGGACCAGCGGCAGATCGTAGCGAGCCACGGTGATTTGCGGTTCGCGCTGAAGGCGCTGGGCCGACCACGGCGAAATGCGGTCGATCATGTCGATCTCGCCGTTTAAGAGCGCGGACACGGCCGCCTGCGCATCGTCGATGTGCGTCTCGACGATGCTGGGTGGCGCGTTCGAGCCCTCCGACTGATACCGAGGATTAGGCGCGAAGCTGACTTCGTCGCTGTCCACGCCGGCCACCACGTACGGCCCCAATCCTTCGGTCGTCGGTTCGAGCAACGGATATGCCGGGCGCAGCGGAACCTGGAGCAGCGCCTGGGGCAGAACGTGGCTCCGCTGAAGCGCCAACTCGACGCGAACCACGCGATTCACGCGCACCGCGGGTTCGAGGGCGGCGAATGCGGGCAAGTAATTCGGGTTGTCGGGGTCCGCCAGCGACATGAGGAACTGTGCCAGGTCGTATCCATTGACGTTCGGGGCGATTCCGTCGGTTGTGGACTCGCGAAGCTGGAACGTGAGCTGCAGGCCGTCGTCGCTGCGCGTGACGCTGCCCAAAGGGGATTCGTACTTACCTCCTTCGGGGCCGTGGCCCGAGAACTCGAACAGCGTCCGGTGAGTCAGTCGGCCGACGCGTCGGGCGGCCCAATCGTCGATGCTGCGGGGATCGCTGGACCTGGCCGGCTGCGATACGCCGACCACGACGAGCGGGTAGCGGCGCTCGAGGTCGGCGACCAAGGCGCGGGCCGAATCGCTGGGCCAGGTTTCGAGCATGCGGCGCGCGGCGGCGCGGGCCTCGCGAAACTTGCCGCCATTCAGCAGGCGCTCGATTTCGACCCGCTGCGAATCGGCCACTTCGACCAGTCGCGCCTCCCAACGCTCGACCAACTGCGGCAGCTTCTCGCCGTACGTTTCTTTGACGCGGTTGAGAATCCGCCGCGCGGCGACGTACTTCTGGTCGCTCATGTACGATTCGAGCAGGCGGTCGATCGTCGGCTCCAGGACGGTGAGCACGCTGCGCAGATCGCCGGGGTAGCGATAGTCGGGATCTCTGCGATACAGCTCGTCGAGGATGGCCAGCGCTTCATCGTAGCGCTTCGCTTGAAACAGGCGACCGGCGTCGAGGTAGAGATACGCGCTGGTAACCGCCTCCAGGTTCGGGGTGCCCGGGTACTTGTCCCACAAGTATTCGAGGCTGCGGAACGCGATGTCGAGCTTGCCCTGGGAAATGAAGCGTTCGACCTCGGCCAGCACGATCTGCTCCCATCGCTCGTACTTGCGAATGGCCCCGCGAGTGACTTCGAATTGCTCGTCGGGGCGATCGACGAGGCGCACAGGGACGACCTCATTGGGGTTGGCCGGCAGCGTACCGTTCGGCAGGTTCAGCGGTTGGATCTTCATGACCACCGGTCTGCCATCGGCGTCGTTCAGCGTGATCTGATCGAAGGGATCTTGCGTGATGAGCGGAGGCTTTTCGCCCCCTTCCGGTGCCGGCTGGGCGCGCGCGGGCTCGCACAACGCGAACAAGCTGGCGAGGCAGGTGGCTACAAAAGTCGTAAGCCACGCGAGGCGCCCTCGCGATCGATGGGCCGCGCGAGGGTCACTTTGTTGGCGGGAAGTTGAGAGAAGGAGGAACACGTTTCAACGGTCCGCGCTCGGCTTAGCGCGGCAATAGTAGTGGTATCAAAGACTCGGCGAACAATTCATCGCCGTTCATGGGGCCGGGCTCGCGGCGGCGGAATCTGCTTTCGTCGAGGCAACGGCGAAGACCATGCCATCCGCTCCGCCCACCACAAGGTCGTCGCCCAGCACGATCGGCCCGGTCGCCAGCGGCTCGCCGACTTCCCATCGCGCCAGCTCTTCGCCGCTTAACCCATCGACGCGCCACACAATGCCCTGTTGGGACGCAAGGATAAAATCGCCGCCCACCGGAAGCGGGCGACCGACGATCGGTCCGTGGCCGTAGGTCTGGGCCCAGCGGCGCTTCCCGCCGTCCTCGAAGCAGATCAGCCCTTCGACGTCGGTCGACAGCAATACCGTGCCGCCCACCGATTCGGGTCCCCAGACAACGCGACCTTGCAACTCGAATTCCTGACCCGGCTTGAGCGCGGGAAGCGCCAGCGACACGACCACGTCGCGCGAGTCGCGTCGCACGACGCCGTACACCACGCCGCCGCACGCGGCCAGCGGCGAATCGATCGATGCATCGAGCTCCAACTCCGCCATCGACGCCAGGTGAGGCTGAGGCTCGTTTCGCACTCCCACGCGGTACACCTTGCGGCGACTATCGGCGATGACGAATTCATCGAGAGCGCCCGGAATCACGGCGGGCCGCCGCCATGCGACGCGCGCGCCAGCTTCGAGCGGCGGTTGAAAGGGGAGCAGCCTGGGCTGGGCACCGAGCGGGTCGACCCACTGCACCTGTCCGGTAGAGGTGGGAACGAGCAAGCCGCCGTGAAACGCGACGGGGGACACGCTCGCCGCGCCCGCTTCGATTTCGAGATTCACCGTGCTCAGTGGACGCGCGGAATTGGAAGCGTCGTACAGGAGGAGCTGCTCGACTCGCCGCGGGTCGAAGTACACCCGTTTCCCCGGCGCGAGCTCCACGCCGTCGCTGAAGACCACGCCGGGCTTAATCAAACCGGCCGCGGCACCGGGGTCGTCGACGTAGCCAGCGGCCCGCGTCGACGCGTCGAGGGTGATCAACTCGCCGCGCGCTGTCACCACCTGCAGCGCAGCGGGCGACGCGTTGTCGTTCAGCAGGCCGGCAACCGCCTCGCCCAGGTCAAGCTGCCACTGGGGCGAATAGTCGTCGCCGCGCACCGCCGACACGGTGACACCCGGGGAATCGCGTCGACGTCGTGCCGCGATTACTGATTCGCCGAATAACTGCAGCGGACCGACAAAGGCCGGACCGTCATCCTTGACCCACACGCGGCTCAGCTCGCCAAGCGTCGATTGGATTTTCAACAAAGTAAACCGCCGGTCGGCAACCCATAGCCGCCCCTCATCGGCCAGCGGATATCCGACGACTGGCTGCGACCAGGCGCCGACGAATCGCCCAGCGGAGCGGACTGGTTGGTCTTCTTGTGCCGCATCGACGCGAAAAACTCGAATCTCGCCGACGTCGGTTACGGCGATCGTCTGCCCTTTGTACGGGACGAGCGGCACGACGACGCGGCCCTTGAGCCGCCCATTTTCGACCCCGCGACTTTCGAGCGACCCATCTTCTCCGCTGGGCGCCACGGCGTGCAGAAACGAGTAGCCGACCCCGGCGTTTTCCGCAATGAAGGCGAATCCCTGCACGACCGTGGCCGGGACGGCAACGGTGCCCTCTTTGTGGCCCAGATAGTACGCTTGCTGGCACCGGAGGTTCTCAAGCGACAGCATGTACAAGGTCGAATGGGACCCCACGAGATAGAGCGCGGACCGCTTTGCGTCGTACCCCGGCGCCGCCGCGAGCGGTTGAGGGAATTGGGCATATCGCGAGCAGTTGCCCGATGCGGCGTCGATTTCCAGCACACGGCCGTCCTCGGTAGCGACGTAGATCGACGAATCGACGGTCACAGGTTCGAAGAAGGGACGGCCGATGGGGAGCCGCCATACAAGCTGCCCGTCGTCGGCCCGCACACGCACGAGCTCATGTCGCCTGGAGTCGACCAAAAGGGCGTCGCCGCCCGCCTGCCGTGACATCAGCATCGGCCAGATCGTCGTCTCGTGCCCCACGAAGCGACGCCAACGCACGCGACCCGACTTGGCCTCGATTCCGTACACGGCGCCGCGGGCCAACACCAGCGTCATGCGGTCTTCGCTGCCGGAGAGGCCCGTTCCCGAGCGGGTGGCCGTGAGCACTTGCCAGCGCGTGCGAGGCGGCTCCTGATCAACGAGCGGAGCGAGATTCTCGTTCCCGACCGTGACAAGCAATCGCTCCTGCTCGGTAACCGAGCGCACCGCGTCGCTGAGAGCGTCGCTGGCTTCGAGAGCGGGGAAGTCGCGAATCAGGTCCTTGTAGATTGCGTACGCCTGGGCCGTCCGGTGGTCGGCCGCGGCAGCCTCGATCTTCTCCAAGCCGGCCGCGAGCGCGTTATCGCGCTCGATGTTGCGTCGGGCCAGCGCCAGCGTCTCCCCAATCCGCTCAATGCGTGACAGTTGCGTCTGGCGGAGCGAAGTGGGCAAGTACACGCTGTTGTTGACCAGCTCGAGCGCCTCGTCCGTCAGTGCGGCGTTCTCTTCGGCGACTGCCGTATTGCTGGCCGATCGAGCGGCGTGGGCAAAACCTTCCGCGATGTCGGGAAGCAGTGTAGCCAGCTCGGGCCGCGCTTCGCTGAAGCTCTCTTCCTCTTCTACTTCGGGAAGACGCTGGTGCGCGACTTCCAGTGCCTCGACCCAATTCTTGCCGTCGACCTTCAAATGCAGCGTTGCGACGACCGAGCGGACCCGTGCCAGGCCGGCTTTCTCGTCGCGGGGGAACTTCGCCAGAAACCGGTCATATCGCTCGATCGCCTGCGAATACGAGCCGGCGTTGTAATCGTCCTCGGCCAACTGGAACATTTCCGTGGCATCGCCGCGCGTCAGCACGAAGATCAGAAACGCCATCAGCATCGCCAAGAGCAATAGGGCCCCGCCGCCGATCAGCATCAGCGGCGATTCCCATTTGCTCGTCCGATGTTTCTTGGGCGGCCGTGCAACCGAGCCCGGCATGGGCTGACCCATACCTGACGATAGCGACGCAAGTCCCGGAGCTCCCGTCGATGGATCGGCCAGTGGATCGCCGTGCTGGAGCCCGCCGTACATCGCCGCGGAATGGTAGCCCGGTGAGCCGACCGGCGGCGGCGGCGCTGCCCCTTCCGCGACGTAATCCAGATCGACAACGTCGTCGCCCGCTGCCGGGCCTTGCTGCGCGGCCGACGGCGGCGGGCCCGGATCGCCGCGAAAGGCAGGTCGCTTGCGTCGGCGCCGCGACAAACGATTCGGGTCGGCGTCGCGGGCATGCGCTGGCGCGTCGGATTCGCCGTCGTCGTCGCCGGCGGGCGCCGCGTCCAGCTCGCGGGTCACGGCCAGCTCGTCGTCGGCCAAGCCCAGTTCGTCGTCAACTCGAAGATCGTCGCCGGGCATCAGCGTCAACTCATCGTCGCGCACGGCCGTAAGCTCATCGTCGGCAACGGGTGTGAGTTCGTCGTCGGGGGCAAGCCCAAGCTCGTCGTCGGCCGGCGGTGTGGTTGGCTTCCCGCCACCGGTCCCCCTTGGAGCTGGTGCGGTAGCTGGCCGCTGTTGCGACTTGCCGGCCGCCTTTTCGCCCAGCAGCATGCGAGCTTGGAACGAGGTTAGATGCCCCTTTTCCACCAGCAGCTTGGCGACGGATTCCGGCGTGACGCTGCCCCCTTTCTTGGCCACGCGGCGGCGCAGGCTGGCCAGCACCCCTTCGTCCAACAGCCTTTGCTGTTCGAGCCGGTTAATGAATTCGTCGGCCGTCATTTGGGAGACCTTAGCTACGCTTGCTGCATCGTTTTCAGTCGAGCGAGTCGTCGGAGGAAGTGGCGAGTTGTATCTCCTCCATGCCCACCTCCGTGCCAGCATCGAGGGCGCCGACGACCGCCTCATGGTGCGCATCGCCACTGGCCCGAACCAGCAGCTTATTGGGAACCTGCTTCGCCGAGTTGCCCAAGCGGGCTTCGCGCAGCTTGCGGATCAATTCGTGCTTGCTGGGCGCTTCTACCTCCCAGTCCAACGTCTCCACGATGTACGTATTGTTCGCGTCGACTCGCACGGTGACGTATTCGGGATTGTCCTCAATGTCTTCGAGCGTGGCGACCTGCGTGCTGGCCTGCTCGTCTTTCGGCACCGGCAGCGGAATGGACGATTGCAGGCTGAAAGCAGCCGTCACCATGAAGAAGATGAGAAGCTGAAACGTGACGTCGACCATGGGCGTCATGTCCATATCCGCCTCACTCATCTCACGACGGCGGCCCAGAGCCTGGCTAATCGGGGAGGCCTCCGACACCGCCTCATCGGCCGAACGCTGCCGCGGCGGCGCCGTGGGGGGCGGCGCGAAGATCGCCTCGGGCGCTACGCCCGGCGCGGTGGCGACCCGCACCACCGCTCGACACCGGGAGCAGCGCACGCGCCGACCCGCCAGATGGTCGGGCAACTCGCGCCGCAGATCGCAAGAAGGGCAGGCAAACAGGATGGCCACGCTGATCACTTCTCCTGGAGCACGGCAACGTGCAGGGTATCCAAATCCACCGATGCCGAGGCGGCGGTCAGTACACGGGCAACGTCGCTGTAGGGGACCTTGCCCTCGGCTTTGACGATCAACTGGTGCCTGGTGGGTGGACCCTCAAGCCGCTGCTTCACGTACTCGCTGATTTGTTCCTCCTGTTCGGCCAGGTCGCCATCGGGAAACGCCTCGCCGTCCGCCTTGTGTACCGACGCTCGCCCTCCTTCGTGTTCGCGCAACAGCACGATGACCGCATCGGAGCTGACCACCGGCACCCCGTGCTTGGCAACGGGAAGCTTCACCGGCGTTTCACTGCTGATGCGAGAAGCCACCAGAAAGAAAATCAACAGCAGGAACGTCATGTCGATCATGGGCGTGATGTCCATTTCGACCTCGTCCAGCCTCCGGCGACGAGAGAACAAAGTCGCCATCAGCGGCGAGGCAGCTTCCACGCCGATCGTCGGTGGACCTTCTGCCACGTGATGCATCTCCCTTTCCAGTTGGGGACGCGCATGTCGTTGGCTGCGCGCCGTCGTTTTCCTTGCCGTCGGCGATCGTCGCTATCGCGCGTGCCTCGCCTACGTGCGATCCAGGGCTGCGCGCAATACTTCCAGAAACCGAGACAAACCCGAGGCGACCAGGTCTTCCATTTTTCGCATGCGTACGTGAATGCTCGCCGTGCACAACACCAGCGGGATGGCGATCGCCAGCCCGATGGCCGTGGTGTAGAGCGCGGTGTTGATGTCGCCCGCCAGAGCCGTCGCTTCGACGGTTTCGGCCGTGGCCAACGTGGCGAAAGCCCCGATCATGCCGACGACCGTTCCAAACAGCCCGAGCATCGGCGCGCTCTTGATGACGGTGTTGACCCAGGCGAGTCGGTACTCCAGGTCGGCCAGCACGTCTCGCTGGAAACGATCGAGCAGCAACTGCTGCACTTTGGCGAAGCCGATCTTGCGGTTAGCCAGCGCCAATTGTGCCAGTTGGCTCATGGCACGTTCGTCGCCGTCGCACATGTGCATGGCGCCGTCGAAGTCGCCGCGCACCAATCGGGACTCCAGCTCCTCGAGGAACTGATTCTGCTGCCCCTCGCTACGGAATCGTTTCTGTGCAATCCGCCGCCACACGAGGACCACGCAAAAGGCGCCCCATAGCGCCACCGCCGCCAGCAGGATGTAACAGATAACGCCGGCAATTCCAAAGATGCTCAAGTTGCTGAATGACATGCAAGGCAGCCCGTTCCAGAAGAGTCGCCGCGTGCGCTTACGGCGCGGTGCGGTAGTGTTGTTCGAGGAGGATGAATTCGTATCCGCCGCCGGTCTGGCGTACGCCGAAAATCGTCTTGCGGATTTCCTTGATGGTTCGTTCTCCCGCTTGCTCCAGCTCCAGTTGGGCAAGCTGTTGTTCGGCCTGTGGGGGGTACAACTGAAGCAGTTGCCGCCCCGTCGTAATCACGTTGGCCCGGCTAAAGAACTGCCGCTCCCAGCTTATCAGGTTGTTGTTTTTTCCCAGAAAGGTGAAGTAGAGTCGCTTTTCTTCCCCACCGGTCACGGCGCGATGCTGCGGCGTGGGTCGGGAAAGATCGCTCACGTAGTCGCGCGTTGCCCGGCCCCCGCCCACGGCCGCAAGCTCGATTCCGAAATAGTCGAGCTGCCGGGCGTACTCCTGGGGGCTGGTGGCGGTGAAACGAATCTCCCAGCGTTCCCAGCGGGGGATGATGTCGGCGTTTCCCTCGCCGCCAGGCCCCGCCACGCGGCTGTCGCCGCGGCCCGCACCGGTGCCCATCTGGGGTGCGTTCCCTTCGAGCGCGTCGAGCGTGGCCAATTGCGACAACACGACGTCCGTCACGGCCTGCAGCGTGTCGCTCAATTGCGGTTCCATCACGTCCGCCAGCTCTTCCACGCCGGGCTCTTCCAGGTCGCGTTCCAGACCCTCGGCGTGCTCGCCGCGTCCCATCGGTTCGTCGATGATCTGCACCGGCACCACGCGCTGACGGGGCGTCCAGACCTGGGTCAGCCAAACCACAAACAGCACGGCCACCATGAACCCGATGAGAAGTAACAGCGCGACCACCATGCCCGAAACGCGGTCGTACGCCGACACCTTGGTCGGCGGTTGCAGACTATGGCCAGCGGCCGCGTCGGGATGTTCGGGGCTGATCGTGGTCACGTCGGCCTGCGTCAGTCGAGGAACTCGGCGTCGGGGCGTATCGACAAATACCAGCCCTTCCACTGGGACCGTTCGGCCTCGAGCTGTTCGGGCGTCGGGTCGTCGGACAACTCGAATCCGCTGATCTTGCGGCTGACGAACCGCAGGCCAACCCGTGCCACTTGCACGACGCGGCGATCGGGGTCGCTCAGGCCGTAGATGAGCACCGGCACGTTATCCATGTCCCGTATGCGTCCCAGCGCCTGCATGGCGGCCAGCCGCACCTTGTACGACGGGTGTGAGACCCAGGCCCGCAGTCGCGCGGCGTTTTGCGCTCTCGTGCGGTCGTCGCCGCTGATGAGCAACGATTCGGGAAACTCAATGGCCCGATCGAGATCGGTACCGTCGACGTCCTCCAACAGGCCGATCAAATCGTTTACGGTACGTGCGACGGGAACGCCAACCACTTGGCCTCCCCGCAGTCGCACATCGCTGGTGTCCTCCGGCAACCCGCGGCCACCCCGCAGCGCTGCCTCGCTGATCGTCTTCTTGTGAATCGACATCCGCGTGCTGCGCAACAGGAACAATACGGCGAACGCGGTGTCGCAAACGGGTCCGCCCTGTCCTTTCGAGTCCCAACTCCCGTCGAGGTTCTGCGTCTTTCGCAAATGGTCGACGCCTTCGTTGTACCAATCGGGCTCTTCATTCGTGTCACGCTCGGCCACTTCGCGAAATGCCTGATATCGCTCGAGGGCATACAGGTAATAATGCTCCCAGTTGGAAGGCTCGACGGTAAAGTTGTCCTCCAACCACTTGTTACCGTCGAACATGGCCGCCCGCAGAATGTCCCGTGGCACGTTATTGGAGATGGGTCCGCGGGGGCGCTCGGGTTTCTTCTTCTCCTCTTCCTCGCCCGCGCGCCGCAAGCCCGGTGGAAGTTCCGAGGTCTGAACCGTGTCGGCCGGAGGGGGCGTCAGACCCAGCATATCCGCACAGATATACAAACTGCCGAGTCCGGCGGCTGCCAAGGAATGGCTCGCGAGCGGCGCGGTCTTCGAGTATTTTCCTTGGCCCCGGTCGCTTTGCGCATTCGTCCGCGTTGTATATACCGGCGGATGGTAGGTGAAGGTGCCGCTTCGATCTTGTGTCTGTAGCAGCCAGTTGCATACTCTTTCGATCGAATCGACGGGCACGGTGAAGCCGTTACGTTGGGCGCTCCACATCGCCAGCACCGCGTACTGCGACTGCGACGTGTCGCCAGGTTTTCCCGACAGATAACCGAAGCCGCCCTGCGGTTTTTGGTGGCGCATCATTTCCGCCAGAAACGAGTTGATCTCGGCCCGGTGACCATCGGGGTCGACTTCGCATAGGAAAATGATCGCGATCGCTTCGTTGTAAATGTGGTCGCCAGATGAGGCCTGCGCCGCTTTGGCGCATCGCGCCAACGCCTCTTGCACTTGGGGATCACCCTTTCCCTTGCCCCCCTTATATTCCGCCAGCCCGATCAGGCACGCCCCTCCAAGTTGGTCGTGATCCTGTTTCTCCAAATACGCCAGCGCCTTCTGCACCATTTCCACGACTTCAGGACTGTCGGGCGTATACGCCGTGGCGATGCCCGCGGGAAGATATCCGACGCAGAACAAGACGGCGCCGACCCACGGCAACACGCGGTGCCTCCATCGCCGTGACCGATCAGCACCCGACACATGGGGGCGACGGCGCGTTTGGCATGACCGCCTGATCCGTGAACCCGAGGTGCTCACGCAATGCCTCCCGTTACCCTTGGGCGTCCCTGGCCGGGCATTCTGGTCCGGTAAGTCCCACCGCGCCCCGATGTTTCGCTAGAGCCGGTGCACGCCGTTGTGGCGAAGCGCGGTGAAACCGCAGAACAGGAACCCGTGCTCGATATGGTCGAGCCTAATGGTATGCCCGAAGGTTGTCAAGCAACGGTCGAACCGAAGTCGTTGCACTATGCGGAGTTGTCACGAGGCATCGAGGCCGGCGCTCGCCTCCGCTGGCGGCTAAACGCGCTGCGCGTCGCATGGTCCTTGTGCGGTTGTCGCAGTGCACGACGGCTGAATTGACAGGCGCGCGGCAAGCCCCTAGGATTGCGCGTCCTTGCCAGGCAGGCGGCAGTACAGCGCCTCGCTGATGGAGCCGCGTTATGCTTGCCCTTCCTTGCCGGGTTTGCCTTCGTCCACGCGATCGCGCTCTCTCGGTCGGCGACGAGGGAGGTCGCTTGACCGCCAGGGTCAGGTAGCTCAGTTGGTAGAGCAACGGACTGAAAATCCGTGTGTCGGCGGTTCGACCCCGCCCCTGACCACTTCCTTCAGAAGGCGAGAATCGCCGCATTGGGCCGGGTTTTCCCGGCCTCCTTCATGCGCTGACCTCCAACTCGACGATTACACGCCGGGTGCGTCCGGGTGCATGCAAATGCTCGGCGTGGCACGGCGTGGCGCCACACGTTCCGCCACGTCGGACGGCGTGCTTTCGACCCTCGGGCTCACGGTCATTTCCGTGGCGCCGTCTTAGCCGCCAAGACACTCGTTTCCTCGAGCTGGCGGTTCCACAGCGCCGCGAGCTCCTTCGCTTTCTCTGGTCGTTCTTGAGCCAGGTCATGGGATTCGGCGCGGTCGCTCTTCAGGTCGTACAGTTCCCACCGGTCGCCCTTCGCCGCCACCAGCTTCCAGTCGCCGACGCGAATGGCGCGATTCCCTTCATGGAGCCACCACAGAAAGTCGCGATCGATGACCGTGTCTTGCCCGAACGCCGGGACGAGGCTTCGGCCGGGTGCCGGCGGGATCGTCTCGCCGTCCCACGTCGTCGGTTTCTCGATGCCGACCACCTCCAGAATCGTGGGAACGATGTCGATTACGTGAGCCGGCGTATGCCGCGGTTCGCCGCGGGCCTGAATTCCTGCGGGCCAATGAACCACCAGCGGCGTACTGATGCCGCCTTCATGAACCCAGGTCTTATGCCGGCGAAACGGCGTGTTGGACGCGCTAGAGAATCCGGGCCCCAAACACAGATAAGTCGCCGCGCTGCCCGGAGCGGCTTGCGGATCGTGGCCGCCATCGCGAACCATGATTTCGGCACTGGCGCAGTTGTCCGATGAGAAGAAGATCAGCGTGTTTTCGAATGCACCCAAGGCCTTGAGCTGCTCGATCAGCCGCCCAATCTCCCGGTCCATGCGGTCGACCATGGCGGCATGAATGGCCATTTTTGTGGCTTGAAAACGGCGCTGTTCCTCGGTCAACTCCTGCCAGGGCAACGGGCGATTGACTTCGCCCGGCCCGAGCTTTTTGAGTGCTTCCGGGAAATGGTAGGGCGGACCGACGTCGCGTTCCAGATCCGACAGCGTCGTGTTGACCAGCCCCGTCTCTCGCTGTCGGGCGTATCGTTGCTCGCGCATCTTGTCCCAACCGTCGACGTACCGGTCCCGATAGCGTGCGATGTCTTCGGGCGGCGCGTGCAGCGGAAAATGCGGAGCGATGAACGCCACATAATGAAAGAACGGGCGATCGGCATACTTTTCGGCGTGCTGCTGCAAACAACTGATGGCGTGATCGATAACGGCGGTGGTGGCGTAGTAGCCCGATTCGTCGGCAGCCGGTTGGACCGGAACGTCGTCCAGATAATTGCCCTTCGCCGTGAAATAGTTGCCCTGATTCCGCAAATCCAGCGAACGATCAAAGCCGCCGTCGAGCACCTTGCCGTCGATATGCCACTTGCCGCTGTGGTAACTGCGATAGCCGTACGGCTCGAGAAAATCGGGCAGCAGCCGTGCCCAATTCTGCCGCCGGCCACCGCCGCCGCCACCCAGACCCGGCAGCGCGTCCCGGTGCACCTGCTGGGCATAGTAGCCTGTCATGAGCGCCGCCCGGGTCGGCCAGCAGCGAGCCGTGTTGTAGAACTGGGTGAACTTCAGCCCGCCGGCCGCCAACTTGTCGAGGTTGGGCGTGGCAATCTCGCCGCCATAGCAACCCAGGTCCGAATACCCCATGTCATCCGCCAGGATGATCACGATGTTGGGTTTCTCCGCGGCATGGGCACATGTGGCCAAAGCAAACAAACAACAGCCGAGCAGGAAGATGGCGCGAGCTCTCATGGCGCTCCCTTTGTGAATTGGATACGCTCTCATCGTAACCTGTGCCCGTCGCGCCGGCGACTCACCCGCCATTGATCCCCGGTCGAGTTTGCCATCCGTTTGGAATTGCCGAAGCTCTTGTGGACTCTACGCGCGAGCCATTCGATCCAGGGGAAATGGACTGCCGTTTCGCGCCCGTTGGTCTCTGCGGCCCGATTCGGCGATCGTCGCCAACCGGCGCAAATGCTTGACACTGCTAGGCTGGGGTACTACATTGCAGCCGGGTTTTTTGCCGTCATATCACCTTCTTTTCGCTCGGTTTTTGGTCAGACCCTGGGGCACGCTGCGCGGTGGAATTCCGCGATGCGGACCGGTGCGGCGGCGCACCCCACTGCAAGGGATATCGCATGACGATGCAAGAGCGATACGGCGGCGTGGCGCGTTGGCTGTGGCGCATGCTTGCCTTGGTGGCCGCGGTTGGATGCTGTTTGACTTCCCTCCCAGCGCGGTCGCAGGAGATCACTCCCGAAAGCCCCGGAGTACGGACCCGCGTCGATCGCGCCGTGGCCTATCTGGAATCGTCAAACGACGGCCGCCTGGGAGCCAAGGCGTTGGTCGGGCTGACGTTGGTGAAGTATGGCAAGCCCAAGGACCACGCAAAGGTTAAGGACGCCATCACCACGATTCAGGGAGCGGTTAAGGCGGGGCCCAAGGGCTTTGCCGAGGACATCTACTCCACCGGCATTGCGATTCTGTTCCTGGTAGCGGTCGATCCGTCGAAGTACCGGCCCGAGATCGACATTCTGGTGCAGTCGCTGCACTACCGTCAAAAGCCGGCCGGCGCGTGGGGCTATCCGCTGGAACACGAGACGAACGGCCAGTCGTGCGACACGTCGATGACGCAGTACGCCGTTCTCGGCATGTGGGAAGCGGAGGATCAGGCGGGAGTGGAGACGCCCCCGATCGTCTGGGACCGCGCGGCCCGCTGGTTTCTGCTCACGCAGGCGCCCAACGGCGGCTTCGGCTACCAGGGGAAGCCGTCTTCGGACTACGACGATCTGGTCGCGCAGGCGACCGTCAAGCACAGCATGTCGGCGGCGGCCATGGGATCGCTGTTCATTGTCAAAGACCGTCTCGGCGTTTACGACCTCAAGAAGCGGCAAGGCGACGATACACCGGCGGCGCTGGCGCCGTTCGAGACCCCCGAGGAACGGCGAGCCCGACTCAAGACCCGCATACCCCTCAAGTACTTCAGCCGCGCAACCGCCGCCGGCAACCGATGGATGGAGGCCAACTACTCGATTAACAAGCTGACCAAAGAAGACTGGATGTACTACTCGCTTTATGCTCTGGAGCGGTACGAATCGCTCAAGGCGGCCAGCGAGGGGGGGCAGGCCAAGCCGGACGAGTCGCCCGAGTGGTATCAACAGGGCGCGAGGGCGTTATTCCGCGACCAGAAGGCAGACGGAAGCTGGGAGGGCAGCGGCGGCGTCGTTCCCGATACCTGCTTCGCCACGTTGTTCCTTCTCCGCTCAATGCGCAAGAGCCTGGAGAAATCGAGCGCTCGCCGGCACGAAGCGAGCTTGATGGTGGCCGGACGCGGATTTCCCGAGCACTCCGACGTGCGACTGCGCGACGGCCGACTGGTTTCGCAACCGCTCACCGGCGATGGATCGGTAGGCCAGGCACTCGAAGTGCTGGAAGTTCGCGACGACGAAAGCTACGATGCAGCCCGCGAAACCCTGGCCGATCTGGCACGCAATGGGCCGCGCGAGTCGCTGGCCGAGCACGCTGCCGAACTGGCGCACCTGGCCACGTCGGGCGGGCGCGAGGTGCGCGTGCTGGCCGTCGAGGCGATCCAGCGCAGCCGCAATCTCGACCACGTCCCCTTGCTGATTTATCTCTTGAACGATCCGGACCGCCAGGTCGTGCATGCCGCCAGCGTGGCCCTGGGATCCATCAGCCGCAAGTTTACGACGTTTGGGCTGGGGGCCGATCCAACGCCCGACCAACGGCAGCGAGCCATCGACCAGTGGAAAGCGTGGTACCGCGAGATTCGGCCGGACGTCGACGTCGACGCGTTCGACCCAGTGTGACGGCATCCTGATGGCAAGTTTATGAACGCAGGCGCAACGGGAGCATCGTCGGATTCTGGCCAGATTACCGGGAGCGCCGGCGGAAGCAGGCAATCCGCCGGTCCCCTTCAAACGGTGGCGGCGATTGCCTGCTCCCTGAGTGCGCTGGCGTGCTTTGTGTTGCTGTTGGCGGCCGTCGTTCGCTTGGCGATATCGGGTGGCGCCGACGTCGACGTGCACTGGGTTGTTTCGTCCCACGCCGCGAGCAATGCGCGAAGGCCGCCCGTCGCGGCGAGCGAGCCCCGCATTCGCGGCCAAATTATCGCGCCGGCCGAGGCCGACTCGTTGCTGGCATCGGTCCCCACTGCTCTCTCGGGATTCGGGTCGGCCCTTGACGACCCCGCACTCGACCAACGCAGTGCGTCGGGCCCGCCTGCCACGGCCGGCTCGCCAACCGGTGACGTCGGCCGGGCGAATCGTTGGCAGGTTCTATTCTCTGAGGGCTTGACTGAGTTGCGGTACGCGCAGCAACTCGATGCCCTGGGAATCGAGCTGGGAGTCCTCAACGCCGATGGACAGATTCAGTACGTATCGGAATTGACGCTTTCGATGCCGACCGTCCGCACGGGACCGGCGTCCGCGGAGTCGCGACTCTACCTGACCTGGAGCCGCGGCGACCTGATCGAAACCGACCGAAGCCTGATGGCCAAGGCGGGCATCGACGTCGGAGACCGCGTCGTGCTGCACTTTTGCAGCGCCGAATCCGAAAAGCAGCTCGCCGAAAGCGAGCAATCGTTCGCCGACAAACAGCCGAACCAGATCGTGCAGACTCGATTTGTCATCAAGCCCTGGCTGGGCGGTTACCGGTTTGTCGTGCTCGATCAGGCGCTGCACGAGTAAGTGGTGCATCACGGGCGCTGCGCATGATGCGCTCGGGCGGTCGCGAAGTCGCGATCAACAGTGCCGAAGCAGGCGGAAACCATGACTTCGTCAGACACTCCTTCCGAAGCGGAAAAGTCCTCCGACGAGCCGAGAGCTGCTGCCGGAGCGACCGAGGAAATATCGGCTGCGGCGCCGGGCGACTCCGTCGACGCGGCGACGTCGGCACAGCACGCGGCTCCGCCTGACCGGGCTCGCGGCGGTCGCGGTCTGGCGGGGCCCGTGCGGTGGCTCGTTCGGGCCGTCCTGGCTGCTTCGTGTCTGGCGAGCGTGCTCGTGATGGTTATGGGTGCGCCTTTTGCGCCCGGCGGCGATTCGTCCGGCGGCGAGGGCAATGTGACCGTCGTCACGCTGATCGAAGCGAATACGTATGGCGAGGCGGTTGCATACGTCGGCCCGCAACAGCAGGGAGCCGAGCTGACTGGCGATGACGCGATTCGCGAGGCCGTTTCGGCGGCCCTTGGGCGCGGCAACTCGCACGAAGTGCTAATTCGCGCATCCGGCGGAGTAAGCCAGCGCGAAGTCGAACGCGTTCGTCGACTGGTGAGCGAGGCGGCGCCCGATGGAAATCAAGTCGCGATGAGTCTGGCCCTACTCACGCGCGAATAGCCGGGCGCGATGGGAAGCGCAGAAGAGGGCGAATGGCGACCGCAACGATTGGACACGCGGATGACCAAGGCCACGGGAAAAAAGTCCTCCTCCTTCGCCGGCTTGATGTCGGCCCTCGACATTGCGTTGGCAGTCGCTGCGCTGTTGCTGGCCGTGATGGCCTTTCGCAGTACGGCGGGACATGCCACTCCACTCGATCCAATCGCCTTGGACAGCCCTCAGCCCTTATCGGAAGCCGTCGCGATGCGCGTCGACGGCGCCAATCGCGTCCATATCGATGGCCGGGCGGTCGACAAATCCGAGCTGATCGCGCAGCTCGGCGAAGGTAAGCGCTCGTTCGAACACGTGCGCGTTGAAGTCGAGCCCGACGCGTTGATGGAAACCGTCGTCGGCCTGGTTGTGCTATTGCGAAGCGCCGGCGCCGAGGGGGTGCACCTCGTTCCGGTTGGGCCGTAGACTCAGCATCGACCACGGCGAGGTGACACGCGGCAGGCTGCCAGGCAGCAGTCGAAGACGGCCGAGCAGACACACGCAGACATTAGTCTGCTCAACAACGGCGCGAATAAGCGGCCGAAAGTGCCGACATGCAATTGCGAATCGAACAACCCGGCGGAAAGGCACACCGGATCGCGCTGAACCGCAACCGGTCGCTGCGGATAGGATGCGACCCATTGCTCGAGATCGTGCTCAAGGGACCGGGTATCGCGCCGCTTCACTGCGGGGTGGTGTACCAGCAGGGACAGTTCCAACTCCTCCCCTCCAAGGACGTGGGCCAAATCGAGCTGAACGGCAGCCCCGTCTCGGCCGCCGCGCTCAAGGTTGGCGACCGGTTTCACGTGGGGCGTTTTGCTTTCCAGGTGGTTGCCGATGCTCCCGCGGGCGGCGCGAAAGGTGCGGCTCCGGCGGGTGGCGCGGTAAAGCCGGCGAAGCCATCTATTGCTGCGGGGGGGCGAAAGCAACCCTCCCAACCGACGGGCGCTTCTTCACCGCCTTCCTCGGCCGCTGCATCCGAGGCGGAACTGACACCGCTCGATGGATTACAGCCGCTGGACGAGCTGACGCCGTTGGAAGAGGCGTCGCCAGGTGATCTGGCTCCGCTCGAAGAGCCATCTCTCGAAGATCTAGCGCCGCTTCAGCAGGCGTCGGCGGACGAGCTTGCCCCTCTCGACGAAGCATCGTGGGACGAGCTTGCCCCGTTGGACGACGCGGGGCTCGACGAACTGGCCCCTCTCGAAGATGCAGGGCTGGAAGAGCTCACGCCGCTTGGTCAGGCGGCTCCCGACCAGCTCGCTCCGCTCGAAGACGCGCCGCTCGACGAGCTCATGCCGTTCGATGCGCCCGGTGGCAAGGTTGCTCCGGCCGGCGAAGCCGTGAGTTTGTTCGACTTGGACGAGCAATCGCCCTCCGCCACGGCCGCCGATGTAATTCCGCTCGACGAGTCGGGCATCCCACGGGAAGCGGGCGCAGCGCCGGAATCGGCTGCCAAGGCGACATCCAAGGCGTCGGTCGCTACGCCGGCTGGCGTTATCCCTGGCGCCGCCCTGCCGGCTCGCAAGCGATCGGTGGCGAAGCTTGCGATCGCCGTTGCAGGTTGCGGCGTGCTCTTGATCGGCGCGGTGGTCGCCGTGTGGCTGCTGGTTTTTCGAGGCCCTTCGGCCGACGAAAGTTACCTGGCGGCCGACACCCAATACAAGGCCCGTACGTACGCCGTGGCGAGGACTGGGTTCGACGAATTCGTGACGCGGTTTCCGAACGACCCGCGGGCCGGCGAGGCACGCGTGCGACGCGACCTGGCGAATCTGCACCTTGCAGTCGATCAGGCCGGCGACTGGCCCACGGTATTGAAGACTGCCAAAAGAACGACAGACGATTGGGGCTCGCTGGCATGGAGTGCGACGGCGCAGGCCGGCCTCGCCGAGCTGGTCCCCTCGATTGTCGAGGCATTAGTCGATCGAGCGCAAACGGCTGACCGGCAGAACAACGATGAGGCGGCGCGGGAGTCGGCGGCGCAGGCACGCGAGGCGCTGACGCTGCTGCGTAACTTCGCACCTCCCCAATTGCGGGTCGGTCACGGCACCAACGAAGCGGAGCTTTCGCTGGTTCTGCTGGAGCGCAAGTTGAACCGACGCGCCTCGCTCGATGCGGCGATTACCGCCCTAAACGAGGCAGCCGCCAGCGAAAGCACCGACGAAGCGTATCGCCGTCGGACGCTGCTGCTGCGAGAACACCCCGAGCTAAGCACCGACAGCCGTCTGGCGGCCGCCATGCGCGAGGTCGCTGCGGTCGAAGCGCGGCGAGTGCAGTACGTTGCGGGCCCGTTGCCCGAACGGGGCGCGGCGATTGACACGGGAGCGACAACTGAGGAGCCGCTCCAATGGAAAGCCACGCCGGTTGTGCGGAGTGCGGCGGCCGGGCAAGCCGACGGTGGATCGGTATTCGGAGTGCTCGATCGCGTCACGGGCGTAGCATATGGACTCGACTCCCAATCGGGCCGCATGCTTTGGCAGCGCTCGGTGGGAGTCGGCGCGGACATGGTTCCCGCGGCGCTCGCAACGTCGCCCCCTTCGATGCTGCTGGCTGACTCGCGACGTAACGAGCTGGTACGAGTCGAATCGGCAAGCGGCAAGACCGTGTGGCAATGTTCCATCGGTCCCTTCGCCGGCGAGCCGGTCGTGCTGGCGGATCGCGCGTTGGTGGTCGGCCGTAGCGGGTCACTTGTCGAGGTCGACTTGGCGTCAGGAAGCGTGACCGGTCGTTACGAGTTTCCCCTGCCGCTGGCCGCCCCGCCGTGTGTCGATCAAGCATTGGGCAGGTACTACCAACTCGCCGACCATTCGCTCCTGTTCGTGATCGACTCCCAATCGAAGCAGTGCCGGTCGGCATTCTACCTGGGGCACGAACCGGGCAGTGTGAACCAGCCGCCCCTGCTTGCGGGCAACTTGTTGTTGATTGCTGAAGAAATGGGTCTGCGGCAAAGCCGCCTGCGCGTGCTGAGCCGCGACGGAGCGCTTCGCGAAGTTGCCTCGTTGCCGTTTACCGGCCGAGTAGCCGAACCGCTGGTGGCGACCGAAAGTTACGTCTTTGCGGCGCTGGATGACGGCAGCGTGGCAAGTTTCCAACTGCGCCCGGGCGACCAACGCCCTCTCGCGGCCGGACCACGGGTTGTGGGACCTCGCGGCGATGGCTTGCCTGCCTCGCTAAGCGTCGCGGACGGGCGGCTGTGGGTCGCGGGTGAGGAATTGGTGGCCTACTCGCTCGACGCCGGCCAGACCCAGTTTACACCGCTCGTGCGAGCGCTGGCGGGTCAGTCGCTTACGCAGCCCGCCGCGATGGTTGACGGGCAAATGTTGGCCGTTCGACGTGCGCCCGATCACCTGGGACTACGCGTCAGCCCGGTTCAGTTCGACAGGTCGCCTCCCCGTTGGGAGACGCGATTGAGCACGCCTCTTGCGGCGCTGCCTCGCATCGAGCTGGATGGGTCGGTCACCATGCTGACCCGCTCGGGCGATTTGATTCGCCTTTCGCGCGAGCAGCTTGAGGAGCCCGACCCGATCATCCTCGAATCGCTCGTGGCCGGCAGCACCGAATCAAGTCCCCTCCCCTTCCCCATGACGGTGGTGTCGGTCGGGAACGATGGATCGTTTCTCTTCGCGCCGCCTCGCGGGTTCGACTCGCTCTGGCTTTCGCGCCCTGCCGCAAGTGCAACGGCGTCAACGAGTGGGCACGCCACGGAGAGTACGGCGCCGCCGGGCCTCTTGGAAACACCCGCGCCGCTTGCAGCGTTCACGCTTCCTGGGAACCTGGCTGATCCGCCGGTGGTCCTGGCCGGTCAGGTGTTGGCAGCAATCGAAGGCGGCCCCCTCTTTGTCTTGGATGCGACCACTCTCGCACCGAGCGGCGAGCCGTTTTGGCCGCCGCAAAGCGATACGAATGCCAAGGTGGGCATTCGAGGGCCGGTCGCCGTCGATGGCAAAAGCGTCGTGATCGCAATCGACAATGGCGCCGTCTACAGGCTCGGGGTTGCGGGTTCGCCGCAGCCATCGCTCACCGTCGATGCCGAGACTACGCTCGCGTCGCCGCTGGTCCGGCAACTGGCTGTCGTGGGAGAGCGCGTATGGGGGGTCAACGGTGCCGGTCGGCTCGTCGCGCTAGCGCTGCCTGACCTGGAAGAAGCAGCCGTTTCACTCGACAGCCCCGTGATCTGGGGTCCCGAAGCGGTCGGACAGTTCGCGCTTGTTGCCACTGCCGACGGACGGCTGCACTGCCTGGCCGATGCCGGCGCACCCGTATGGAGCATACCGCTTCCCGGTCCGCCGCTCGTCGGAGCGTTGGCCGTCGGCGATCGTTTCGTGCTGGCCTCGGCCGACGGCATGCTCGAACTTGTGGACACCGAGTCGGGCGAGCACATCGGTAAGCCGATTGCGCTGGCTCGAGCGTTATCGCTGCCGCCGATTGCACTGGGAAACCGGCTGCTGATCGCCACGACCGACGGCAGCTTGCACTTTCTCAAGAAGACACTCGACGAGTGGGCCAGCAACGGCGCCGACGCCGACTTAGCGGCCGGCAGTGATACGCCGACGGAGGCAGGAGGTAACGGACGATGAGAATCGCGCGACGCAAGTCCCACAGGTTAACTGCATTGTGCCTCTTGGTCGTCGCCAGCGGCGCTAGTCTACTCGTTCTTGAGGGTCTCGTCGCCAACAGCGACGCTCTGGCCGCTCCTCCGGCAGAAACGCGGCTCATCGACCAGGAACCATTCGATTTGCTCACGCTCAAGCAAACCTCTGCCGCTCTGCGATTGCAGCCCGTCGAAGCTGCCCTCCGCCGGCCCGTCGAAAATCGCCCCGCGGATTTCAAGTTAGTCGTGCGTTTGCTCGACCGCCCCGACCAGCGCTATGAAGTGCTGTGGAAGGACGTCGAGCGGTTTCAGCTTTTTGAGGAGATCGTTCTGGAAGAGGCGGCGCAGCTCGTCGCCGAGCAGCGCTTCGATGAAGCGTACGAATACTACCTCTTTCTCGAAGAGCGCGATGCCAAGTTCCCGGGCGTCGCCGACGGCTTTCAGCGGTGCCTGTTCCTCGAGGCCGGATCGTGGCATCGTCAGCAGCGCGAAGAGCAGGCCCTGCTGCTGTTGAACGAGCTGCACCGTCGCAACGCTGAGTACGCGGGGCTGGAATCGGCGCTGGGCGTCGTGGTCGACAGGCTGGTCGAAAGCCATTTGGCGGCTGCCCGATACTCCGCGGCGCGAAAGCTGCTGGACGACTTGGCCGCCAAGTTCCCCCAGCAAGCGATTATCCAGCAGCGACGGCAACAGCTCATCGATCAGGCCAGCGAGGCTCTCGCTTCGGCCCGTGCCGCCCTGGACGGCGGGAAATTCCGCGACGCCAGTACCGCGGCATCGCAGGCGGTAGCTGCCTGGCCCGACCTGGCGGGAGCCAAGGAGCTGCTGGAAGACGTACACCGGCAGTTCCCCGTTGTGACCGTGGGTGTGCGGCAGTTCGCGGCCGACGACCAACCGGCGGGTCTTCCCTCGTGGGCCGCGCTGCGACAGAACCGTCTCACGAGCCGCACGCTGGTCGAGCCCGACTCGTATGGCACCGCGGGCTTCCAATACTCCTCGCCGGTCGGATCGTCGGATACCGACGGAAAGACTCTCACCATCACCATCGAGGAACGGGCGCGCTGGCCTGATGGGCAGGGCGCCGTGACCAGTGCCGATGTTCTTCGTCTGCTGCTACAAGTGGCGCGGCCGGAGAGTCCTTATTACCGCAGCGATTGGGCGCGGGCGATGCAAAGCGTGCACACCGCCGGGGCACGGAGCGTCGAGGTGCAATGCGTGGGCGCGGCGGAAGTGGCGCTCTGTCGGATACAGGTGCCGCTCGAACCGTGGCAGGCGATCGGTTCGGCTTCCGCAACCCGGCTCGGCGCGTATCGCATCTCCGACCGGGGCGAGGGGGAAGTGCGATTCGAGGCGAGCGCCGAATCCTTTCTCGCCCGTCCGGGACAGCCGGCCGAGATTGTCGAGCGCCGCTTTAGCACGATCGGCGGCATCGTCGAGGCGCTGCGGTCGGGCGAAATCGTGGCCTGCGACCGCATTGCCCCTTGGGATGTCGACCGTTTGGCGCGGTACGAAGGGATCGCCGTGCACGTGTACGCCGCCCCCACGGTGCATCTGCTCGTGCCTAACCTGCACAAGCCGCTCACCGGCCAACGTGAGTTCCGCCGGGCCTTGCTGTATGGCCTGGACCGCCACCGCATTCTGCACGACGAGCTGCTCAAGGCCGACGACCCGGCTCGTGGGCGCGTGCTGGATGGCCCCTTCCCGACCGACAGCGCGGCGGAGGAGAGCGCCGCACCGCACCCCTACGACCGGCGGATGATGGTGGCGCTCGTTCGCGCCGCTGCCTCCCAGAAAACGGGTAGCGAATCGACGGTCGACGACAACGAAACCCTGCCGAGCGTAACCTTGGCATACGTTCCCTCGGAGACGTCGCGCGCGGTATGCCGCGTTATCAAGCAGCAGCTTGAGCTGGACGGGCGGGGAATCCCCGTGGAGCTTGTCGAGGTGAGTGCCAAGGACGCGCTGGCCGATCGTGCCAAATGGGACCTGCTCTACGTCGAGTGGCCTCTGTTCGATCCACCGGCCGACGCCGCGCGGCTGTTGGGAAGCGAAGGACTCGTGCAAGGCGGCTCCCCCTGGCTGGAAGACCTGTTGCGACAGCTCGCCACGGCCGGCAGCGTCGATGACGCCCGCGATACTCTTCACCGCATCGACAGCCTGGTCCGCGACGAGCTGACGGTGATTCCCCTGTTTCAGATCACGGAACACTTCGCCACCCGCACGAGCCTCGAGGGAGTGAAGGACAAGGCCGTGACCTTTTATCAGAACGTCGAGGCGTGGCGTCATCCTCCGGTAGTCCCAAAATGAAGTGCCGCACAGCATTAGTTGAAACAATCGCCGGGCGAAAAGTCGCCTCGCCGATCGCGGTGCGGCGGCCGAGGACGCTGTCGGCACACTTCTTTGCACTTATCGCGGCGCTTGTCCTCGTTGTCGCTGCGAATTCTGCTCGCGCCGCAGCGCCGCCAATCTGGGAGTTGCGCCCCTACCGGATTCTCGTACTGGTGGTTCCGGATTCATCGCCTGTCTGGACCGACGATCGGCTCGACGCGCTTCGCGAATCGATCCCACCAAGAGCCGGCGCGCTTTTCGGGGCCGCGTGGGAAGTGGAAACGACCCTCGCAGGATCCGCGGTGCGCCGCACCGTGTGGAGCGACGTGTGGAGCGACGTGTCCGACTCGTCCGCCCCTCGCGCGCCATCGCCCCAGGCGCTCGCCGTCGAAGTCTCTGACGCCGGGCAGTACGACAAGCTGATGGTGTTGTCGCTTGCCGCGACACCCGTGGGCTTCGCGGTAGCGGCCCAGGAATACGACACCGCCACCGGCTTGTGGGGAGAGCCAGCGACTCGCCGCACAACCGAAGCCAACCGGATCGGCGGCGAGGCTTTCATCGCGCTCGCCACCGCTTTTCAGCCGCTCGCCCAGGTGCGCCTCGGTGAAGGGGGCGCAGCCACGGTGCGCGTGCGGGCAATCGGCCTGCCGCCGCGCGATCGCCGCCTGACACCCGCGCAGGTGGGTAGCGTGTTTCGATTGGTACGAGCCCGTTCGGGCGGTGATCCCGACGGTTCAGCGCCGCCGGCTGATCGAACTAGTTCGTCATTCGTCGTGGTCGATGAAGTGAACGAGACCGGCGCCACGGGCAGCGTGTATACGCCGCTCGGCTGGGCGGCCGGCACGAGTTCAGCACAAGACACCTGGCTGGCTCTCGGTGTTGTCGCCTCACACCCCGGAACGGAGGTGGAACTGGTGCAAACGGGCGCGACCGCTGAACCGCTGGCGGGATTTGAACTGACGGCGCGCCCGGTCGATCGCCAGGACGATACGATTCGCCTGGGTCGCACCGATCGGCGGGGCCGGCTGCACGTTGCGGCCAGAGGTACACACCTGTGGACGCTCGATGTTGTCGTGGGCGGGCAGACAATCGCCCGTACGCTCATGGTACCCGGATGGCAGGAGCATTTGATTTGGGAGCTGCCCATCGACGAGCGGCGGATGGCGGCGCTTTCGGCCATCGATTCGCTACACGCCGATTTGGTCTCCAGCGTGCTCAGGCGCGAAGTTGCCTTGGCCCGCATCAAGAGCCGACTCGCAGCCGAGGAAACAGAGCGGGCTCGCGAGCTGATCGACGAGCTTCGCCGCGACTTGCA
Organism: uncultured Pirellulaceae bacterium; assembly: GCA_964415245.1. GTDB lineage: Bacteria > Planctomycetota > Planctomycetia > Pirellulales > Pirellulaceae > CAYQAJ01. Next base: position 27,642 of record CAYQAJ010000003.1, on the reverse strand, counting down.
GTCCGAGCGCGGCGCGCTCACGCAGCGCGTCGAGCGCGCCCGGCGCGAAGCGGCGGCCGGAGGCGAGCCCGTGGCATCGACGGCGGCCCTGTGGGACCGTCTGCGCGGACAGCTTGCCTCGGAATTCGACCCGGCACGGGTCGATGAAGCCCTGGCTGCTGCGGGCGGCGACGATATTCCGCCGGCCGGTTGGCAGCGCTACGCGTCGGTGGAAGGAGGATTCGCAGTACTTTTCCCGGGCGAGCCGGCCGAGGACAAGAACACCGTGGATACGCCCGTTGGCCCCATTGCGTATAGCGCCGTCTCTCTGACGGCCCAGGAAGGAGAGTCGACCAAGACGTACGCCGTGTCGTATGAGGAGATTCCGGAGCAGATGCAAGAACTACCCGCCAACGAATTGCTGACCCAGACCTTTCAAACGTTTGCCACCGTGAAGGGATTTCAGGTGGAGCAAACCACGCCAATCGATCTGGGCGGTACGGCCGGCGTCGAGTTGACGGCCGCCATGGGTGAGCTCCGAGCGCGGGTGCGGGTCTTTGTCGCGGAAAAGCGGAGTTATCAGGTGCTGGTATCGGGCACCCAGGAGCAGGTTGACTCGGACGACGCCAAACGCTTTCTCGACTCGTTCCAGTTCACTCCGTAAAGGGTATTTGCCAAGGTGACTATTCTGCTTATGCGGCGAATGACCGCAACGATTGTTTTCTCGCTTGCGGTTTCGCCGCTGGCCGTCAACGCAGCATCCGCACAGGACGCGCCCACCGCATCCGTCGAGTCCGACCGATCGACCGAACTAAGCCCGCTCGAACGTCGCTTGCTTGACGAAGGTGTCGCTGCACTGGCCGAGGCTGCCCGCAAGGAGGGCGACCCGGTTCGCGGCGCCGTGGCGTTCTACCAGCCGCAACTCGCTTGCACGAAGTGCCACGGTGCGGGCGACGAAGGCAATCCGCTGGGACCCGATCTGGCGAAGCCCGAGGGCGGCCCGTTGGGAGACCGCTCCGAGGGCGCAAGGCGCGAGTACGCACAATACCTCGTCGAGTCGGTGCTCGATCCTTCGAGGAAAATCCGCAAGGGCTACGAAACGGCCGTGCTGGTACTGGACGACGGCAGGCAGATCACGGGCCTGGTATCGGAAGAGCGCGATGGCACGCTTGTGCTTCGCGATCCCGCACGCGGCCCGGAGCCGATCGAGATTCCCTTGGCCCGGATCGACCAGCGAGCCACTTCGCCACAATCGCTTATGCCACAAGGGCAGGTCGGTCAGCTCGGCAGCCGCCAACAGTTCCTGGACCTTGTCGCCTACTTGATCGAGATCGCCGAACAGGGTCCGGCACGGGCCGAGGAACTGAAGCCCCCCGCTTCACTCTACGCGCTTCCGCCGCTACCCGAGTACGAGGCTCACATCGACCACGCCGGCCTCATTCGCTCGCTCGGCGACGAGAGCTTCGAGCGGGGCCGCGCCATCTACGAGCGCGTTTGCGCCAACTGCCACGGCACGCCGGAGCAAATCGGTTCGCTCCCCACTTCGCTTCGCTTCAACACGGGCAAGTTTCGCAACGGGGCGGACCCGTTCGCGATGTATCAGACGCTGACTCACGGCTACGGCATGATGGTCCCGCAATCGTGGATGGTGCCGCGACAGAAGTACGACGTGATTCACTTCATTCGCCAGGCGTACCTCAGGCCGCTGAACCCTTCGCAGTTCACCTCCATCAGCGACGAATACCTGGCGAGCCTCCCACACGGCGACACGCGCGGTCCCGAACCATCGGAGATCGAGCCCTGGGTCGTGATGGACTACGGCCCGAGCCTCATCAACACGTACGAAATCGGCAGCGACGGCACCAATTTCGCCTACAAGGGCATCGCCATGCGGCTTGACCCCGGGCCGGGGGGCGTTTCGCGCGGCAGGGCGTGGATGGTCTTCGACCACGATACGCTGCGCGTGGCGGCAGCGTGGTCCGCCGATGACGAGTCGGACGATTCGCGGTTCATCGACTACCAAGGCATCCACTTCAACGGCCAGCACCAGGTGCACCCGCACATCGTGGGGAATGTTTCCTTCGCCAATCCGACTGGCCCGGGCTGGGCCGATCCCGAGACCGGCTCGTTCGAAGATCCGCGCCTGCGCGGCCGCGATGGAAAACCATACGGCCCCCTGCCCCGCAAATGGGCGCATTACACGGGACTGTATCATTACGGCGGGCAGTCGATTGTCTCCTATCGCGTCGGCGACACGCCCGTTTGGGAAATGCCCGGTCTCGAATGGATCGAACTTGGCGGCGCACAATCGCCCGCTTTCACGCGCTCGCTGCAAGTGGGTCCACGCGAGCGTGAGCTGGTGCTTGTCGTGGCCACCATGCCGGGCGGGGAAATGTTCGCCGCTCACAACGAGAATGCCGAGACAGCAAGGAGCGTTGTCTTCGTCGACCGCAAGCGATCGCGCGACAAGATCCAAGTCGCCTCTATCCATCGCAGCAATGTGCCCGACGGAGTGTTGCAGTTCACCAGTGACGAATCGGGGCGCCTGCTACTGAAATTGCCCCCGGGACGCGAGCCGCTGCGATTCGACCTGTCGCTGGTGACGGCGCGCAACCACGACGACGCTGTCGCTATCGTAAAGCACTTCGCCGCGGACCGTACTGCACCCATTGACCTGAAGCGGCTCACGCACGGCGGTCCGCCGCACTGGCCGGAACCGCTCGTCACCTTTGCAAGCATCGGTGAGGACGACCGGCCGCTGACCGCCGACGAGCTCACCCTGCCGACCGACAACCCCTGGTTCGCGCAGATGCGTCTCACGGGCTTCGACTTCTTTCCCGATGGCGACCGCGTGGCCGTGAGCGCCTGGGACGGCGACGTATGGCTGGTCAGCGGACTTGCGCGGCTCGCTAAAGCGACCGCCAAGCCAGCTTCCGACGACGACAGCATCTCGCGTCCGGTACCGCTCACGTGGCGGCGGATCGCGTCGGGCCTGTTCCAGCCGCTGGGCGTGAAGATCGTCGATGGCCGCATCTTTGTGACCTGCCGCGATCAGATTGTGATCCTCAACGATCTGAACGGCGACGGCGAGACCGACTACTACCAGAACTTCAACAACGATCACCAGGTGACCGATCACTTTCACGAGTTCGCCATGGGACTGCAAACCGATGCCGAGGGGAACTTTTATTACACCAAGGCGGCGCGGCACGCTCTCCCCGCGCTCGTTCCGCAACACGGCACGCTGCTGCGCGTAAGCCGCGACGGTTCGCGCACCGACATCCTCGCCACCGGGTTTCGCGCGCCCAACGGCGTGTGCGTCAATGGCGACGGAACGTTCATCGTGAGCGATCAGGAGGGGCACTGGATTCCCAAAAACCGCATCAACTGGGTCGAGCCCGGCAAGTTCTACGGCAACATGATGGGCTACCACGACGTGACCGACACGTCGGACGACGCCATGGAGCAGCCTGTCTGCTGGATCACCAACAGCTTCGACCGCTCGCCGGCCGAGTTGTTGTGGGTTCCCAAGGATTTCTGGGGATCGCTGGGCGGCTCGTTGCTCAACCTGTCGTACGGATACGGCAAGGTCTACGTCGTGCCTCACGAGCGCATCGATGGTCAGGTGCAGGGAGGCATGTGCGAGCTACCGGTCGGCCCGTTTCCCACGGGTATCATGCGGGGCCGGTTTCACCCCACCGATGGGCAGTTGTACGTGTGCGGCATGTTTGCCTGGGCGGGAAGCGCCACGCAGCCAGGTGGCTTTTACCGCATTCGACGTACCGACAAGCCGGTGCACGTTCCCATCGAGCTGCATGCCCGTGAGGGAGGCATGGAGCTTGTCTTTTCGGCCCCGCTTGATCGCGCCACGGCAGCCGATGCCTCGCGCTACCGCGTGAAAGTCTGGTCCCTTAAGCGCACCGCCAACTACGGCTCCGATCACATCAACGAACGGCCGTTGGAGGTGCATGCCGTGCGCGTGTCGGACGATGGCCGCAGCGTGTTCGTCGAGCTGCCCGATTTACAGCCCACCTGGTGCATGGAAATCCGCTGCCGGCTCAAATCGGCGGACGGCGAGGCGGTCAACACCGTCATCCACAACACGGTGCACCACCTGGGCGACTTTTCGCCTTAGAGCCGATCCCAAGGCCGTCCCGGAGAAGGGGACAGGCACATTTTGCTCCGCGGAACCCTGAAAGCAGGTCGGAATTCAGCGGCTCCGCAAAATGAGCCAGTCCCCGACGGTTTTTGGATAAGCACCTAGTACGCCAGCACGACACCGAGGTGAATACGTTGTCGCGGATCGGGCTGCGCCGTCACTGCGTTGAGTTGCACTCCGTAATCGAGGCGGAGCGACGCAGTTTCATCCAGCGAGTAGCGTAACCCCAACCCCACGCTCGAAAGGTCGACGCTAACGTCTTCCCCCGGCAGCAGCGTGTGGTTGTCGGCATTGCCGTAATCGAAGAAGCCCAGGAGTTGCGTTTCGCCTCCACAGGGCCCGATGCACAAGGGTATCGTGCGCGCTTCGAGATTCAGGAAGTAACCCGAGTCGCCATTGACCAGCCGCATGTCGTATCCGCGGATCGAGTCGAAGCCGCCAAACCCGAGTTGTTCGCTGGGGAGAAGATTTTCACCGGCAATCTGACCGGTGATGCGGGCCACGAAGTCGAGCCACGAGTTGATGGGAACAACCCCCTCGACGGTTGCGCGGCCGTACACGTAGTCGGCCTTCGCGCCGGCGCGAATCGTCTGGTAGGCAGCGTCGGTGTTGTTGCCGCTTAGACCGCTGGGACCGTACACGACGTCGGCTGCCAGGTAGATCGAATACCAGCCGTCGGTCCAGTTGCCGCGATAACCAGCGAGAAACTGCAGGATATCGGCGCTGCTGGAAAACACCTGATCGCCGCCAAATTCGAGGTTGGTGTTCGTCTGCTTGAAGTCGATTCCGCCCAACAGGTGATGCCGCAGGCATCCCCAGTCGCACAGATTGCGTCGGTACCGCAGGGCAACCTGCCAGGCGACGCCGTCCTGCGCGAAAGGCACCGCCAAGTCGGACGACACCTCGGCGTAGCTTCCGTAAAACTGAAGGATGTCGCGGTTGGCCAGCGGTATCTCATACACGCCGGCGTGAGCGTTGAGCTTTTTCGTATCCGAGCTGCCGGTGAACTGGTAGCCCATCATGTGATCGCGATTCAGTGCATTGGCCCAAGAGAAACCGACGAAACCGCGTTCCAGGCCAGTGAAGCGCGTGCCGGTGTCGTCGTAGCCCATGTAGAACCGCCACGGCCATCGGTCGTACACATGGAAGATCACGTCCGTCTCGCCGGGGTCCTCGCCCGCCGCCAGCTCCAGCTCAATGTCGCGGAATGGGTTGCGGCTGAGCCATTCCAGTTCGTCGAGCAGCACCGATTCGTAAACGCCGTCTCCTGGCTCGATGCAAAGCTGATTCGCCAGCACGCAAGTGTCAAAGTAGCAGGCGTCCTCGACGCGCACATCGCCCACGCGCCCCTCAATGACCACGACCTGCACTGTCCCCGTGGTGATTCGCTGCTCGGGCACGCTCACGTCGACCGCCAGAAGCCCCTGGCTGCGATAGAACAGCACCACGTCGCGCGATAGTTCATTCAAGCGGCGGATGCTAACGGGTGCGCCCAGATACTTTTGCATGCGGGCATCGAACGCGCGGCTTTGTAATTCCGAAAGGCTGGGATCGACGTGAATGCCGGGCTGATCGACGCCGCCGGGTATGACACTGTCGGAACTGGCGACGAACACCAGCCCTTTCAACTCGCCAATGAGCTCCGTCTCGTCGCCGCCGGGCGCCGCGGGTTCGGGAAAGTCAGGAGTAGGAGGTACACCTTCTTCGGGAATCTGCGGGCGATAGCGGTCGAAGTTCTGAGCCGTCGCGCGAAAAGCGAATGTCCCCTGCCAGATCATGGCCGCGAGAATGAGTACCGGCCAGATAACGAGTCTGCGGGCCGTCACTTCTAGTATTGACACCGCCATGTTCGCGCCTCCCTGCGCTCAAAATCGAACATCGCTACCGTTAGGTCAGCACCGACCGTCGCGATCATGATGTGCAGATCGTAAGAGCCCGCCTCTCGTGCACGTACAACCAATTACCTCGTACGCCAATGAATCCCGACAACGGCAGTACTTCTCGGATTGCATTAGCCAGCTACATCCTAACCATCGGTACCTTTGGCCATTAGATTCAGCGCAATGTGAACCTTCGTTGAGGTCTCGCTGCGACATCGCGGGTCAGGCAAACTTTGCGGGCATCGGCGCCGCGCTTTCTGCCCGCGCGGCAGAATGTTCGCCGATCGCATCCAGGGCAAGTGCAGGAAAGATGCCATCTCGATTGGCCGTGGATCCATTCGGTTGCCGCTTGGTAACGGCGGGCGCTTGCGCTGAAACCGGGGCGGTCCCGCCGAAGGGTCGTACCACTCCCTGCGCGGACCTCGGCTGGTTCTCGGCCTCGGTATGCAGTCCGTAAAGTATGTCACTAAAAGAGTTTTCGGCCGGAAAGGCACCGAGACATCAACTGGGGGAAATGGGGGAAAAGGGGTGAATGGGATGTTGTTTACGGCGCGCCGCCCGACTATGCTTACGCCTGTTTATCCGGGTGCGCATAGGCGCGACTTCCGTTGAAATCATCCCATCCCAAGGTGCCTCGCATGTCCGCGCGGATTCCGCCAGCTTCTCCCAAGAAAGTCTTCCGCTGGCTCTTAGTCGTCGCTCAAGTTGCACTCTTGCTCTTGGGCACGTCGCCGGTGTTGGCCAACCCGCTGAACGGCACCGTTGTAGCCGGCAGCGCTTCGATCAACAGCGCCGGCAACACGCTGACCGTCACGCAGGGGACGAACCGTGCCGTCATCAATTGGCAAGGGTTCTCGATCAACGTCGGCGAAGTGACGCAGTTCGTGCAGCCCAGCGCGCAGGCGGCGATTCTCAATCGCGTCACCGGCAATGATCCTTCGTCGCTGTTGGGATCGCTGCAGTCGAATGGCAAGGTGTTCCTCATCAATCCCAACGGCATCCTGGTCGGACCGGGAGCCAACATTCAGGTCGGCGCTTTCACGGCTTCGACTCTCGACGTCGACAACGCCGAGTTCATGCGAGGCGGCGATCTGAACTTCCGCGGCAACTCGACCGCGCCCATTGCCAACTACGGAACGATTCGCGCCCTCGAGGGGGACATCTACCTCATTGCCGCGCAGGTGGACAATCACGGCAACCTGTACGCAGTATCGGGCACTGTCGGACTGGCAGCAGGTCAGCACGTCACGCTCGTTGATTCGGCCCGACCTTATCTTCGCGTTCGCGCTACCGAACGCTCGATCAGTGGCAGCAACCAGGTCACCAACAGCGGACTGATCGACGCGGTGCGGGCCGAGCTGATCGCCAACGGCGGCAATGTGTACGCGCTGGCCATCAACAACACCGGCACCATCCGCGCGTCAGGCGCAGTGAACGTCGACGGCGAAGTGTATCTCGTCGCTCCGGGCGGCAAAATCCTCAACTCGGGTCTGATCGCCGCCAAGAATGCCGACGGCTCCGGCGGCAAGGTCGTCATCGATGCGCGAGGGGCCCACGTCGATGCCGGCCCCGATGCAGCCGGCCACGGACAAGTTCAGCTTTCGGGCACAGTTGACGTATCGGGCACGCGCGGCGGAACCGTTCACGTGCTGGGCGACACGATCGACCTGATCGGAGCCACGATCGACGCTTCGGGCGCGCTCGGCGGCGGCGAAGTGCTCGTCGGCGGCGACCTGCAAGGCGGCAAGTGGGCCGATTCGGACGGCGGGCTGTCCCCCGACTTTAACGCGACCAACGTTTCGATTGACTCCGACTCGGTCATCCTCGCCGGCGCCACCCAAGAGGGCGATGGCGGCCGCGTGATCGTGTGGGCCAACGATGCCACTTCCTTCGCCGGCTCCATTTTCGCCCGCGGCGGCGACCTGGGCGGCGACGGCGGCTTCGCCGAAGTATCGGGCAAAGTGACGCTCGATTTCCAGGGCCTCGTCGATCTGGGCGCGGCGGCCGGCGAAAACGGTCGACTCCTGCTCGACCCGACCGATTTCACGATCGGACTGGCACAGGCGTCGGCCATCATCACGGCGCTCACCACCAGTAACGTCGTCGTCACCACCAGCAGCGCCGGAGGCGGCAACGGCGACTTGTTCATCGACAGCCCCATCATCTACGACAGCAATAACTCATTGGCCCTGCTGGCCCATCGGCACATCTTTGCCAACGCCAGCGTGCAGAACTCCGGCTCCGGCCCGATCAGCCTGGTGGCCGGTTGGGACGGCGTCACCGAGGCGCCGGGCTCTTCGGGCATCGCCAGCATTGGCCGCGCCTTCAACTTTGGGAAGATTCTCTGGAGGCCGTGGAGCTACGGCAACAACGAGGGCAGCGTATTCATCGGCTCCGACGACAGCACGGAAGGCATCGCCGTGGGCAGCCGCCGCGGCGCCACCAACGTCGCCGGCTTCGATCTGATCCTGCGAGGGAGCGACGACACCGACAACGCCTTTGCCCAGTTGGGCTACATCCCCACGGGCGGTGAACGAGTGAGCGGGTCCATCACCGCGAAACTTAAGAACGATGTTACGGCCGTCGGCGGCGACAACGAAGGTACCTACGCGCAGATCGGTCACGGCGGCATTTTTAACGAGAGCGACCTCAGCGGGAGAATCAGTGTCACGGCACGTGGCGACATCACCTTCGTCGGCGGCAGCAACGATGATGCTTACGCGCAGCTCGGCCATGGTGGAATCGATTCGGACGGCGATATCGACGGCAATATCTACGTCGACGCCAAGGGCAACATCACCTTCGTCGGCGGCAGCGGCGACGAAGCGTATGCCCAGCTTGGTCACGGCGGGCCGGAGGCCAGCGGCGACATCGAAGGCAACATCGCCGTGTATGCCAAGGGCAGCATCACTTTCGTCGCCGGCGGCGAAGAAGATTCGAAGGCACAGCTTGGTCACGGCGGCAGTGAATTCCAGGGTGATATCGACGGCGATATTCGCGTGTCCGCACGTGGCGATATTACCTTCGTGGCAGGCAGCGGCGGCGGCGAAGAGATCGACGAGGGCGGCGCCTATGCCCAGCTAGGACACGGCGGCGACCGATTCGACGGCGACATCGAAGGCAAGATCTACGTGGACGCCAAGGGCAGCATCACCTTCGTCAGCGGTAGCGCGACGGCGGCTTACGCCCAACTAGGCCACGGCGGCGCCCTTGCCTCGGGCGACGTCGATGGCAACATCTCCGTATACGCCCGCGGCGGCATCACTTTCGTAGGTGGCAGCGGCGATGGGGATGAATTCGACGAGACCGCCGGCGCGTATGCCCAGCTTGGTCACGGCGGCGATCAATTCGAGGGCGATATTGAAGGCAACATCTACGTTTCGGCCGATGGCGGCATCACCTTTGTCGGCGGATCGGGCGTGTTCGCCTACGCCCAGCTCGGCCACGGTGGCCATTTCATCGACGGCGAGCTCAGCGGCAAGATCAGCGTGTATGCCCGGGGCGACATCACCTTCGTCGGCGGCAGCGACGAAGACACCTATGCCCAACTCGGCCACGGCGGAGTGGAAGGTGACGGCGACATCGAAGGCAAGATCAGCGTGTGGGCCGGCGGTGACATCGCGTTCAGCGGCGGCAGCGGCGACGAGGCCTACGCTCAGCTCGGACATGGCGGACCCGAAGCCAGCGGCGACATCGAAGGCAACATCTCCGTGTCGGCCAAGGGCGACATCGCGTTCGCCGCCGGCAGCAACGAAGATACTCGCGCCCAGCTCGGCCATGGGGGCAGTGAATTCGAAGGCGACATTGAAGGCAAGATCGCCGTCTGGGCGGGCGGCGACATTGCGTTTGCCGCCGGCAGCGGTGAGGAAGCGTACGCGCAGCTCGGCCACGGCGGACCCGAATCCGATGCGGACATTGATGGCGGCATTTACGTAACAGCCAAAGGCGACATCACATTCAACGCCGGTAGCGGCGAAGAGGCGTACGCCCAGCTCGGTCACGGCGGGCGCGAATCCAACGGCGACATCGAAGGCGATATCTCGGTCCACGCCAAGGGCGACGTTGTGTTCGGCGCGGGCAGCAACTTCGCTTCGTACGCACAGCTTGGCCACGGCGGTTACGAGGCCGACGGGAACATCGAGGGGAACATCGGCGTGAAGGCCGGCGGTGACATCAGCTTCTTCGCCGGCTCGGGCAGCCAGGCGTACGCCCAACTGGGTCACGGCGGCTTCGAGGCCGACGGCAACATCGAGGGCAAGATCTACGTCGAAGCCAAGCGTGACATCGGGTTCTTCGCGGGCAGCAACTTCGCTTCGTACGCACAGCTTGGCCACGGCGGTTACGAGGCC
>CAYQAJ010000003.1:14057-17175 GCA_964415245.1 uncultured Pirellulaceae bacterium | reverse complement strand
GCCAGGCGTACGCCCAACTGGGTCACGGCGGCTTCGAGGCCGACGGCAACATCGAAGGCAACATCTACGTCGACGCCAAGGGCGACATCGTGTTTGGCGGCAGCAGTAACTTCGCCTCGTACGCCCAGTTGGGGCACGGCGGCTACCAGGCCGACGGCAACATCGAGGGCGACATCCGCGTGAAGGCCGGCGGCGACCTTGTTTTCGGCGCGGGCTCCGGCAGCCAGGCGTACGCCCAACTGGGACATGGCGGCTTCGAGGCCGACGGCAACATCGAGGGCGACATCTACGTCGAGGCCCACGACAGCATCGTATTCGGTGCCAGCAGCAACTTCGCGTCATACGCGCAGCTCGGCCACGGGGGATACGAGGCGGACGGAAACCTGGAAGGTGACATCGCCGTGAAGGCCGGCGACGAAATTGTTTTCGGTGCCAGCAGCGGCGTCGGCGCGTATGTGCAGCTTGGCCACGGTGGGTTCCAGGCCGACGGAAACAAAGAAGGTGACATCTACGCATCGGCGAAAGGCGACATCGTCTTTGGCGCCAGCAGCGGGCTTGACGCCTACGCACAGTTGGGCCACGGCGGTGCAGGCTCCAGCGGCGACATCGAGGGCAACATCGGCGCCTGGGCCGGCGGCAACTTCAGCTTCGGCGGGGGAAGCGGCGACAGCGCATACGTCCAATTGGGCCATGGGGGCCCGTTCGCCGACGGCGAAATCGAAGGCGACATTCGCGTGTGGGCCGGCAACGACATTACCTTCGGCGGCGGCAGCAACGATGATGCGTACGCTCAGCTTGGTCACGGAGGAGTCGATGCCGACGGCGACATCGAAGGCAAGATCAGCGTGTGGGCCGGTGGCGACATTACATTCGGCTTCGGAACCGGGGACGAAGCCTACGCCCAGCTCGGTCACGGCGGACCCGAAGCCGCGGGCGACATCGAAGGCGACATCGCCGTATGGGCTGGGGGCGACATCACGTTCGGCGGGGGCAGCGAAGAGGATGCCAAGGCCCAGCTCGGACATGGCGGCAGCGAGTTCGAAGGCGATATCAAAGGCAACATCAGCGTGTACGCCCGTGGCGATATTACCTTCGAAGCGGGCAGCGGCAGCGGCGGTGCGGACGAGGGGGGCGCCTACGCACAGCTCGGCCACGGCGGACCGGACGCGGTAGGCGACATCGACGGCAACATCGCCGTCTACGCCAAGGGCGACATCACGTTCGGAACCAACGATGGCGACGGAGCCTACGCTCAATTGGGGCACGGCGGCCCATTCTTTGATGGCGACATCGAAGGTAACATCGGCGTGTGGGCCGGTGGCGACATCGTATTCGGCGCCGGCGACGGCGAATTATCGTACGCTCAACTGGGGCACGGTGGCGCGCTCGCCTTCGGCGATATCGAAGGCAACATCGGCGTGTGGGCCGGCGGCGACATCGTGTTCACCGGCGGCGGCGCCACCGACGCCTATGCCCAGTTGGGGCACGGCGGAGCGCTGTCCGCCGCCGACGTTACGGGCAACATCGGCGTCTCGGCCGGCGGCGACATCGTGTTTACCGCGGGCGACGAGACCGAGACCTACGCCCAACTCGGTCACGGCGGCGCGCAGGCCGAAGGGGACTGGTCCGGCAATATCGGCGTCACCGCCAAGGGCGACATCATCTTCACGGCCGACGACGGCAGCGCGTCGTACGTCCAGCTTGGGCACGGCGGTGGAGACGCCGCGGGAGACATCGAAGGCAACATCTGCGTGTACGCTGGGGGCGACATCACATTCACCGGCGGCGGCGACGAGGGCTTTCAGGCGTACGCGCAGCTCGGCCATGGCGGCCAGTCGTTTGCCGGCGACATCGAAGGCGATATCTCCGTGTATGCCAAGGGCGACATCGCCTTCAACGGCGGCAGCGGCAACGATGACTACGCCCAGCTCGGCCACGGCGGAAACTTCGCGGACAGCAACATCGACGGCAACATCGGCGTCTGGGCCGGCGGCGACATCAACTTCCAGGCCGGCCACGGCGGCTACGCCCAGCTCGGCCACGGCGGCAACAGCGCCGAAGGCGATATCGAGGGCAACATCGGAGTCTGGGCCGGCGGAGACATCAACTTCACCGGCAGCACGCGCGACGATACGTACGCCCAACTTGGCCACGGCGGACTGGACGCCGAAGGCGATCGGGAAGGCGATATCAGCGTCTGGGCCGGTGGAGACATTAACTTCCAAGCCGGCTTTGATCCGGCCGCGTATGCCCAGCTTGGCCACGGCGGCAACGGCGCGGAAGGCGACCTCGAAGGTGATATCTCCGTGTATGCCAAGGGAGACATCGCCTTCACGGGCGGCGGGAGCACGAACGACTACGCCCAGCTTGGCCACGGCGGCGCGAACGCCGAGGGCGACATTGAGGGTAACATTCGCGTCTGGTCGGGTGGCGACATCGACTTGAGCGGCGGCACCGATACCCGTGCCTACGTGCAGCTTGGGCACGGCGGCGCCAACTTCGTCGGCGACATCGAAGGCGATATCAGCGTGTACGCCAAGGGCGACATCAACCTGTTCGGCGGCAGCGCCACCAGCATCGACGCCATCGTCGATTCCTCCTACGCTCAGATCGGCCACGGCGGAGCCGGCGGCAGCTTCGGCGACATCGAAGGCGACGTGAGCGTGTACGCCAAGGGTGACATCAACCTGTTCGGCGGCAGCGCCACCAGCATCGGCGCCACTGTGAGCGGCGCCTACGCTCAGATTGGTAACGGAGGAACCGGCAGCATCGGCGATATCGAAGGTGACATCACCGTGTACGCCAAAGGTGACATCAACTTGTTCGGGGGCAGCGCCACCAGCATCAATTCCAGCGTCTCCTTCGCCCACGCCCAGATCGGTAACGGCGGAAGCGGCGGCTATGGCGACATCGAAGGCGACATCAGCGTGTGGGCCAAGGGCGACATCAACCTGTTCGGCGGCAGCGCCACCGGCATCGATTCCACCGTCTCCTTCGCCCACGCCCAGATCGGTAACGGCGGAACCGGCGGCTATGGCGACATCGAAGGCGACATCAGCGTGTACGCCAAGGGCGACATCAACTTGTTCGGCGGCAGCGCCACCGGCATCGATTCCAC
>CAYQAJ010000003.1:0-13957 GCA_964415245.1 uncultured Pirellulaceae bacterium | reverse complement strand
TGTTCGGCGGCAGCGCCACCGGCATCGATGCCAGCGCCTCCTTCAATCACGCCCAGATCGGTAACGGCGGCAGCGGCAGCATTGGCGACATCGAAGGCGATGTCACGGTCGTCGCCGGCAACAACGTCGTGCTGGAAGGTACCAGTTCCAACCTGGCGTTGATCGGCCACGACACCTCGAACGCGATCACCGGCGACGCCATTGTGGCGGTCGGTCAGATCAATCCCGGCGGCCAGTTGATCATGAACGAGTTCTCGGCGATCGACATGGGTGGCCCGCCGAACGAAGTGACGATCTTCGTACCGGCCAGCGCGGGATTGAGCGCTCTGGACATCGAAAACGGCGCGGTGATTAACGGCGACGTGTTCGCCGGCACCTTGCCGTCAGGCGTTCTCCACCTCGGCACGCCGTACAAGTGGAGCCTGGAGTATGGGTACCCGAACTGGAGCAAGCAGGCGTCGATGCCGTTCTACGCCTGGAAAGCGCCGGCTAACGACCACGGCTACGGCGGGCAGCTCTTCACCTGGAAAGCACTGGCTAACGCTTGCGATTGCAGCGGGCCGTTCTATACCTGGCCGTCACCCGCTCCGAAGTACGGCTTCGCCAGCGACTGCTTCGTTTGCAACCTGCCCGCCTTCAAGCAGGAATACAAAGCTCCCTTCTATACCTGGAAATCGCCCGGTCCCACGTACGGATGGAGCGGTCCATTCTTCGCCTGGAAAGAGCATGCCTTCGCTTACGGCCAAAACGGTACTCACGCGAACGGTAGGGTTCCTGCTTTCAAGGTTGACATTACTGAGCTGGCCCGTCGGTTCGAGTCGGCGACCGTGTACGACCGGTTCACGCGGTATGAGCACTATGCCCAGTCGGTATTCCGCATGTTCTGGCCGTACGGCGATGTCTGGGTAACCACGACGCCGCGCGAGCGTCCCGAGGGGGAATTGGCCCACGGCGCGAGTCCATAATCGCGCCCGCGATTTCCGCGGGGCGACGTACGGCATGGCTGCCATGTATGCCACAGCCCACCAACCCCGGTCTTTCGGCCGGGGTTTTCTTTGCGCGCACCTACGCACGGCACTGTGCGAAAGTGTCGTACCAGCGCAGCGTTTCGAAGGGTGGTTTCTGGGTAAATTGGCCGCTGCTCGAAGGCCTCGCGCCGCGCGGCACTGGAGTTGCACAAAGTAACTGCATTTGCCTGGACCGAACTTTCCAACGCGCCCCTCATGGAATTGACATGATGACTGTGGCTCAGCACCCGGTTTCCCTTCGCTTCGTTCGCTGGTTCGACGAGATCGGCATCGAGGACGTGCCGCTGGTCGGGGGCAAGAACGCCTCGCTGGGCGAAATGTACCGCGAGCTGCGCTCCCAGGGGGTCCAGCTCGTGGGTGGGTTTGCCGTGACCGCCGATGCCTACCGCCACTTCCTCCAGAGCGCCGGGCTCGACCGACGCATTCGGGAGCTGTTGAAGGGACTCGACACCAACGACGTGGCCGATTTGCAGCGGCGCGGGCGGCAGGTGCGACATGCCATGCTTGCCGCCGAGCTTCCAGACGACCTACAGCGGGAGGTCGTTGCCGCGTACGACGAGCTAAGCGGCGAAACAGGCGAATCGCTCGACGTGGCCGTCCGCAGCAGCGCCACGGCCGAAGACCTGCCCGATGCCAGCTTCGCCGGACAACAGGAAACGTACCTCAACGTGCAGGGGCATGCCGCGCTGTTGGAAACCTGCCGCCGCTGCATGGCCTCGCTCTTTACCGACCGCGCCATCTCGTACCGGCAGGAGAAGGGCTTCGACCACCTTCAGGTCGCTCTCTCGATAGGCATTCAACCGATGGTCCGCTCCGATCTGGCAACGGCCGGCGTCATGTTCTCGATCGACACCGAGACCGGCTTCCGCGATGCGGTGCTCATCAATGCGGCATACGGCCTGGGCGAGAACGTCGTACAGGGGTCGGTCAATCCCGATGAGTACTACGTGTTCAAGCCCACGCTCCGGCAGGGCTTCCGGCCGATCCTGCAAAAGACGCTGGGGAGCAAAGAGTTCAAGCTCGTGTACGACGTGGGTGGGGGCAAAATGGTCAAAAACGTGCCCGTGCCGCCGGGTGACCGGGCCCGTTTCGCCCTCAGCGACGACGAAATCCTCACGCTGGCCCGCTGGGCGTGCATTATCGAGGACCACTACACCCAGAAGCGCGGACGCCCGACGCCCATGGACATGGAATGGGCCAAAGACGGCCGCACGGGCGAGCTGTTCATCTTGCAAGCGCGGCCCGAAACGGTACACGCCCTGCGGACTGGTGACGTGCTCGAGGTGTACCACCTCGAAGGGAAGGGGCGCGTACTGACGACGGGACGAAGCGTGGGAGAGAAGATCGCCGCCGGGCCGGTGCGCGTCGTCCGCCACGTCGACGAGCTGGGCCAGGTACAGGTGGGCGACGTGCTCGTCACCGACAAGACCGACCCCGATTGGGAACCGACGATGAAGAAGGCGTCGGCCATCGTCACGAACCGCGGGGGGCGCACCTGCCACGCGGCCATCGTCAGTCGCGAGCTGGGGCTTCCCGCCGTCGTCGGCACCAACGACGGCACCCAGGTGCTCCGACCCGAGCAACTGGTCACGGTGTCGTGCGCGGAGGGGGATACGGGTTACGTGTATGAAGGGCGGCTCGAATCACGAGTCGAACGCATCAATTTGACCGACATACGGCGGCCGCGCACCCGCATCATGATGAACGTGGCCAATCCCGAGGAGGCCTTCCGGCTGTCGCTATTGCCCAACGACGGCGTGGGGCTGGCGCGGGAGGAGTTCATCATTACCACGTACGTCAAGGTGCACCCGCTGGCCCTGCTCGATTACGAGCGACTGCAAGACGCGCTCGTCAAGCAGGAGATCGACCGCATCACTGCCGGCTACGACGACAAACCGCAATTCCTGGTCGACAAGCTGGCCGAGGGAGTCGCCATGATCGCGGCCGCGTTTTACCCCAAGGATGTGATCGTCCGCTTGAGCGACTTCAAGACGAACGAGTACGCCAACCTCGTCGGCGGCAAACCGTACGAGCCGATCGAAGAGAATCCCATGATCGGCTTTCGCGGCGCCTCGCGCTATTATGATCCGCGCTATCGGGACGGTTTCGCGCTGGAATGCCGCGCCATGCGCAAAGTGCGCGAGGAGATGGGGCTGACCAACGTCAAGCTGATGATCCCCTTCTGCCGCACGGTCGAAGAGGGCCGCAAAGTAATCGCCGAAATGAAGAACCACGGCCTGCGCCGCGGCGAAGAAGGCCTGGAAGTTTACGTAATGTGCGAGGTGCCCAGCAATGTCGTGCTGGCCGAAGAGTTCGCCGACGTTTTCGACGGCTTCTCCATCGGCTCCAACGACCTGACGCAGCTCGTGCTGGGGGTCGACCGCGACTCGGAAATCGTGGCCCACGTGTTCGACGAGCGCAACGAGGCCGTGCTGACGATGATTGCCGAGGCGATTCGCGCGGCCCACCGCAAGGGGCGTAAGATCGGCATCTGCGGCCAGGCGCCCAGCGACTATCCCGAATTCGCCCGCTTCCTCGTCCAGCAGGGAATCGACAGCATTTCCCTTACCCCCGACGCGGTGCTGAAGACCACTCTCGCCGTGCTCGAGCTGGAAGCATCGCCGAGCGCGTCGGGAGAAGCCCCCCAGCAAACTTCGCCTTCGGAGTCGGATTGATCGAGTTTTCGTGTAGACCATGACTACCGCGCGCCGACCCCATCATCGCGGTTCACCGAAAAGCCCGCGCACTTTGGCCGCCAAACGGCCGGCCGCCACGGCGACGGCTGGCGCCCCACGAGCAGACACGACGCGCGACGACATCCAGGCAAGTCAACCAGACGGCCCCGCCGCCACCAGAAAAGTGATTGTGCTTTCCGGGGGCAGCGGAAGAACGGGCCGGCAGGTGTTGCGCGCGGCCCTGGCCCAGTTTCCGTCGCCTGAGGTAGAGGTGATCAGCCATGCGCGGATTCGCAGCGTGCGCTCCGCCGAGCGGATCGTGCGACGCGCGGCCAAGGAGAGGGCCCTCGTCATTCACACGCTCGTGGCGCCACAGGTGCGGCAGGTTGTGATTCGCGAGGCCGAGCGCCACATGGTGCCACTAGTCGACGTGCTCGGTCCCGTGCTGACCGCGCTGCGGGACCACTTGGGCACGGAGCCTCGCAACAAGGCCGGTTTGTCGTACGAGCTCGAGAAAGAGTATTTCGACCGTATCGACTCGGTCGACTTTACGCTGGCCCACGACGATGGCCGCCGCGCCGATGAACTGTCCCTGGCCGACGTCGTGCTGGTGGGCGTATCGCGCGTATCCAAGAGCGTGACGTGCTTCTACCTGGCGAACTGGGGGATCCGCGCTGCCAACGTGCCGATTATTCCCGACCAGCCATTGCCCGAGGAACTCGAATCGATCGATCCGCGGCGGGTCGTGGGGCTTTCCATGAATCCGGCACGGCTGTTGAGCCTGCGGCAGGCCCGCCTGGAGAGCGACGGCCTCCGGCAGGCCGTGGCGTACGTCGACGCCGACAGTGTGCGCCGTGAATTGAACGAAGCGCGGCGGCTGATCCAGCAGCACCGCTGGCGCATAATCGACGTGTCGTACATGGCGGTGGAAGAGGTGGCACAGGAGATCGTCGCGCAGTTAGAACTCCTCGAACCTCTCGAGTGGACGACGCCTGGATGAGCGACGGGCGACGCGGCACGTAAAACATCGTCGCGCGCGAGGCGTGCCCGAAGGTAGAAAACGAAAAGCGGCCGGGCTGCTGCGAGCAGCCCGGCCGCCTGGATCAGTCGCTCAGAAAGTGCGGGAGTTAGTGCGCGATGGCGAAGCCGAAGCCGCCAGCGCCGCCGTTGAGGACGCCATTGAACTTCGAAGTGGACGTGACGACGTTCAGATCGAGTCCCAGACCCGACGATTGCTTCTCGAAGGCCGACGAGGGGGCATTCAGCCCGCCGTTCTCGCTCGACGAGGCGGCCGAGTTGGTGTCGCTGCCGAATACGAAGCTGTTGGTGGCAGGGTCAATCAGAAGACCGACCACGAGGCTGCGGCCGGAGGCCAGGGCGTTGCTGCTCGAGCTACCGACGATCTGCTGCTTCCCGTAGTTCTGGTGCCCATAATCCTTCCTTCCCATGCCTCGAATCTGCATGCCGTCGCTGTCCGAAAGGACTTGCGCATTGCCCAGACCCAGGTTGGCCAGTTTCGACTGGGGGACCTGGCCTTCGCCGGCCAGTGCGGGAGCGGCCGCGAAGGCCAGAACGGCCGCGAAGGAACACACGAATCTCATTGCACGTTCTCCTGAAAAGACGATGCGACTCACACGATGTTTTTTCGCGAAGCGTTTGCAAGCTTCCCGAACCGGTGAGTTTCACTCTAAACAGGAAAGGTGAATGGCAAGCAATTCCCATTGCGAAAAGGGCGCATTCTTTCCCGGATCGATGCGGCCGTGACAGTTGTAACGAATGTATGGGACACGGGAACGTTTCCACATGGCGCCCCGCGTGGAAAGACCATCGCCTCTTGCGATCTGGGGGCAAATATCGAGGGCCGTGCGCAGGAGACAACTCGACCCTGGCCACGCTACCGGCGCGACGGCCTTGGAAAAAGAAGGGGGAACCGCTCGGTACTTGTGTACTCAGTACGTCGTACCAAGTGCCTATCCGAAAACCGTCGGGGACTGGCTCATTTTGCGCAGTCTGCGGAGCAAAATGTGCCTGTCCCCTTCTCTGGGACGGTTTTCGGATAGGCTCAAAGTACCCAGTACGTGGTACACGGTTCCCGTCGCACAGGACTTGGCGGTGGATACGCGGTGCTCAATACGGCAGAATTTTCGTCGTCGCCTGCTGCCGCACAAACTCGCGATTGAGTGTGCCCAGAAACATTTCTTCCGGCCACACCATGAAGAGGGATCTCACGTCGCCGGTTTCCTCGGGCTTGACGACCACGAGTGCGGCATTCTTCTGCCACTGTTGCTGGAACTTGAAGATGGGCGTGCGGACGTTGCCGCGAGCCGGGTCGGCCAAGTAGACGTACCGGTCGTCCATGCCCCGGTAGACGACGAAGTGGTTGTAGCCGTTGACGACGACGCCCACGACCAGGGGCACTTTCGATTCCCGCAACTGCTTAAGGTCGAGGCGCACCACGGATGCCAAGTAGCCGAGCCGCACGGAAAGGAGTCTCAGATCGGTCATCGACAAGCCGTTTTTGACTCGATCGACCATTTCCTCGACCGTGAGCATCTCGGTCAGCTCCAGCAGCAGCCCGAGCTCCGTCGCGTCGCCGTTCAAGTGATATTGCATTAACGTGGCCAGAGCCGCCGCACCGCACGAGTAGTCGCGCTGCTGCATGACCACGTTTTCGCGCCGCAATTCGACCCAGCTCTCGGGATAGGTCTGAAATGTGCGCTCGGGGTCGCGAACGGGCGCTCGCTCTCCTCGCTGAAAAAAGATTTGCGCGCGTGCCGTGGAGGGGGAAGCCGCGACCGCGAAAACGGCACCCAGCGCGCAAATCACCGCAATGCGAAGGACGAGAAACGCGCTCCGCTGTTGAGTAGCGACTACCTTGGCACTGGTCATGGCGATTTCCTGTTTGCGGCGCTCGGAGAAATGACGTGCCCCGATGTGACGCGAACCGACGTCGAAGTACACCGTGGTCGTCGCCGGGCGGCGCGGGGCACGAATTACCAAGTCCAGCTCACGCCGAACGCGGTATCGACGGCCTCCTCGGTCAGGCCGAAATTGACAAACGGTTCCACCGTACGAATTGATCCATAGGGCCTTTGCTTTTCATCGCGAATGATCGTGACGGCCAGGCGGAGATTGATCGGTTCGCGAATGGTACCTTCGATCGGCACCCCGTCCACCGTATCGCGGCCGAGGAAGGACCCCGAAAACGCGGCGCTGAACGTGACTTGTGGACTGACGGCAAAGCCGGCACCGAAGCGGTAAAAAGCCTGCTGGCCCGGAATGACGTCGAACCCGTCGATGTTGTTCTCGAATCGGTGACGGTAGCCGGCGCCGTAGAAAATCACCACCGGATCGAAGGTCTGAATCACCGTACCGGCGATGCTCAACGTCCAGAACCCCTCGCCCAAACTGGATTGCGGCACGGTGAGCGACGTCGCCAGGCTGCTGTTGCCGGTCGGCGCCGAAAACACGATCGACCCCAGGATCGTGGGAAAACCGTCGCCTCCCCGCCAGAACTCCCGCGTCAGGCCGGCGCTAACGTCGCCCAGTCCGCCATTGTTGCTGAATTCGTCCTGGCCGGCAAATGTAAACTCGCCGTTCGACCATCCGAACGGCACGCGGACGAAGCCCTGCGTGACGGGCGTCAGCCCCATGCGGAATTCCAGCGGCATGACCAGCAGCCGTTGCCGTTGCCGCAATTCGTCGACCACCAGCACGTTGCCGTCGAGACGCGCCGCGGCAAAGTCGCTCTCGTCGATCTGGTACTGCAGGCTTACTTCGATCTGGCGTTCGCACGGCTTGAGCAAAACCGATTCGTCGCGTAAGAATTGCAGGGTGGCGTTGCTCTCCTCCGGGGCACGCCCGATCCTTTGCCCCTCCGGTAGTCCCCGCGGCGGAGGGCTCGGGATATCTTCGATCGGCGGTTGTGCCGACGTGCTCGGGACATCGCTGCTCGGCGGTTGGACCAGGGCGATCTGAACTGGGGGGGGCGGCACGGGCTGCATCCCAACCGGATAGCCCACGGCACTCCGCCAGTCGGGAGGCGGGCCAACCCACGGCGGAATCGCGCTGGGCGGTAATGAGTCCACGATAATAGGAGGTGGATACCAAGCAGGAGCCGCGTCGGGCACCTGATTGACCACTTCCGGCGCAATAAAGTTTCCACTGGCAGGAGGCGGGTACCACTGCGGAGGCGAGACGGGCCGCCGATCCATCATCCCCGGCGAATGCGGTTGCCCGCCAGGAAGCTGGTGCCGCTCGGGATTGCCGTCGGGCTCCCGGTAGACGGGCACGCGTCGCGCGACATCCTGCTGCGGATCCGATTGCCGCAGTGGGGTGGGGGACAACTGGCTTTCGTGAGCGGTGTCGCGAGGCGTCGAAGTGACGGCGATCCCCAGATGGAGGCCGGCATCGCCGTTGGGCTGCGGATGACCTGCCGGCTCGGGAGCTCGTGCAGGAGTGGGAGTCGGTCCCTCGGGAGTATAGGACGACTGGGCGGCAGGCGGCGCGGCGGTGGAAATCATTGCGACGGCGAGCGAAGCGCTCACCAGCAGTCGCGTCGCGACGCGAACGCGGCCCGTGCTCTTCCCGCATGACTTTGGCGTCGCGTTCATGTCACCTTGCTCGTAGGCCGCGGCGTCACGCGTGACGTGAACTGCCCGATCGAAATCCCGATGGCTCCGCGATGGGTGCCGACGTGAGGAAGGCAGAACATGCCTGGTCGTTGTTTTGTATGGTTCGATAATCGCCTGGACACGAAAGAGGGAGCGACACCTCGCCGTTCAATAAGTCAGACCGGCGCCCAACGAGAACCCGATCAGGTTCAGGTCCGTGTTGGTGGCGTCGGAAAAGGCGTCGACCCGGCCGCCGAAAGTGGCTGGACCGTCGTCGAGAAACGCGAACGAACCCGTCGTGGCCATTGTGTTGCCCATTCCCCAGTATTGATACTCTGCCACGGCGCGAAAGAAAAACAGCGCGGGAGAGTTGCACAGGGGGTAGTGGTATTCCACGCCCAGTTGCACTTCGCCAATGAACGAAGCGAAGCAATCCTGCGAGGCGGAGGCGTGATTCCGGGAAAACGCGGCAGCCGGAGTGGTGGTGAAGGCGCCCGCGTCGGTCAGGGCCGAAGCCGTTCCTTCGGCCACCAATACCGAACCGCGGACGTTCGCCAGCAGATTCCACCCCTGCATATTGCAGAGATACATCGGGCGGTGCGCCCCCAACGCAAACGTGAAGCCGACCCCGTCGATCTCGTGAGCTCCCATGGCCAGTCCGTACAGGTCGACTCCCCCTACTTCGCCGTAGCCCAAAACGGATGCGTTTCTCTCCATGTGGGCGTATCGCCCGCCGAACGAGACATCGACGACCCAGTCGCGGAAGCAGAACTGGGGCCCCACTTCAAAGTCCAGCACGTCGCCATTGAGGTAATACGTTTCCAGCAGGGCCGGCTCGGCGTTGACAGGGACACCGGGCCGCGGGCGAAGCGTGTTATTCCCCAGATGGGTATAACGGAAGCGATAACCCCAGCCGCCGGAGTGCTGCATGCCGATCCAGGCACGCACGCCGGCGCCGAGGCCGGGGTCGGAATCGCCGGAGAACGACTCAAGCGTAAGCAGATTCGTCATCGTCACCGATCGCGTCGGTTCGCTGACGGGGACGAGAAACACGCCCTCGACGCCGAGTAACAAACCCGACGGCATGCACGATTGGCAACAGCCCCACAGACTGTCGTCGCAGTACATTCCGTCGGAATCGGTCCACTCTCGATCGCTTTCGTCTTCGTATTCGTATTCGTAACTCGACCGATCCGGGGGAAGCGCCTCATCCCCCAAGGCATCCGGCGCAACCTGATCGACGAACTGCTGATCGCCGCCACTTGCGTCGGGCTCGTAAGCGGATGTCAGCGCCGCCATGGGACCAAACTGTCGGGGATCCGATGGAGGCGGCGGATATTGGGGCTGATAGTTCACTCCGGGGGGCGGAGCCCACGGCGCAACTCCGCCCGGCGGCCCAACTGGGGTCACATCGTAGTTCCCGGGCGGATAGGGGGGCGGCGCACCTTGTGGATACGCCGGCTGTAGCCAAGGGGCCGAATAAGGCCTCGGCAATGGCGCTCCGGGCAGGCCCGGATTGTATGCCGGACCCGACACCATGACCCCAAAGCCCGGCGGGGGCGGAGGGGCAGGAGCGCTGATCTGGGCGCGAGCGGTATCGAGTGCCGCCAAGACGAGTGCCGCCGATACGCACAACCTCAAGAGTCTCATTGCACGCCCCTTTGCTAATGCAATCTTGCGGAGCCCGGGAAATCGAGTGCCTGTCAGAAGGGGAATCGTTCCCTATGGCGCGATCACGTGGCGCATGCCGAAACGCGCACACTGGCTGCACAATCGCTACAACCGGTGCGACCTTACTCACCAGCAGAATCGGTATCGTCGGAATAACCGTTAAGGCTTGACGGATTCTCTTGCCGGACCCGCAGATTCGGAGGCAATGCAGTCGAAAGCTGCTAGCAGCCAGTACGACCAGCGAGGCCAGTGCGCGATGCGGTCCGACTCGTCGCGCGACCTCGCCCGACGCGCACGAAAAAACCCCTCGCGTCGCAACGACACGAGGGGCTGAACTGAATTCGAAGCACCTGTTAGAGCGGCGATCCCTGAGTCGGTACCCGGCGATCGCTACGCAGACGACGGCGAACCTCGTCGCGCCCCCTGTGTTTCGATCACCAACAATGTCTCCGAACGATTAGCGCGCAAACCCAAAGCCGAAGAACCCTCCGACCCCGGATGCCGTGCCATTGAACTTGTAGTCGCCATTGTTGATGTTGATGCTTAAGTTGGAGAAGCTTCCGGTCCCACCAATACCCGCCGCCTTCGACGAATTGTGCAAACCGCCATTATGCGAGGTGTTTCGGGTGAAGAAGGAGTTCGTCTTTGTATCCACACTCCCCGTTTCGGGGTCGAATACCACCGAACTGCTCAACGAGAGGCCCGTGACTTGGGCGCTGGAGCTCATGCCCCGAATCCGCAGGGCTTGCGTATCCGACATGACGCGAGCACCGCTCAAGCCGAGCGCCTTCAGACGCCCCTGCGGAACCTGGCCATCGCCTGCCAGCGCAGGGACAGCGGTCAATCCAACAACCAATAGCGCGACAACAATTGCAGTCCTCATGGAAGCCTCCAGAAGCTGAGTAAGGTGAGCAGACCGGGCGAAGATGACACCGCTACAAACGATCCAGATTGCACATTCTATGTTATTTGCATAATCGCGTTTGTCAATGCACTCGCTGCATTCATCACATCCAGTCCTTCCGTTCCATCCCTACCAGTCGCACATTTTATGACAGATTCGCATCGTGGCATCGGCCACAAAAAGCGGCACCAACGCCCAAGCCGCGATTTCAATGCTTTCTAAGCCATTGCTGAGCAGCTAGTTACAGTCGATCCGGCACCGGCGGCCGACACGAAAGCTGGCCGATCGAGGACCCAGGGTCAGTAGCGGAACAGGGCAGCCAGTGGTGCACCGGTGGGCATCTCTGCCCGTTCGACGGCATACACGGTGCCCCTGCCGTCGAGCGTCGCGGCCGCCGCCATATCGACCAGATCGTCGGTTTCTGCCGTCACCTCGCTGCACACGGTAACTTTCCGGCTAGCGGCGTCGAACGTTCCCGGCTGGCTCGAGCGCCAGTCGAGAAAGAGCGTGTCGACTCGCCCTTCGTGCGCGGCCGGTACGATCTGGCTCACGTCGTCGGTCGCCTTTCCCGTACCGGCCAGCTTGCGGTAGTGTGCCGCTGCCCGGTCGCGCTCGCGCCGGAAAATGCGCTCCGCGATCGGCTCGGACCGCTCGCGCAGTTGGAGGTCGTTGGCGTAGTCAAAGTTGCCCGTGACTTCTTCTTCCGCCACGTTGGCGTAACCCGTCACCTGCCGGTAAATGGGAAGCAAGTAGTCCACGCCGGCCAGGATCAATGGCGGTCGAGCCTTTTGCAGCGAGTCCGAGAGAGCGGCGTCGACGATCCGGAAAAACTGGGCGATGTCGCTTTTGGCGGTATCCCGCTGTCCCCCCTGTCCGTGGAAGACTGCCGCCTGCTTGCCCAGGCTGCCCCGCATTCCCGAGTGCACCTGCTGACCCGCGTCGACCGAGCTGATGTTCAGCGCCTCCTTCAAGTTCTCGGGCATGCCGGGCACACTCAACTCGCGCATGCTTTGTCCGTCGACGTCGACCACGCGGACGCGATTCTGGCTCAGTGCCAGCACAAGGTAGCGGCGTCGCATCCCTAACAGCGGCAGCATCGGCTTGACGAAGAACCGCCGATTGACGACGACCGCCTCCGCGAAGTCGAGCGGGACCCGGTAACAGTGCGTCGCGCCTTCGCTTACGAACACCGCCAAACCACAACCGCGCCGCTCCCAAAAGTCGGCGTTCTCGGGCAGCAATCGCACTGGGTGCAGCAGATCACGGGCTTGAGGGCCGCGCATTCCGGCAGCCGTGAGCATTTCTTCGGCCCGATTGAGCAGGTTTTTCAAGCGCACGGGGTCTTGCTGCGCCTGTTGTCCCGCGACGTGCGTCGGCAGCAATACGCTCACGCACAGACCCGGCTGTTTTTCCATCAGTTGGCGCAGGTCACCGGCGGAGAAATCGTCCATTGGCAGTAGTTTTCTTTGGTAGTGGGCGACAAGTGATGGGGCAATCGCCGTGCCAACGACGCCCCGCCTCGGGCAGGCGATCGCGAGGGTTGGTTGTCCAGGAGCGCTGGCCTTATTCTGGCCGCTGGGCCGTCATCTGCACAGACGCCTATAGGCCGCGTAGCGCCCGCAATCGACCGCGTGTGCGAGCCAGCACGGTCTTCGTGCGGGCGTGCACGTCCACCGGAACAATCGCCTTCGTTTTTGCCGGGAAACGTGCGAGTGCCGACGGCATCCCGTTTGCACCTTTATTGCCCACGCAGGGTTGAAGTCGTGTACTGCACCGCGGCGGGAAGGAAAGTTCGTCCTGTCGCGGGATAACTTAGGGAGACTTGGCGATGTCAGTTGGAAGAATCTGCGTTCGGGAGGTCGACACGGCCGAGCCGGACGAAAGTGTCCAAGCGGTCGCCCGGCGAATGAACGACCGAAACGTCGGCACGCTGGTCGTGGTGGATGCCGAGGGCCGGCCCGCGGGAATTGTCACCGATCGGGATCTGGTGGTAAAGATCCTGGCGCAGGGCCGGGATGGGATGAACACCACGGTCGCGGATGCCATGACGGTCGGCCCGCGAACTGTCGACGAGAACACGCCAATCGAGATGGCCTTGGAGGTGATGCGGAGCGGTCCGTTCCGACGGCTTCCGGTCGTCGACCAGTCGGGCAAGCTAGTCGGTCTGTTGAGCCTGGACGACGCGCTGTGCCTGTTGGCCGAGGAAATGGCCGAGGTCGGTGCGCTGATGCGTCGCGAAGGACCGGCGTGCCTGGCGGCAAAGTGAGGCTCGTGGCGTGCCCCGTTTCGTGGGATCGCGCCGGCAGCGGTGCGCGGGACAATCGTGTAATTTAACCCGTGCGGGCCGAACGTGGCACGCCGCCGTTCGTCCCGATGGCTAACGGCAGGAAGGAGAAAACCAAAATGAACATCAAGCAATTCCTAACCGAGCACGGCGTCGAATTCGAGGCCATTCGACACCGCGACACGTACAGCGCCCAACGGATGGCCCAGGAGTTACACGTGCCGGGGCGCGACGTGGCCAAGACGGTGTTGCTGCGGGCCAACCATGGGTACCGCTACTTTGTAGCGGTGTTGCCCGCCACTCGCCGAATCGACCTGGAAATGGCGTCTGCCGCGCTGGGCGGAGGCAAAGTCGAGCTGGCCACGGAAATCGAGGTCGGCGAGCGCTGCCCCGACTGTGAGTTCGGCGCGTTGCCGCCGTTCGGCTCGCAGTACGACCTGTCGACGCTCGTCGACGCCAGCCTTGCCGACGAAGAGACGATCGTCTTCGAAGGCAACACGCACGGCGAGGCGATCCGCATGCGGTTCGCGGATTATCGCCACATCGAAGAGCCGCTGGTCGTGCAGTTCACGAGGGAGGCCGACGCAGCCAAACCCGGCAGCGTCCGCTAACAATGGCGATGGCCTATCGCGACTGGGATTGCCGGCAAAGTCGCAGGCGAGAGAGGCGAACGCTCGTCGCCGACCGCCGTTGCGACGACTGACTTGTTCGCATAGCCCCGGCCGGCAGGCCTTGTTCTTACCCACATTTTTTGGCGCCGGACATCAGTGTTGCGCCGCGCA
>CAYQAJ010000002.1:24976-56638 GCA_964415245.1 uncultured Pirellulaceae bacterium | reverse complement strand
TCGGCCTGGAAGGTGCGCACGCCGAAATGCTTGAACTTGCTCAGCTCGTGCAGGATGTCGCTGGCCGGAGTAATGGGATACGACCCGTAAAACAACTCCTTGCCGCTGAGCCGCGCGGCCGCCATAAACCCCCAGGCCAGCGCCTGGTTGCCCATGATGTTGCGGTACGTGCCCGGGTCGAGCTTGGCCGGTTCGACGCGGTAGCTGCTGGCGAAAGAGTCGGTCGTCTCGCCGTAATTCCAGCCGGCCTTTAAGGCCCGCCGGTTCGCCTCGGCGATGTCGGGCTTGCTGCCAAACTTGCTTTCGATAAACCGCAGCGTGAGATCGGGCTTGCGGCCGTAGAGCCAGTACAACAGCCCCATGGCGAAGAAGTTGCGGCAGCGGTCGGCCTCTTTCTGGCTCAGGCCGAGCCCGTCGACCGATTCACGGGTGATCCGCGTGAGCGGGACGCGAAAGAGCTGGTAGCCGTCGAGGCCATGGTCTTCGAGCGGGTTTTCTTCGTAGCCGGCGAGCTTGAGGTCTTTGCTCTCAAACTCGTCTTCGTTGACGATCAGGATGCCGCCGTCTTCCAGGTCGCCGAGATTGGTCTTCAGTGCCGCCGGGTTCATGGCCACCAGCGCGTCGAGCTGGTCGCCGGGCGTGTAAATCTCCTGCGAGGAGAAGTGAACCTGAAAGCCGCTGACGCCGGCGAGCGTTCCCCGCGGCGCGCGAATTTCGGCGGGAAAATCGGGAAAAGTGGCTACGTCGTTGCCCACCAGCGCCGAGGTGCCGGTCAACTGCGTTCCGGCAAGCTGCATCCCGTCGCCTGAGTCGCCGGCCAGCCGAACAATCGCTCCTTCCAGGACGATGACTTGTTTGGATGATTTAGGTTGCCCTTGGGCAGTGGTCGACATGGATCAACTCGTGTGAATCAAGCTGGTGTGGGGCCAGACCAGTGCAATTATCTGACCGTAGGGGGTGGGAGACAACGGAGAATCAGGAGGTAGCTTAGGCACCTTCTCGCTCTTGCGTCACGTGGTGCGGCTTGGGCGGAAGCGTGTACACAACGTTGGGGAAATGCTCGACCAGGTAATGCAGGATCCCCGACACTTTGAGCATGCCCACGGGATGCCCCTCGGCATCGACGATCGGCAGACGGCGATAACCGCCGAAGGACATCTTGGCGATGGCCCGGCCCACGGTGTCGTTGGGGCTGAGCGTGACGGGCCCGCGAATCATCACCTGTTCGACGGGCACGTCGAGATCGGCGCCGCGCGCCATGAGCTTGAGTGCGTCGCGCTCGGTGAAGATGCCCTCGAGCACGCCGTCGCGGCAAACAAGCACGCTCCCCGAAAGTTCCTCCTTCAGCAGGCGGAACACTTCGCGGACCGTCGTCGTCGGCTCCACGCACTGCGGCTGCAGTGGGTGGGCTTGTGCGACCTTCTCGCTGTTCAGGTGAAGTTGAAAGTCCACCGTCGGGCGCCTTATTGAGCCTCAGACGGAAGCCGAGCGGGTCGACCCGAACGAGCCCCGCGTATCCGATTTACCGCTCTTTAAGCTGGCGTGCTTACACGAAGCGTCAATCCAACCGTCGGGGCTGCCACAGATGCAGGGTCAGGTCGCAGCCGGCGGTTCCACTGAATTATGCGCCGCTGCGTCGACCGACCTTACTTATCATCGTTCCGGCAATTGCTACGCGACCACCAAATTGCGCCGGTTTGCTACTGGCATCGGCGCGGGCGCAAACCGCATGACCGTCCCGGCTTCCACATGCAAGACTAACACTCTGCGCGTTACCCAACAAGGGACGTAAGACCCTCCTCGCCGCTGCAAACCCTCCATTCGGAGCCCTTAACGCCGTCCACCCCGCTTTGGAACGTCCCCAAACGAGCCATGTCGCTTGCGGTTTCGCGCTCCGTCGGGCGCTCCCCCCCATCGAACACGGGCGAACACGGGCGAACACGGACTAACACGGACCGCCAGCAACCCCCAACCCACAACCACCAATCCCCAACCCCCAACTCGCAATCCCCAATCGCGGCCGATTCCGTTGGCTGAACCAACGAGTGCGCTAAGCGAAAAAACCTCGCAAATCTCGCGGCAATCGCAGCCGCTTTGGCGTTGACCGGCTGCCAGCACTTGGCTACAAGTAGCGGCCATTTTCTCTCGCGGCGAGCGCTCCGGGTTTGCTAGCACCCGCCTGAAGCGCCGCCGCCATCAGGACGCACGTCATGGCCCCGGCCACCAAAGACGGCAAGAAGAAACGCTTGCCCGCCGCCCCCTGGGGCGAGTTGCCGCCCCACATGCGAGTGCTGTTCATTACCGGCCTGCACCGCACCGGTAGCTGGCTGGCCGAGGCGTTTGCCGCCGACAGCGCCGTCAATGTGCAACTCGACGAAGCGATCGGCCTCACCAGCGGCCTGGCCCGACTCCGCGACGACGTGTTCGACGCCGTGCTCATCAGCCACGAAGGCGAATCGCTCGACGCCCTCGATCTGTTGGAAGCCATTCGCGCCGGCAGCCACGAGCAGCAGCCGATCGTCGTCCTGGGCGCCCAGAGCGAGCAGGAGATGTCGGCCCTGTGCTACGAGGCGGGAGGCGACGCCTACGTGTGCGTAAACTCCACCACCACCCGCACGCTCATCTGGGAAATCGCCCGCGCCATTGAGCGCCGCCGCCTGATGGCCGACGTGAAGCGCCTCCAGCAGGAACAGCGGCATCGATTGCAACTCGAGCACGACGAGGCCAACCGGCTGCTCGTGCAGCAGCGCGGCCTGATCGAGCAACTCGAGCAGCTTCGCCGTAGCGAGGTCGACGACGATGGCGAACTGGTCGGCGGCGAATCACCCATGGCCGCCCCCAACGATCTGCCCGGCAAGCTCGTCGAGCATTATCGCGAGCTGCTGCGAACCCACGTCATCATGGGCTCCGGCAACCTCAGCGGCGAGATGGGCCGGCTGGCCGACATGCTGGCCTCGGCCGGCGTGACCGCCCGCCAAGCCATGCAGCTCCACCTGCACGTGCTGGAGGAGATGATTCGCGGCCTGGGCAACCGCAGCTCGCGGCACGTAATAAACCGCGCCGATCTGTTGATCCTGGAAGTGATCGTCGACCTGGCCGAAAGCTACCGCGAGCGTTACTTCCAGCGCATCCACCCGCCCAAACAACTCCTCCTGCCCGGCATCGACGATCCGCCTGCCGCCGCCGCAGCATAAGTGCGCATTGCGTAGTTCCGTGAAGGGAACACCACTCTGCCAAGCCCACGGATTGCCATCCGTGGGTCTTGCCCTTATTCCCGCGTTCGCTCAGCCCCATTCGCGCAGAATATCTTTGGCCACGTCCTTGGCCAGGCGGTCGGCGCAAACCCCCAGCATGTACGGCGCGGCTCCGCCAGCCAGTCCGAAGTCGGCCCGTCTCTCGTGAACGAAACGCTGAGCCGGACTGCCGTCCGCGCTGAAGGCGCCCTCGATGCGAATCCTTGCCGGCGAACAGAAGGGCACCAGCCACCGCAGGAATTGGTTGCCTTGGTCGATCAACAGGAACCAGATCACCAACTGGCAGCGATCTCCCACCGGCTGCCAGAGAATCGACGTGCCCGACTTCCTGAGCCGCTTTTCCAGCGACTGCTGAAACCGCTGAAGAATCGGGGACACGTCGAACCGCACGTTCAGCATGGCATGTTCGTCGGTGCAGAAGGCGTTGATTTCTCTTACTTGGGCGTACATGGTGCCTGAGTCTCGATTGCGGGAGAAAGGAGAGAAGTCATCCCGCACAAGGCGGCATTCTAGCCTTCCGCGAATCGGTAGAATACCGTTTTCCACGGTACGCCCGCCATGACCGATCTCATCCGCATCGACGGCTCGCGGGGCGAAGGGGGCGGGCAAATCGTTCGCTCGGCGCTGGCGCTGTCGCTGGTGACCGGGCGGCCCTTTACGATCGACAACATCCGCGCACGCCGCAGTCGACCGGGACTTATGCGGCAGCATCTCACCGCCGTGCAGGCGGCGGCACAAGTCGGCCAGGCGCACGTCGAGGGGGACTCGATCGGATCGCGCCGCCTGGTGTTCGAGCCGAGCGAGGTAAAGCCGGGCGAGTACGACTTCCGCATCGGCACGGCCGGCAGCGCCACGCTGGTGGCGCAGACGGTGCTGCCCGCGCTGCTGGTGTGCGATGGCCCGAGCGTGCTGCACGTCGAAGGGGGCACGCACAATCCCTTCGCCCCGCCGTACGATTTTCTCGCGGCGACCTATCTGCCGCTGGTCGCGCGAATGGGGCCGAAGATCGAAACGACGCTCCACCGCCACGGCTTCTATCCCGCGGGCGGCGGACGATTCACCGTAACTGTGCAACCCTCGCCGCAGTTGTCATGGCTGGAATTGATGGACCGCGGCCAGCTTCGCGAACGCCGCGTGCGGGCACTGGTCGCGAACTTGCCGCTGCACATCGCCGAACGGGAATGCTCGACAATCGCCAAAGCGTCGAGCTGGCCCAAGAAGTGTTTTTCGGCCCAAGAAATCTCCGCCGCCGGACCGGGCAACGTCGTGCTGATCGCAATCGAGCACGAGCACGTGACCGAAGTGGTTAGCGGCGTCGGCGAAAAAGGGGTGAAGGCCGAGACCGTCGCGTCCCGCGCGTGGCGCGAGGCGAAAGCCTATCTCGACTCCGCCATGCCCGTCGACCCGCATCTTGCCGATCAGCTTCTCTTGCCCCTGGGTGTCGCCGCCTGGAAATACCGAACCGGCGGCCGCTACCTCACCGGCCCCCTCACCGACCACGCCCACACGCACATCGACGTGCTCAAGTTGTTCCTCGACGTGCCGATCACCGTCGAACCGGCCGACGCGGGCGATCAATCCCAACCTGCCACCGCCCAAGTCGTCACCGTCGGCAACCCGCCCGGCTCCCGAAACGTGTAGACTGCGCGAATCGAGATTAGCAATGCCCGCGCAAACTGTTGGCACCACGACCGCCGACGACCGCTCCATCCGCATCGGCATTTCACAGTGTCTGCTCGGCGAGCCGGTGCGCTACGACGGCGGACACAAGCACGATCGGTTTCTCACCGACACGCTGGGCCAGTTCTTCGAGTGGGTGCCCGTCTGCCCCGAAGTCGAGCTGGGCATGGGCACTCCGCGCGAGGCCATCCAACTGGTCGAGTGCCAGGGCGATATCCACCTGTTGGGCGTCCGTAGTCGCGCCGACCACACCCGCGCCATGAACCGATTCACGCGGAGGCGAGCCCGCGAGCTGGCGGCCGAGAATCTCAGCGGCTATATCCTCAAGAAAGATTCGCCCAGTTGCGGTTGGGAGCGGGTTCGCGTGCATCACGAAAACGGGCGCGTTACGCGCACCGGACGGGGGCTGTTCGCGGCGGCGCTCGCCGAGCGGCTTCCCAATCTGCCCATCGAAGAGGAAGGCCGACTGTGCGACCCGCGCTTGCGCGAGAACTGGATCGAGCGAGTCTTCGTGTACCATCGTTTGCAGGGGTTGTGGGACGCGCGGTGGAGCATCGGCGATCTCGTCGCATTTCACACGTCGCACAAACTCGTGCTGATGGCCCACTCGCCGGCCGCCCAGCGCCGGCTGGGTCAACTGATTGCCGGCGCCAAGGCGCTCTCGCGCAAAGAGCTGCGGGAGCGGTATGAGCGCGAGCTGATGGCGGCGCTGACGAAACTCGCCACTCCCGCGCGGCACACCAACGTGCTGCAGCACATGATCGGGTATTTTCGCGACAAGCTAGACGCGGCATGGCGGCACGAGCTGTTGGCGTGCGTCGACGACTACCGCCGCGGCCACGTGCCACTCATTGTGCCCGTCACCCTCATCGCGCACCATGTGCGCGTGCTGAACATCGAGTATCTGCAGGGGCAGGTGTATCTGTCGCCCCATCCCAAGGAGCTGGCGCTGCGGAATCACGTTTGAGCGTCGTCCAGTCGCTCCAACGATCCCCACGCCGATTCATGGATTCCCAGCCGAACCAGCCGCCGCGCTCCTTGATCCTGTTAACGGGCGCCACCGGCTACGTCGGCGGGCGGCTGGTCAGCGAACTAGAAGCAGCCGGACGCGCCGTCCGCTGCCTGGCCCGCCGCCCCGAGTTTTTGCGCGACCGGGTGGCGCCCACGACCGAGGTCGTGCAAGGCGACGTGCTCGAGCGCGACTCGCTCCGCGCGGCGATGGACGGCGTCGGGGTCGCGTACTACCTGGTCCACTCCATGGGCACTTCGGGCCAGTTTGAGGAAGAAGACCGCCGGGCCGCCACCAACTTCGGCCAGGCTGCTCGCGCCGCCGGAGTCGAGCGAATTATTTACCTGGGGGGCCTGGGCAGTAACAGTGAAAAGCTCTCGCCCCACCTGCAGAGCCGGCACGAAGTGGGTGACATCCTGCGTAGCTCGGGCGTACCCGTCGTCGAGTTTCGCGCGTCGATCGTACTAGGTTCGGGTAGCCTGTCGTTTGAAATGATTCGTTCGCTGGTCGAGCGGTTGCCGATCATGACGACGCCCCGTTGGGTGTCGGTTCCGGCTCAGCCGATTGCGATCAACGACCTGATCGCGTACCTTCTCGCCGCGCTCGATCTGCCGCTCGACGAGAGCCGCATCTTTGAGATCGGCGGCGCCGACCGCACCTCGTACGAAGGGCTGATGCGCGAATACGCCCGGCAACGCGGGTTGCGGCGGTGGATCGTCCGCGTGCCCGTGCTCACACCGCGGCTGTCGAGTTTGTGGCTGGGGCTGGTGACGCCGATCTACGCGCGCATCGGGCGCAAGCTGATCGACAGCATCCGACACCCGACGGTGGTGAACGACGAATCGGCGCTGGCGGCGTTTTCCATCCGGCCGTGCGGCTATCGCGAGGCGATTTCGGCCGCCATCCGCTACGAAGACGCGGAGCTGGCCCGAACGCGGTGGTCCGACGCACTGTCGTCGTCCGTCGCACGGCGGAGTTGGTTCGGCGTTCGATTCGGTTCGCGGCGGGTGGATTCGCGCGTGGCCGACGTGCCGGTTTCGCCCGAGCGCGCCTTTCGGCCTATCGAGCGAATCGGCGGCCGACGAGGCTGGTACTACGCCGATTGGCTCTGGCGGCTGCGGGGCGCACTCGATTTGCTAGCGGGCGGAGTGGGCATGCGCCGCGGCCGGCGCGACCCGGAACACTTGCGAGTGGGCGACACGCTCGATTGCTGGCGGGTCGAGGCCGTGGAGCCCGATCGCCGACTCCGCCTGGCCGCCGAAATGAAGCTGCCCGGCCGCGCCTGGCTCGAATTCGAGGTAGCCGAGAACGACTCCGGCGGTTCGCGCATTCGCCAGACGGCCGAGTATGACCCTATTGGACTGTTGGGCCGCGCGTACTGGTATGCCGTTTATCCGCTTCACCAACTAGTGTTCGGCGGCATGCTGCGCGCGATTGCCGAGCGTGCCGTAACGGACGATGAGTCGTCGGTCGCCGCGCCAGCGCGCCGAAGTGCCGTCGCTCAGCTTGTTGGACTTGTTCTCGCCCTGCTCGCGTGCTTTGCCGCGGCGGGCATCGGCGGCCTGCTCACGGCGGCGTCGGTCGACGACTGGTACCAGACTCTCGCCAAACCGGCATGGACACCGCCCGACTGGGTATTCGGCCCGGTTTGGTCGGCGCTCTACCTGATGATGGCAGTCGCAGCGTGGCTGGTCTGGCGTTCGACCGATTGGTCGACCAGTCGCGGGCCGCTGACATTGTTCGGCGTGCAGCTTGCGCTGAATGTCGCGTGGTCAGGATGTTTCTTCGCGCTGCAGCGTCCGGGCCTCGCGCTGGTGGAACTGGTCGTGCTCTTGGCGGCGATCGTGGCAACCACTGCCGCGTTTTGGCGTAATTCGCGGCTCGCCGCCGTGCTGATGCTGCCGTATCTGCTGTGGAGCACTTTTGCACTGGGATTGAACTTTTCGATCTGGCGGCTGAATGCGTAGCCGGCGCTGCTACCTGCCGGCGTTGGATTCGCGATTGCGCCCGAGCGTGGCTAACGAACGGCTTGCCAGGAGACGCCCGTGACACGAGTTCCCGAGATTCGCATTCGGGCGTGTAACGCGGCGCCGGTGCGCGGCGACGGCCGATTCGTCGTGTATTGGATGATCGCCTTTCGCCGGCTCGCGTGGAACTTCGCGCTCCAGCGGGCCGTCGAGTGGGCCAAGGAGCTGAATAAGCCGCTGGTGATCTTCGAACCGCTGCGAATCGGCTACCGGTGGGCCAGTGACCGCCTGCACCGGTTCGTGATCGACGGAATGGCCGACAACGCGGCGCGGGCCGCCCGACTCAAGGATCGCGGCATCTTGTACTTTCCCTACGTTGAGCCTGCCCCCGACGCCGACAAGGGGCTGCTTCACGCGCTGGCCGGCCGCGCGTGCGTCGTGGTGACCGACGATTACCCTTCGTTCTTTCTGCCGCGCATCGTGAGCGCCGCAGCCGCCAAGCTGCCCGTGCGGTTGGAACACGTCGATTCCAACGGGCTGTTACCGCTGCGTGCTACCGAGCGAGTCTTTACGACCGCGTTCTCGTTTCGCGCGTTCCTGCAAAAAGAGCTCCCCGAACATCTCGAGCATTTGCCCCGGCCCGACCCGTTGGCCCGCGTGAAGCTGTCGCCGCTCCGGTCGCTTCCCGGCGAGATCGCGCGCCGCTGGCCTCGCGCTTCGGCGCGATTGCTCGCGGGCAGCAGCGCGGAGCTGGCGAAGCTGTCGATCGATCACACGGTCGGCGTCGTCGACTATCGCGGTGGAATCGCGTCGGCGCGAAAGCGGCTGCGGCGATTTCTCGACCGGCACCTGGCCGACTACGCCAAGCTGGCCAATCATCCCGACGCCGATGCTCGCAGCGGTCTTTCGCCCTATCTGCACTTCGGCCACATCTCGCCGCACGAGGTGTTCTGCGAGCTGATGGCCCGCGAAAACTGGTCGCCGCAGCGCCTGGGCCCAAAATCGGGCGGCCGGCGCGAAGGCTGGTGGGGCGTAAGCAGCGGCGCCGAAGCATGGCTCGACGAGCTCGTTACCTGGCGCGAGCTGGGCTACAACACGACCGCCCACCGAGACGATTACGACCGATACGAGTCGCTGCCCGATTGGTCGCGGGCCACGCTCCAAAAGCACGCCCGCGACCGCCGCCAACACGTGTACTCGCTCGACGAGTTTGCGCGAGCCCGCACGCACGACCGGCTGTGGAACGCCGCCCAGACGCAGCTCGTGCGCGAAGGGCGGATCCACAACTACCTGCGGATGCTGTGGGGCAAAAAGATACTCGAGTGGTCGGCCACGCCGCGCGACGCCCTGGACGTGATGACCGAGCTCAACAATCGCTATGCCGTCGACGGCCGCGACCCGAACTCGTACTCGGGCATCTTCTGGGTATTGGGCCGCTACGATCGCCCGTGGGGCCCCGAACGCCCCATCTTCGGCACCGTGCGCTACATGAGCTCGGACAACACGCGTCGCAAGCTGAAGGTGGAGCAGTACCTGAAGCGATTCGGGACGGCATAAAACGATTCGAACACGTCAACTCGGCATCCAATGTCGGATACGAGGGACAACGACTTGGCAGTCAATAATGTTTGCAACACAATGCGCCAAGTGCGTGAGTACCTCACGAATCTGTCCAGAGGCCAGGTAGCTGCGAGGTCGACGCCTGGAATTAGGAAACGCAAGCATGCCCCAAGCTAGCGCTGCAAAGTTGATTGCCGATCCCCTCGGCGCGTATCCGGCCGCGACGGTTGCCTGCTTCGATCCCACGACGGGCCCCCTGCCACGGCGGAGGCTGGATCGGGAGCGAAATAGCGCGTTTCTCGAAGCGCTGGCAAAGGCGGGCGCCGAAGCGGTATTGATTGGGGCTTCGACCGGGTGGGGGCATGCCCGCACGACCGACGAATTGGCCCAGTGGTTTCGGTCGTCGGCCGAGGCCCGCGTGGGAGACATGGTGAAGATGGTTTTGCTGCGGCCCGAGGACCGCCGGCAAGCCGCGAGCGAGCTGATCGCGCTGGCCGCCGAGCTGGGCTATCAAGTGGTGTTCGTGCGGCCGGGGACGGATTTGGCTCGCGATGCTTCAGCCGAGAGAGTCGCGCAGAACATGCAGCCGATTGTCGAAGAAGCGGCGGCTGCGGGGTTGGCCGTGGGGCTGTATTCCATTCCCGACGTGAGCGGTCTGCCGATGCCGGTCGAAGCGGCCGTGCGGCTCGTCGAAGGCAGCGGCGGTGAGTCGATCGTGGCGGTGAAGGTGACCGAGGCCGACTACGAACAATCGACGCTGCGGTTTCTCCAGGAGAAGCGCCTCGCGCACTTGAAAATCGTGCAGGGCTGGGACCCGCACCTGGCCCGCGCTCTTGCGGACGGACCGCGCTACGACGCGCGCGGCAAGCAGCGGTGCGGAATCACATCGGGCCCCATGTCGCTGGCGGTATTCCAGTACACGCACATCCTGGCGGCGACCGAGCGCGGCGATGGGGAAGAAGTGGACCAGGCCCAAGCGGCGGTCACGGCGCTGTTCGCTTCCATGCAGGACGACCCGCGCAAATTCGCGGACCTGCAACGCGCCAAATACGTGATGGGCCTCGGCCACCCGCTCACCGCGGAAGTGGCGACAACGCAGGCCGAGCGACTGCTTTCGGCGCTGGAGTCGCTATCTCGAAAAGCAGACCGAGCGCGGCTCGCACGCAGTCTCGATCTGTTGGGGGACGGACCATTTCACGAGCGGCTAGCGCGGCTTTACGACTGATCGAGGCTAAGCTGTCAGCTTTCCGCTATCAGCTCTCAGCCGGATTTGCCGAATATGGACGAGTATCGACGTTGATTGACGAAATGGACAGCAACTGACAACTGACCACGGACAACTGACAA
This sequence comes from uncultured Pirellulaceae bacterium, assembly GCA_964415245.1. Classification (GTDB taxonomy): domain Bacteria; phylum Planctomycetota; class Planctomycetia; order Pirellulales; family Pirellulaceae; genus CAYQAJ01. The sequence continues at coordinate 45,821 of CAYQAJ010000002.1, read as the reverse complement.
AGAACGACCGACTATGCCTGTGCCACCCTGCGGCTAGAACAACTCGTCGATCACATCGCCGTGATCGATCGCCGCAATCGGTCGGCCCGAGTGGTCGGGGAAGTGCAGCGTGGGGTCGACGCCCAGCACGCGGAACACCGTATGGTGGATGTCGCCGGGTCGCACGGGGCGATCCTTCGGTTCCTCGCCCAGGCGATTGGTCGAGCCGACGATTTGGCCTCCCTTCACGCCGCCGCCCCCCAGCAAGCAGAACATCGAATTGCCCCAGTGATCGCGGCCGGGCGTGCCCTGGCTCATCGGGGCGCCGCCGTTGCCGCCGTCGTTCATTCGCGGCGTGCGACTGAACTCGCCGCACAGCATCACCAGCACCTTGTCGGTCAGGCCGCGCTGTTCCAGGTCGATGAACAGGGCGCTCACGATCTGGTCGATCTGCGGCAGGTACCGCTCCATGCCCGCTTGCAGGTCCCAGTGGTGGTCCCATCCGCCGAAGTGGCATGAGACCACGGTCGAGCCGGCTTCCACCAGCCGCCGCGCCAACAGCGTGCTTTGCCCCCACGTGTTGCGGCCGTAGCGATCGCGCACCCGCGGGTCCTCGGTGTTGATATCGAACGCCTGCCGCACGCGGTCGCTGGTCACCAACTCGAAGGCCTGCTGGTTGAAGCGATCGAACGAACCGAACGTCGTGCCGGCGTCGGCCATGCGGCGCATCGAATCGAACTGTTGCAAGAGTTGCCGCCGATCGTCGAGGCGGGCCACGGTCATTCCGCCCGGCATGGCCAGGTTTTGCACCGAAAAGTTGTCGCTGTTGGGGTCGCCGTCGGTCTGGAACGGGTCGTGCTCGATGCCCAGGTAGTTGCCGCCGAAGTAGCCCGGCCTCAGCCCAATGCTGCTGGCGTAGGGCACCGCCACGTGGGCCGGCATTCCGGCGTTGCGCGAGCCGAGCGCCTTAGTGGCGATCGAGCCGAAGAACGGGAAGCGGGGCGTCGTATTGGCGCCGCTGACGCCGCCGTGTCCGGTAAGCATCCAGTGCCCGCCGGTGAAGTGATCGCCCGAGTCGTGGTGCAGCGAACGCACGATCGAGAACTTGTCGGCGACTTGGGCCTGCAAGGGGAATAGCTCGCTGATCTCGAAGCCGGGCACGTTGGTGGCGATGGGTCTCCAAATGCCGCGGTATTCGGCCGGCGCTTCCGGCTTCATGTCGTACATGTCCATGTGGCCGGGACCGCCGTCGAGCCACAACAGAATCAGGCTGGTATCTTTCTTGGGCTGACCCGACCCAGCGGCAGACGCCTTGGCCCGCAGAATCTGCGGCAACGTGAGCGACGCCAAACCAGTCAGGCCGATTTGCAGAAAGCTGCGGCGGCTGAATCCGTCGCAATAGCGGGCGGTCTTGCCGGCTTCGATGCGAAGCATGTCGGGGCTCCCCGGGCGGGTGGAAAACGGGAACCAGGAGGGAACGAGCAGGCGCGGCGCCTGCGCAACCACTGGACGACGTATCCAAGGTTGTTTATCGGTTGTATTCTAGGGGTGTCGTCAGTCGCTCGTCAATTGAAATCCTACCAGTTTTCCCGCGAATTGACCCGGCCAAGCACACCCCCCGGATGGCGTATAATTCGATACCGCGCAAAGCACGGCGGCGACGAGGGTTTTGCGCACGACTATGCTTATCGAAAACGGCCTGGGGAAGAATGGCCAATGACCAAATCCAAATGACCAATGTCGAACCACCGAAGTGGCGAAATTGGTCATTGAGTCATTGCGTAATTGGTCATTCGGGAACAACGGCGCGTCAGAACGAGGTCACCGCGTCGCGTTATGCTGATTCACGCTGAAAGAGCAAGCCTGCCGTGTCGAATCTGAATCGCATCCTGGTCACGGGTGGAGCCGGGTTTCTCGGCTCGCATCTGTGCGAACGGCTGGTCGACGCGGGTCACGACGTGATCTGCCTCGACAACTTCTTCACCAGTCAGAAGTCGAACGTGGCCCATCTGCTGCCGCGGCCCAACTTCGAGCTCATCCGTCACGACGTCACGACGCCGCTGTGGCTGGAAGTCGACCAGATTTACAACTTGGCCTGTCCCGCCGCCCCCGGCCACTATCAGTTCAACCCGATCAAGACCATCAAAACCTCGGTTATGGGATCGATCAACGTGCTGGGCATGGCCAAACGGTGCACGGCTCGCGTGCTGCAAGCTTCGACCAGCGAGGTGTACGGCGACCCCGAGGTGCACCCACAAACCGAGTCGTATCGCGGCAGCGTGAACCCGATCGGACCGCGGGCGTGCTATGACGAAGGCAAGCGCGCGGCCGAAACGCTGTTCATGGATTACCACCGCATGAACCGCGTCGACATTCGCATCGTGCGGATTTTCAACACGTACGGACCGCGAATGCACCCGTTCGACGGGCGGGTGGTGTCGAACTTCATTCGCCAGGCATTGGCCGGCGAAGACATCACCATCTTCGGCGATGGCAGCCAGACGCGGTCGTTCTGCTACCGCGACGACCTGGTCGAGGGCATGATCCGCATGATGGAGAACTCCGAGGGGTTCATCGGGCCGGTGAACCTGGGCAACCCCAACGAGGTGACGATCGCGGAGCTGGCCGAGCTGATCGTCGAGATGTGCGGCTCGAAATCGAAGGTGGTTTATCAGCCGCTGCCGGCCGACGACCCCACGCGGCGCAAGCCCGATATCACATTGGCCAGCGAAGAACTCGGCTGGCGGCCGGAAGTGCCGCTGCGCGAAGGGCTGGTTCCCACGATCGAGTGGTTCCGCTCGATCGACTTGGGCCACTACCGCCCGCCCACGCCGAATTATTGACGCCGATCAATACTCGCGGTTTCCGTTCTTCGAACCCGTCAGGCGGAGCTCGAACGGCCCGTCCGAGTCGGTGCCGGTGATCGTCGCTCTGATCGAACCGTCGCGGGTAATGACGACGTCGCACTGCTCAACGTTCTTCCCAAGGTCCGCGGGGACGATCACGATTTTTTCGCGCGTCTCCTCTTTGACGGCGAATGCCACGGGTTTGGGGCTCGCCTCGAAAAGCGGTTGTTTTGTCTCCGGATCGAGCATGATCATGTGGATGAGCGAGTTTTTCATGTCGCCCCTGGCGTCGAAGAGGCCGTCGCCGTTGAGCTGGAACTCGGATCCGGACTTGATCGTACGCAGCGATAGCGACCATCGTCCCGACATGTTCGTCTTGAGGTGCGACTCGGGGTTGACCCACATTCCCGTCTTCTTGAGGCCGAAGTGCAAATGCGGGCCGCTGACGCGTCCGGTTTGGCCGCTCTTGCCGATGGCCGTGCCGAGCGTCACGCTATCACCCTCTGCCACGTTGATCTCGCTCAGGTGGTAGTAGTGGCTTTCGTATTCATCCTCGTGAGACAGCACGATGTACTTCCCTTCGTTGCCACCTTCTCCCACCGCGTGGACGACGCCGTCGGCGATTGTGTAGACGGGCGTTCCTTCGCTAGCGGCCAAATCGAGGCCGTTGTGGAAATGCCGCTCACCGGTGGTGGGATGAACGCGCTCCCCGTAGCTGCTGGTCACTCGCCACTGTTCCAGCGGGGACTGCAGCCTGATTTCGCCCCGGGCAGGTGCGGTTCCCATGACCAACACGCCCGCTGCAAGACCGGCGGTAAGTAGTTGTTTGAGATTCATCGCTTGCTCCTTTGTAAAACGTGCCTGGTTTGCATTGACTACCTGACAGTGAGAGGCGAATTCGTCGACTGTTAGACCTCGCCCGCTGGCGGTACCGCGCCTTCGCACGAACGGCCGTTGTGGTTGTCGGCCAGGGCGCGATGGGGGAGGTTGGCCGTCGCGCGAATGAGCCAAACGATCAAAAGCAGATAAATCAGTCCGCGAAGGGGCCAGGCGGCGATCGGCGGCAGTTGCAGCGCCCCAACGATCAGGGGCGCAGCCCACCAATAATAGAGGGCGCCCGCGCTGACAGCCAGCAGCGTCAAGCTGACGACGGCGTTGAGTCTCAGGGCGCGAACGATGACGAGCGCGGCCAGGCAACTCACCAGCGAACAAGCGGCAATCCAGAGATACACGCTGACGGCGGCCCAGGCCGCGCCTGTGGCGGCCCAAGATACGTTCTCCTGGGTAAAGTAACCCACGATGAAGCCCGGCAGACTGGCCGCGAGAATCCCGTATCCCGTTCCCAGCCAGGCATACTTGCCACCCGAAGTGCGAATGGCGTGCAGGATGGATTTTGGCTGATCGACCTCGAGGCATCCTTTGGGAACACAATGGGTGCAGGGATGGCACCGCCGATTGTCCAGGCGCACCAGCGGGTGCTGGCCGTATAGCCGCTCGACGGGCAGGATCGGGCAAAGGGCATTGCAAAAGCCCGCCCGCACGCTGAACAAAGCGCCGAGCAACGCGGCCGCGGCAATCACCAGCAGGATCGTGATCGCCAGGACGGGTCCGTTTTCGTTGAAAACCAGTCGCCGCGTGGCAACCATCACGAGCAACAGAACGATACCCAGCAGATTGAAGGCGGACAGCAGCTTTCCACCCGCGTGCGCATTGCGAAACCGGCCGCCGCACCACTGATTGACCGTCGCCAACGGGCAAATCCCCCGCCAGAACTGCGGCGTGATGAAAAACGACGCCGGCAGGATGGGAATCAGGAGATTCCAAAGCAGAGCAAGCGTGGTTTCCGGCCAGCGCAACAGGCCCAACAGAATCGCCACGGTGGCCAGCAGCACGACGACGCGACCGGCACCCCAAGCCGCTCTCTTTGCGTGCGAGGCGGGCGCCAATGGCCCACGGTTTGCTGGAATCGACGCGTTGGTTGCGGACATGGATTTGCCTCCCCGCTACGAGATCGAGTCGCTGGCAAAGGCGGGCCCGCGGACGCCTATCCGGATCCTACTCCACGTGGACGAGCGGACACAAATAACGCGGGCGACCGTTTTGGGTCTTCCAAGAGCCATTTGAGTTGTGCAACGAAAAGATTCGAGCGCGCGGTCGAAACAGCGCGCTGTTGCAATGTGGCGCGCGCCAGGGAGCGCGCTCAGTATCCGAAGTTGTCAGTCGTGTCACGATAGCAACAACGAGTCGCGTTTGGATGGCTGAACTAATTTGACCGCGCGCGACAACGTGCTGTAACTTGCATGTAGCGCACAACATAATGACGGCCCGGCCGAAGGAGGCGAACGATGTTCACGTCAACTCGCCCTGGGACAGCAACTCTCCGCGGGCGACTCTGCCCCATGGGTTCTTTGGCGGTGTTACTGCTTCTGGCGTGCCAAACTGGGCGGCTGCAGGCGCAAGCCGACACGCCGCCTCGTTCGGCTGCTCCGACCGACGGCGTAGCGCAAGCTGCCGACAAGTTCCGATTGCCCAGCGACGGCACCTATTCGCAGTCGACCGACAAGGAGATTGTCGCCAAGATCGACGAGCTCGTCCGCAGCAACTGGAGCGCGCACGAGGTGCAAGGCGGCAAGCCGGCCGACGATGGAAAATGGTGCCGCCGCGTGTATCTCGACTTGTTGGGACGCGTTCCCACGGTCGCCGAACTGGAGGCGTTTGTCAAAGACCGCAGCCAAAGCAAGAGAGCCGATCTGGTCGATCGGCTGCTGTCGGAAGACTACGTCGAGGAGTACGCGCGGAACAGCACCTTGCTGTGGATGAACACCTTGATCGGTCGCAGCGGTGGGATTCGACCGGGCTCGTTCGTCAATCGGCAGGGGTTGCAGCAGTATCTGCGGGAAGTGTTCCTGCAAAACAAGCCCTACGATCAAATGGTGTACGAGCTGATCAGCGCCACGGGTGCCAGCCGTCCGGGGCATCCCGATTTCAACGGCGCCGTGAACTTCTTAGGCGATAAGCTGGGCGGCGCGGGTATCACCGCAGCCTCCCTGGCTACGGCCCGCACGTCGGAGATTTTCATGGGCGTTCGCCTGCAATGCGTGCAGTGCCACGACCATCCCTTTAACAACTGGAAGCAGAGCCAGTACTGGGAACTGAATGCGTTCCTCCGACAAGCTGTCGCGCTGCGACGCTTCGAAGGTGGTCAGGATCCGGCTTACATCGAACTGGCCGATCAAGATTTCGCGGACGAAGGCGGCGACCCCGCCGAGGCCGAGGTTTTCTACGAAGGCTCCAATCGCATCATGCGAGTCGCCTACCCGGTGTTCACGGACAAAGACGGCAAACGTACGGAGATTCCCCGAAGTGGTTACGTGGACGAAGTCAATCGGCGGAACGAATTGGCCAAGCTGATCGTCTACTCCGGCTATTTGCCCGATGCGATGGTCAACACCACCTGGGCGCGGTTTCTCGGCCACGGATTCAGCAAGCCCCTGGACGACATGGGGCCGCACAATCTGCCGACGAATCCGGAACTGCTCGACCATCTGTCGCGCGAGTTCAAGGAGTCGGGCTACAACGTGAAGCGGTTGGTTTCATGGATCGTGCTGTCGTTGCCGTACTCGCTCGACAATCTGCCCACTTCCCCCGCCGACGATCCGAAGCAGGGCACGCCCGCACTGTTCACTTATTTCTACGTTCGCCAAATGCAGCCCGAGGAACTTTACGAGTCGCTGCTCGCCGTCACTGAAGGCCCGGCGCGCACTCGCGAGGAGGTCGTGAAACGCGAAGCGGATCGTGACGCCTGGGTCGCCAACCTCGTGCTGGCGCAGCTTTACGTGACCGAGAACAAGGAGTCCACCACTTTCGACGGTTCGATTCCGCAGACGTTGATGATGTTCAACGGCGAGTTGACCCGGCAGGCGACCAGCACGGAACCAAGCGGTTTCCTGCACCGCCTGGCGGAGGACGGCCGGCTCAGCGACCAGGAGAAAATCGACTACCTGTTCATGTCGGCCTTGGCCCGCAAGTCGACCCGCGAGGAGCAGGTCGCGATCCGCGAGTTGTTCCAAACCCGTGGCAGAGATCGGTTGGACGGTCTCCAAGACGTGTGGTGGAGCCTGTTGAACGCCAATGCGTTCATTCTGAATCACTAGCCGCTTGACATAAGGAGCTTTGCTCATGGCCCGCTTGCAAGTTCCCGTCGGCATGACGCGTCGTCACTTTCTGACGCACGCGGCGTCGGTCGCGGCGATGGCCGGGCCGGCGACGTACTTTACCCATGCTCTGGCGGCCAACGCCTCGCAACTCGCCAAGGACGGCAAGGCGACCATTTTGATCTGGCTGGCCGGGGGCGCCGCCACCATCGACATGTGGGACTTGAAACCCGGTGCCCGCACGGGCGGCCCGTTTCGGCCCATTGCCACCACCGGCGATATGCAAATCTGCGAGCACCTGCCGAAAATCGCCCAGCAGATGGAGCATCTGTCGCTGGTGCGGTCGATGAGCACGCGCGAAGCCGACCACACGCGAGGCCGGTACTACCTGCACACCGGCTACGTGCCCAACCCGTCGATCGAGTACCCCAGTTACGGCGCCGTCATCGCCCACGAGCTGGCCCCGGCGCGGGAGTCGTTGGGGATTCCTCCGTTCGTCGCCGTGGGGGGCAGCAGCATTGGGTCGGGCTTCCTCGGCATGTCGTATGCACCGTTTGTGGTCAACGATCAAGGCAAAATTGCGAACATGGATATGGCCGTCGAGGCGATCCGCGTCCACGATCGCATGAGATTGCTGTCGATGCTCGAACGCGGGTTTATCGAAGAATCGCAGTCGCTGGCATCCCAGGAACACGCCCGCATCCTCGAGAAGACCCATGGCTTGCTCAGCAGCAAGCAGATGGACGCTTTCAAGGTGGAGCAAGAGCCGGCCGCGATGCGCGAGCGGTACGGCGATTCCCGCGTGGGACGCGGATGCCTGCTGGCGCGAAGATTGGTCGAGGCGGGTGTACCGTTTGTCGAAGTCGACACCGGCGGGTGGGACACCCACAGCAAAAACTTCGAGACGATGGAGACCCGCCTACTGCCAGAGCTCGACGAGGCGCTGAGCGCCCTGGTGGCGGACCTGGTGGATCGCGGCATGCAGAAACAGGTTGCGATCCTTTGCATGGGCGAGTTCGGTCGCACGCCCACCATCAACGGCAGCACGGGTCGCGACCACTGGGCCCGCTGCTGGAGTGTGCTGTTAGGCGGCGCCGGACTCAAGAGCGGGATCACCGTCGGCAGCACCAGCGCCGACGGGATCGAGGCGACAAGCCAGACCTACGCCGCCGAGGAATTGATGGCCACGGTCCTGCGCGCGCTGGGCATCTCGCTGGAAACGAATTTCACCAGCCCCAACGGTCGGCCCATGAAAATCGCCGGCGGTGGAAAGCCCATCAAGGACCTGCTCGCGTAACAAGTCGGGGTTCCGCACTATCGCGACGACGTGGTGCCGACGATCGAGTGGTTCCGCTCGATCAACCCGGGCCACTACCGCCCGCCCACGCTGAATTATTGAGAGTACGGCATAGCGCCGCAACGGCCGGCGGGGTGATTGCACACCAGCGACCCGTTCGCAGTCGCGAAGCGCTTCCCGGCACCTTCTTGTGCCCCCACCGTAGACCTCACGCTCCGCGTGAGGGGTTCATTCGGTTCGGGTCTGCGACCCCGCCGAAACGGCTGACCGAATGTCTCCTGTTTGGCTCTGGGACAGCACTATTGATTCGCCGGTTCCACTTGCCCAAGATATTTGAGGTCCTACAGAGCGATCCACGGAACACCTATGCTCCACCGCGCAATACTACTTTCGCTTCTGCCGGCGATTCTGGCCGTGTCGCCTGTGGCGGCCCAGGACCTGGCCCAGGAGCAAAACCCCGCCAAACCGCCTGCCGAGGCGACTCGGCTCACTGCCGAGCAGAAGCGGGAGATCAACAAGATCGTCAGCCAGTTCCGCACCTCCAAGCGAGATCCGGACCAGCGCCAGGCGGCGGTGCAAAAGGCAATCGAGTACGGCCCGCTCGCCGCGGGTCCGATGTTCGACGCCATCGGCAGCGAGCTCTATCCTCAGCTCCAGCGCTACGGGGCGCAGTTCTTCAAGCAGGCGGCGGCCGTGGCCGGGGGCCAAATCAATAACGCCGATCTGCAGGAGGTCCAGACCCTGCGTCAGAAGGTCCTGGGGCTCGAGAAGCGGGAGGACTTCTCCCACGAGTTGATCGAGCGCGAGGGCGACCCGGCCATCAGGCGGCTCGAAGAGATCTTCGTCGTCAACCGCGAACAAGTCATCAAGCAGTCGGAGTCGCTCCGCGCGGACCGCGACCGGCTCCATGAGCTGGGCGCCTTGTGGGAGCGGTGCGCTGTGTTTCTCTGGGAGCAGCTCCCAGACGACGGCAACAAGCCCAAGGACAAGCCGAGCTTCGAACAGTACCTTCAGGGCGAAGAGACGATGAGTGCCGAGCTGGCCGCGCCCATGGCCCCCAAGACCCGCGAGGTTCTGGCTACCAACGCCCGGCTGGCCTCCAGGCTCGATCCCGAGGAGGGTCGGGCGATCCTGGCCCTGAACCTGATGCGAAACCTCCTGGGCCTCAGCCCCGTGCTCATTGACCTCCGCCTCTGCGCGGCTGCCCGCGACCACTCCAACGACATGCTCACCTACAAGTTCTTCTCCCATGAATCGCCATTGGTGGGCAAGAAGACTTTCGGGGAACGCGCCGCGCGCATGGGCACGTCGGCCTCGGCAGAGAATATCGCCGCCGGGACCAGCGACGGCCGCGCGGCGAACCTGATGTGGTTCCACAGCCCCGGCCACCACAAGAACATGCTCGCATCTCACGACCGTGTGGGCATGGGCCGCACCGGCGGCTACTTCACCGAGATGTTCGGCGACTGACCCCTTCCAGCCCACAGAAATTGACCATCAAATTCGGGCTTGGCGATCGCACGAGAGGTCGTTCGACTCTTCCCACAGCTGGTTAAGCGCGGAGCGAATACGCGGTACCGGTGCTGTTTGCGCGGGCCCTCACTTCCCGCCGCCCTGCACGATTTGCACGTTGGTCGATAGAAAGTACGGCAGCTCGCCGTCGGCGAACACGACTTCGCCGTACATGGCCGCGTAGCCCGACTCGGGTATCTCCAACTCGCACAGGTAGCCATTCCCTTCTGAGGTGGCGGGGCGTGAGCGCCACTGGCTCTTGCGGAAGTCGCGCGAGTCGGAGGCGGCAAACCAGGTGTCGACCTGGCTGGGCCGCACGTCGCTGGTCACACGCAGCTTAACTGTCCCGCCGCTGTTCTCAAACTTCCAATCCAGCTTGGGGAGCGTGAAGTCACTGCAAGCCTGCCGGTGGAAGGCGCACAGGCTCCCCACGATGCGGCCGTAGTCCTTGAGCCCATGGCCGTTATTGGGGATGTAAAGCACGTACTTGGGCCCCTGGAGCTCGGACCAGTACAGGTTGAGCGCATCCAGCGGCCAGTATTCGTCGTTGGTGCCCAGCATGATGAGCTTGGGCTGCGTGAGCTGGTCCCGATAGGCGAACGGATCGACCATGCGGCGCAACTGCGCGCCGGCGTCGGTCTCCATCCGCTCCTGGATGTGCAGACGCGTGTATTCGTCGATCTTGTGGGAGTAGTCGCCGAAGGCTTCCCGCTGGTGCTTCATCTGCGGGCCCATGTTCAATACGTCGATGACCATGGGCGCGATGGCGGTGGACCGGCGGTCGACGGCGCCGGTAAGCCAGGTGGTCCAGCCGCGCTTCGACGCGCCGGTGACAGTGAACGTTTTCAGCTTCAGCCCCCACTCTTTCTCCGACGCCTCCTGCACGGCGTCCATGGCCCGCACGGCGCTCTTGACCATGGGGAACAGAAGAGGCCAATCCGCGTCGCCCGATTTGAGGTACTCGTCGAACGTCATGGCGATGATCTGGTCCTCGACCTTGCCGTCGAAGATGGGCTGCTCGGGCACTTGCAGCAGCACGGCCACGGGGGTCTTGATCTGCTCGGCGATGGCCGCGAACAGGGCGGCGTCGCGGGGCAGATTCTTCGTCACCCCGTTTTCCAGTTCGTCTTTCCAATTGCCCCCCGTGATGAAGAGCAGAGCGTGCGTGGTGTCGTCACCCGCGGTGGAGGGACGGATGACGAACAATTGGTGCTTCCACACGATGTCGCGCCAGGTCTGCGACGTAAGGATCAGCTCGACGAATGAAGTTTTCTCCCATTCGCCGCGCTGCTTCACGACCCAGCCGTAGCTGGCGTCCTCCTTCGCCACGTACTTGGCCAGTGCGCCATCGACCGGTTCGGCGGCCCGGCACACGTTGCCTTCGCGGCTGCCCAGAAGGCCGGCAACAAGAACGGCGGCCAGCAACACGCCGCCACATCGAATCAAATGAGTCACGCGGCACCCCCCCTTTGCATGATGGACATGTCTAGCTCGGAAATACCTCTCCTCCCGGGCCGTGGGGGCGGGCTTTCGAGCCTGCGGTCCTGTGCATCGCCTTTGCGCAATTGGCAGACAGAAATGTCTGCCCCTCGGCTTATGGGCAGTCAAGAATGTCTGCCCCACTAGTCTACTCGCAGACAGGAACGTTTACCCCACGACTAACTGGCAGACAGGAATGTCTGCCCCACGATGAGCGGCGGCCGTCAGCGACCTTTGCGGGCATACTTCGGATCGATCTCGGCCAACACCTCGGCCGTGGCGGCGACGGTGCGGCGAATCTGCTCCTCGCTGTGCAATGCGGATATGAAATACCGCAATCGTGCCGCCGACTCTTCCACGGCCGGGTGGAGAATCGGCTGCACGTTCACCCCCCGCTCGAACATCTTCTCCGCCGCTTGCAGCGCATGGAGCGAGTTACCCAGGATCACCGGCACCACGGGAGTCGAATCGCTCAAGCCCGTGTTCAGGCCGCGCTGCTTGGCCAGCCGCAGGAACAGGCCGGCGCGGGCCTGAACGGTGGCCACGCGTTCGGGGTCGTTCTCGAGAAACCGGATGGCAGCCAGAGCGGCGGCTGCGTTGGCCGGCGGCAAGCCGACGCTGAATACGAATCCCGGCGCCGTGTACTTGAGATACTCGATCACCTCCTTGCAGCCGGCGATGTAGCCGCCGCAGGAGCCGAGCGCCTTACTGAGCGTGCCCATCCACAGGTCCACGTCGTTGCGATTCACCTCGAAATGCTCTCCCAGCCCGCGCCCCGTGATGCCCATCGTGCCCAGGGAGTGGGCTTCGTCGATGAAGAGCAAAGCCTGGTGGCGCTTTTTGATTTCGATAAAGCGGGGCAGGTCGGGAAAATCGCCGTCCATGCTGTAAACGCCCTCGATGGCGATCAGCACGCGGCGATAGTTGTGGCGGATGTCACGGAGCAGCTCGTCGAGGGCCCGCGCGTCGTTGTGGGGGAACGGCCGCCGCCGCGCGCCCGACAGAATCGCCCCCTGGATGATGCTGTTGTGCGCCAGCGCATCGTGCACGATCAGGTCGCCGGGCCCCAGCAGGTGGCCGATCGTCGTCTCATTGGTGGAGTGCCCGCTGACGAACGTGATCACATCCTCGGTGCCCAGGAAATCCGACACCGCTCTCTCCAGCTCGCCGTGGACGGCCTTCTCGCCCGATACCAGCCGGCTGGCCGAGCAACTCGCGCCATAGCGGTCGATCGCGTCTTTGGCCGCCTGCACGATCGATGGCTCCCCCGCCAGCCCCAGGTAGTTGAAGCTCGAGAAGTTGATCAGCTCGCGTCCTTCGATCACGGTGGTGTCGCCGGCCACGCGCTCGTGAACGCGAAAGTAGGGGTTGGTCGCGCCGCTGGCCACCAGAAGATCTATCGTCTTCTTCATGCCGACAATCTCGGGCATGCTGTCGAAGCGGTAATGCTCGGGGGGGATGTCCTCCAGGGTGCGTGGCACGTTGGTGGGCGCCGCGGCGGGGCCGAGATACCGGGTCACGGCATCGGCGATTTCGCGGCAGGTTTCGATCTCCAACAGCACGTCGTCGGGGAATCGCCCGCCGAACGTTTCTTCGAGCGAGGCGGCGATCTCCATCCGCTCCAGCGAGTCGAGGCCCAGCCCGACCACATTGGTGTCGGGAGTAAGCTGCTTGGCCCGTTCCCGCGCGATGTCGCGCACCTTGTCGATTACCGTTTGCAGGGTCTTCTCGTCGGCGGCGTCGGGCCGCTCGGTCAGAGAAGTTGTGGCTGTGCCGCTGCTGGGAGTGGACTGTGTATCCATTCGGGGATGACGATTCCTGATTACGCGAAAGGGAGAACAACAGGGCGAGCAACGCCGCTACGCCAAGGCCGCACTCGCGACCCTCAAATGCGCGACGGCTGATTCGGCAAAGACTGGCCGCCCCATTATCTGCGCAAACGACCGTCGGCGTAAACCGCCCGACGCCGGATTTCGCGGCGGCGTGCGCCGCGGCAGCCGTGCGAAATCATCCAGACCGGCTTATAATTGTCGTTCGGTATCACCTGACCCGTCTGGCGAGAATGGGTACTGTGCGCGGGAATTCTCCAGGTTTTATGTTGTGGGCCCTGACGGCGTGTCTTGGCGCCTGGCCCACGAGTCCTTGCCGGGGGGCGGATGACATGGAACTCACGCGTGCGGCTCGATTGGTCGCCTCGCGCAACGTGCTCATCATCGCGCATCGCGGCGCCAACCGTCAGGCGCCAGAGAATACGATCCCCGCGTTCCAGGCGGCGCTCGAACTCCGCACCGACCTGGTCGAGCTCGACTACTGGCACTCGGCCGACGGCGTGCCTGTCGTTTTTCACGACAAAGACCTGGATCGCTGCACCGACGCCGTCGCCCTGTTGGGCCGGGAAAAGACGCCCGTGGGGGCGCTCACGCTTGCCGAGCTGAAAAAGCTCGATGCCGGCACCTGGTTCGACGCCCGCTTCGCCGGGACGCGCATTCCCACGCTGGCCGAAGCGATCGACGCCATTCAAGTCGGCTCGACTACGCTGATCGAGCACAAGTCGGGCGACGCGCGAACGTGCATCGACCTGCTGCGCCGCAAGAAGTGTCTGAACGAGGTGGTCGTGCAGTCGTTCGATTGGGGCTTTTTGCGCGATTGCCATCGGCTGGCACCCAATCTCACGATTGTCGCGCTGGGCGACAAGGAGCTGACCGATGGGCTGCTCGACAGCGCCCAGGCGCTCGGCGCGGCCGGCGTCGGCTGGAAAGAGGACCTGATCGGCCCTGCGCAAATCGAGGCCGTTCACCGCCGCGGACTCAAAGCGTGGGTCTACACGGTCGACGACCCGCGGCGCGCCGAGGAGCTGGCCGAGGCCGGCATCGACGGGATCATCACCAACGATGCCGGGGAGATAGGCAAGCTGCTGCGCCCGTGAGCGGCCGCCGGCGCTGTCGCATGGAAGTGGTGGCTAAGCACAAGATTCGCAACGACTTCAGTTTCTCTTGACCGCGTAGAGCGGCCCTCCTATACTCCCCGCCCCGCTTGGCGCCTGGGGGAGATCTTGCGCGCTTCCATGCGCCCAGGCTGTGCGCGACGCCGGACACGGTTCCGGCGTTGGAGCTCGATTCGACCTCGGTTTAAGGAGAAACCGCGATGGCCAGCAAGGACGCTCGCCGCCGCCAGCCACGCCCCCGCCCCGGGTTGCTCACGCTGTGGGTTCTGGGAGGCGTGCTCGTCTCGGCCGCTCTCTTTCTTACCGTGCGGCACTTCTGGGGAGCCGGCTCAGCCAGCGCCGACACGCCGGTGCAGCGGTCGAACAGCGGTTACCGCGCCGCCGACTCGTCGGCACCTAGGGCGGCGTCCCGATCGGCTGCCGATGAGGCATCGTCGTCGGCACGTGGCGCCACTTCCGGCATCCCCGCGGCACGCGACACCAAGAAGCTGACCGTCATGGCGGTCGTCAACGGCGAGCAGATTTCGCGCCAGGAGCTGGCCCACGAGTGCATGCGCCGCTTCGGACAGGAAGTGCTGGAGACAATCCTCAACAAGCACCTCATTCTCGACGCCTGCAAGAAGCGAAACATCACGATCACGAACCAAGACGTGCAGACCGAGATTGCCTACGTCGCTCAAAAGTTCAATCTCTCGACGGAAGCCTACTTGGGCATGCTCGAGCGCGAACGGGGCATTACGCCCGACAAATACGCTAAAGACATGATCTGGCCCACGCTGGCGCTGCGAGCGCTGGCAGCGGACCAAATCAAGGTTTCTCGAGAGGAAGTCAACCGCGCCCTGGAATCGGAGCTGGGCCCCAAAGTGAAGGTGCGAATGATCTCGGTGCTTGACCCCGAGAAGGCGAAGCAGATTCGCGCCAAGGCGGTCGCCAACCCCGACGATTTCGGTCAGCTCGCCAAGACGCACTCCGAGGATCCCAACAGCGCCAGTACGTACGGCATGATCCCGCCCATTCGCCGCCACGTCGGCGATCCGACCGTGGAGAAAGCGGCGTTTGCCCTTCAGCCGGGCGAAATCTCGCCGGTGATCGCGGCGGCCAATCAGTTTCTGATTCTCAAGTGCGAGGACCAGCTCCCCGGCATCAACGTGACCGAGGAGGTGCGCCGCTCCGCCGAGCCTCGCGTCATCGACTTTTTGCGCGAGCAGAAGATGCGCACCGCCGCCGAAAACATCTTCCAACAGCTCCAGAGCGAATCGAAGCTGGTTAACGTGTACAACAATCCCCAGCTCCAACAGCAGATGCCCGGCGTGGCGGCGACGGTCAACGACAAGGCGATCACCATCGCCGAGCTGGCCGAAGAGTGCCTCGACCGTCACGGCGACGACGTGCTGGGCGGCGAGATCAACCGCAAGCTGCTTAACCAGGAGCTGAAACGCCGCGGGCAAACGGTCGAGCAGGCCGACATCGACGACGAAATCACCCGCGCCGCCGACGCTTACGGCTGCATCAAGGCCGACGGCTCCCCCGACCTGGAGAAATGGCTCGGCTACGTGACCAAGGAGCAGGAGATCACCGTCGACCTGTACGTCCGCGACGTGGTGTGGCCTTCGGTGGCGCTCAAAAAGCTGGTCGCCGAAAAGGTCGAGGTCACCGACGAAGATATGAACAAGGGCTTCGAGGCAAACTACGGCGAGCGGGTGCAGGTGCTGGCCATCGTGCTGGGCAACCAACGGCAAGCCCAGCAAGTGTGGGAAATGGCCCGCGGCAATCCCACCGACGACTTCTTCGGCCAACTCGCCAGCCAGTACTCGATCGAGCCCATCTCCAAAGCGCAGTTGGGCAAGGTGCCCCCCATCCAGCGCTACGGCGGACAGCCCGCCATTGAGAACGAAGCGTTCCGGCTCCAGCCCGGCGAGTTGTCGGGCATTGTCGCGGTGAACGACAAGTTCATCATCCTCAGGTGCCTGGGGCGAACCAAGCCCGAGGTCGACGCCCAGGACTTCGACGCGGTGCGCGACATCCTCTTCAAGGACCTTCACGAGAAGAAACTCCGCCTGGCCATGGCCCGTGAATTCGACCGGCTGAAGGAAGTGGCGCAAATCGACGATTTCCTGGCCGGCACTTCGCACACGCCCAAGCGAACCAACCCGGCCAACTTCAACGGCCGGTCGGGCGCCGAGATCAGCGGCCGCATCCCCTTCGAGCGAACCGACGCGACGCAGCGGCGGTGAGACGAGTGCCTCGGGTCTCTTGACGGCGCCCTTCGCACGGGCAACTCTGTAGGTGGTCAAAAGCCCGCAGAGGATCAAGCCGTGTCCGACCCGCTCTTTTCCGTCGCCGATTCGGTCGTGCTGGTTTCCGGAGGCAGCCGCGGCATTGGCCGTGCCATTGCCCAGGGGTTTGCCGAGCGCGGTGCACGCGTCGTCATCACGGGCCGTGAAGCCAGCACGTTGGAAAGGGCCGCCGCCGAGATTTCGTCGGCCGCGGCCTCGTCGTCTCTCGCCACTTCAGCGGGCGGGAAATTGGCAACCGGAAAATCGTCGTCCGCGCCGTCCGTCACGCCGCTGGTCTGCGACGTGGCCGACTCCGACGCCGTCCGCAAAGCCGTGCAGTCAGTGTTCCAGCAACACGGCCGCATCGACACGCTGGTGAATGTGGCGGGCGTCAATCGTCGCAAGCCGGCCCTCGACATCACCGACGAGGATTACGACTTCGTCGTCGACATCAATCTCCGCGGCGCGTTCGTCATGTCGCGCGAGGTGGGTCGGCACATGGTCGACCGGGGCTCCGGGAGCCAGATCAACATCGCCTCGCTCAACACCGACCGGCCGCTCAAGTACGTGCTCCCCTACGCCGTGAGCAAGGCCGCCCTGGGGCACATGACCCGCTCCCTCGCCCTCGAATGGGGACCCCAGGGAGTGCGCGTCAACGCCCTGGCCCCGGGCTTCATCCTCACCGACCTGACCCGCAAGCTGTGGTCCGACGAAACGATGCAGGCGTGGGGACGCACCAACACGCCGCAGCAGCGGCTGGGTGTGCCCGAAGACATGGTCGGAACGGCGGTGTTCCTCGCCGCGCCGGCATCGGCATTTCTCACCGGCCAAATCATTTACGTCGACGGCGGCTTCACCGCGGGTTGGAACTGGCCCATGCCGGGTGCGCGCGAATCGGCATCTTAGTTCTACGGCGCCGCGTCGTCCGCTGTACGCGTTATGTGGCCGGACCCACTGTAGTCGAACCTGCTGATTGCGGACCCGCCGCCATCGATCCCGCGGCGATCGGACCCACGTTGATCGGGCCCAGCGGGCAGTCGAGAGAGTCGGCGATGGCGCGGAACAGTTCCGCTTCCGCCAGAGTCACCTGCCCGTCGGCGGCTACGCAAATGGCCGCCACGCTCAGCACGTACTTCTTCACCGGGGCCGAGCATTGGGCCAGTTTGTCGAGTGACTCGGCGATGAGTTTAAGAGAGCACTCGCTCCGCGGCGGCAGATCGGGCCGAACGTTCTGGTCGGGCCACTGGGACATGGCCTTAGCGTAGGCGGCCTGCGCTTCGGCCAGGTCGCTGTGCCCCACGTGCGCGAGGCAAGAGAGCAACTGCCCCAGTTCCCGCGTCACGCCGCGCGGCGAGTAGAAACTCACGCCGGGGGGTTTGTGACCGCGGATCGCTCGGTCGAGATGGTCGATCAGCACGCGCTGCAGCACGAATTCGAACAGGCTCAGTTTGTTGTCGGCCCGAACCAATTCATCGACGGTGTCGCGAAACTTGTCGTACTGCTCGGCCGACATGCCGGTCAGCGTGCCTTGCGTGATTTCAACCAGGGGCATACGCACGGCATGCCCTTGGCTTTGAAGGATACCGCCGAGCCGCTGGGTTTCCTGGGCCGACGGCTCCCCGTCGCGCTTTCGCACCATTTCGAGTTGCTTATCGCGGATCGGCCCCAATTCGTCCAGCAACATGGCGAAGATCACGCATCGCGCGCTGAACGGTTCGTGTACGGCTTCGCGCAGCGCTTCGGGGAGTGAATCGATCAGCCCACGCGAATGGGCCATGTGCGCTTCGTCCAGACCGCCCACCGCGGCAATCACCAGCACCGGATCGATCGGGATGTTGGGCAGGGCGGCGCCGATCGCTGGAATCGACACGGGGATCGGAATGGGAATACCCGCCAGTTTCGCCGGCGCACGGCGCACGGGGGGCACGGCGCGAGCGGCTGCTTCCTGCAGCGGCTGCGTGTGGGGAAACTTGCCGTCAAACTGCGCGTCGATCCGCTTGATGCGATCCGCCAGCGGCGGGTGCGTGGCAAACGGACTGAAGTACACCCGCCGAAACGCGCTGCCGAAAAACATGTGGCTGCACGATTCCGCCTCGGGCGACTTTACGTGCGAGCCATCGGCCAGCCCGCCGATCTTTTTGAGCGCTCCGGCAATGCCGTCGGGATTGCGGGTGAACTGCACGGCCGAGGCATCGGCCAGGTATTCGCGCTGCCGCGAGACGGCTGCCTTGATAAGCCGCGCGAAGAACAGGCCGATGTAGCCGATGATCAGGGCGGCAATGCCGATCAGCACCAATTGCCCACCGCCGCCGCGCTTGCCCCCACGGGAGCGGCCCGTCCCGGCGGTAACGCGAATGACGTAAAACCCGACGATCGCGATCAGCAAAATGCCGTGCAGAATGCCGATGAGCCGGATGTTCAGCCGCATGTCGCCGTGCAGGATGTGGCTAAATTCGTGGGCGATGACGCCCTGCAGCTCGTCGCGGTTGAGGTATGCGAGCGTGCCGCGGGTGATGCCGATCACTGCGTCGGCGGGAGTGTAACCGGCAGCGAAGGCGTTGATGCCCGTCTCCTCTTCCAGCACGTAGACGGGGGGAACCGGCACGCCGGAGGCCAGCGCGATCTCCTCGACCACGTTCAGAATCCGTCGCTCGGCCGTGTCGGTCGTGTTGGGCTGGATGCGCCGTCCGCCGAGCATCTCGGCAATGCGGCGCCCGCCGCCGCGTAGCTCGGCAATTTTGTAGAGGCTTCCCAGGCCGATGATCGACAGCACGACCAGCGACACGATTCCCAGAATCTCGGGCCGCCAGACGGCGACGCCCGACTGGTTCCCCTTCATCTGCGGCAGCGCGAAGACCAGGACCGCCACCACATACAGCGCCACGACCATCGACACGACGGCCAGCGCGAAGTAGAGCAACAGCAGCCAGGTCTTCTTTCGGGCCGCATCCTGATGTTCGAAGAAATCCATGGCGCCCACAGCCAGCGGTGTCAAATTTGCCCGCGCCCGTGCGGCCCCTCCCCGCGAGTCCGGCGGCGCGTAACAGCTTAGCCGTTTGAAGTCGTAGCTGGATTCGCAAGGATTCAGCGCCGCCGATCGTCGCCTGCCCGTCGGGATTCTTGCGAGTCCCGCTACCGTGTGCTCCCCCGACTTCCAACGGCCAAGCTGTTACGGCGGCGCGACAAATCAGAACTTCACTTGCGGGGCGGCACGCTCCTTCTCGCTTTCCACCTCGAACAGCTCGGCGGGACCGAAGCCGAATGTACCGGCCAACAGCACGGCCGGAAACTGCTCGCGCTGGGTGTTGTAGCGCATGACGGAGTCGTTGTAACCCTGCCGGCTGAAGGCCACCTTGTTCTCTGTCGAGGTGAGTTCCTCCTGCAAGGACAGCATGTTCTGGTTGGCCTTAAGATCGGGATACGATTCGGCGACGGCCAGCAAGCGGGACAGCGCGCCACCGAGTTGCGCTTCGGCGCCCATCAGCCCCTTCATGGCGTTGGGGTCGCCGGGGTTGGCGGCCGCGGCCTGACCGGCCGTGACGGCAAGATTCCGCGCCGAAGTAACGGCTTCGAGCGTTTCCCGCTCGTGCTTCATATAGCCCTTGGCTACTTCGACAAGGTTGGGAATGAGGTCGTACCGCCGCTTGAGTTGCACGTCGATTTGGGCGAAGGCGTTCTTGTACCGATTGCGAAGCTGCACGAGCTTGTTGTAGATGGCGATCACGAAGGCGACCACCAACAGGAGCAGGAGGAGTCCACCCCCCAGGACGATGCACACGAGCCCGCCGCCGAGAAAATCCATAGCGACCTCCCCTTCGTTTGTGTGGTCCTGGACTGTTCCAGGTTGTGGGCCGGACCGATATCGGCCGGCCGTCTCGTGCGTTAAAGAGCGCGCCGCGAATGTGCGCGAGTGTAATCGGTATTCGTCGCCGGCCGGGTTTTCTTGCCGGTTTTCTACGACTCCGCAGTGCTTCGGGCGAGCGGATTACCCCACAATACAGGCGATTGGGCCGCGCTCGTCAAGCCGTCTCGCTCGAATTCGCCCATTGCAAAACCGTCGGGGGCTGGCTCATTTTGCGCAGTCCGCGGAGCAACATGTGCCTGTCTGCTTCTCCGCAGACGGTCTTCGGATTGGCCTGGTGATTCAGCCGCTCCCATGAACGCCGACTCGCTTCACTTAGCGCTCAACCGCAGCGAAAACACCAATAGCGAGAGCAGGCCAACCACCGCCAGCAGCGTCTTGGCTTGATCGAACAGCGTCTTGCCGGCCAGATCGCGCCAGGTGATCGTTACCGCCCCGTCAGCCTGGCTTGGGTCGTCGCCCGACGGAAGCGCGGCCGGGGGAAGATCGGGCGACA
>CAYQAJ010000002.1:0-24876 GCA_964415245.1 uncultured Pirellulaceae bacterium | reverse complement strand
CGATTTCGAGAACGTCGCGGCGTGTGCCAGCGGAGGGATTGACCCCGGCCTCCCGGCCGGGGCTGTTCGCGTCGCGCGCTCGGGCGATGTGTTCCGTGTTGGGCGTCGACACGTCCGGCGCGACGTTCGAGAGAAACTGCCGCACGCGTCCGACGTGGCTGCCGGCCGTTGTTCCCGTACTGGCGCCGAAGAGCACGCCCGCAAGTTCTCCCCGCGAGTTGAGAATCGGTCCGCCCGAGTCGCCTTGCCGCGCTTCGACCGACACCTCAATCATTTCAAAGGGAAAGTTCGTGCCCGGTGAAACGAATTGAGTACATCGCCCATCCCCCATGCGATAGTTGCCCGATCCGTAGCCGGCGATTGAAAGCGCGTCGCCCGGTCGCGGCGTTTCGGCGGCAAGCTGCACGGGTTCGACTGGCGGACGCCAGATCGCCAGCGCGGCCAGGTCCCAGTCCTTGTCGTACTTCGCCACCCGCGCCGCCGAGCGAAAGCCATCGGGAAACTGCACCTGAACATTGTGCGGAGCGTCGCGGACGACGTGCCAGTTGGTGAGCACCAAGCCGTGCTCATTGGTAACGTCGACCAGTGTGCCACTGCCGTACGAGATGCTGCTTCCGGCATCGACAATGATGCGGGCAACCGCCGGATGCGGAGTCGTGAACTCCACTCTCTCTTGCGGCGCGCGCGTGCTAGCCGATGGCGGCGCCGCACCGGGATAACCGGAATTCGCCGCGGGTCCCGGCGTTGGCCAGTTTCCCACCACCGACGGCGACGAGCGTGCCCACGGATACTGTGCATGAGCCTGCTTCGCGAAACCCGGCGCCAGCGCGATTGCCATCGCAATAAGCGCAGCCGCGCCGAGCACCGTGGCCGCGCGGAGTGATCGGCGGCGCAGTGCAAAGTGCGTCCGGCGCGCGTAACAGCGCCAACGCCACACATCGGGGCTAGGGAGAAAGTCGCCGCGCACGATGCCGCTACCTCGGCCGATTGCGGCGGAGGGCTTCGTTACGCTGAATCAGCAACAGGAGCCGCTGGCGAAGCAGTTGCTCTTCCGAGGGCCGCTGATCCTTCGCCTCAGCGGGCGAGAGACGGGACGCTGGTTTGGATTGCATGGCGGAAACGGAGGCCACGATGGGCGCTCCCCCTTGCGTGTCGAGGCTGCGACGGGGGAGATCCGTTCCCAACTTTCTTGAGGCTCAGTCGAGCAATGTTGGCGTGGCCGACCGCGGCGCCCGATTCTCCGAGCAAACCACCAGTGGCCCTTCGCCTACCTCCGACTGAGCTCAAACGTCCTGTGGCCGCGCCGGCAGACAGAATATGCGGCATCAGTCCTTATCGGCCGCGAGTCGCGGGCGCGTGCAAAATCGCATCGCGGGGCGGCAAGGCTTCCTCAGATTGGCCAGTCGCGCCGGCGCCGCTTGCCCAGATTGGCCAAGCATTAAGAACGGCCGGCGTGCGCCCGCCGACTCCGACGCATTCTCAGGCGGCTGCTACAGCCGCACGGTCCGCTCGCTGATGTCCAGTTCCGGCGGCACAACGGGGGTCGGGCACTCGTCCTCGCACAACACGGTGCGGTTGCGTCCGTATCGCTTTGCCTCGCCGAGGGCGGCACGAAGCCGTTCGAGCACGACCGCGCCGCTGTCGCCCGATTGCACGGCCGCCACGGCGGTGCTGAGCGTAATGCGGACTTCGGTTTCTTCCCTGACGAAGCGCGTCTTCTCCACCGTCTGGCGAAGGCGCTCGGACATTTCGGCCAGGCTTGTCAGACTGCGATCCTGGCAAAGCACGTAGAACTGCTGGCCGGCCACGCGTGCGGCGACTTCTCCGTCGGCTGCGGCGCGGACAAGGTTGAAGACCTCGCTCAGCAGCCGCTCGCCCGTGGCCAAACCGAACTGGCGATTGACGCGGCCCAGCCAGTTGATGTCGAACATGGCCATGGTGTGCTCGCCGCCGGCCGGAGCGTCCGCGCTCCACCATTGGGCCAGCGTGCGTTCGAGGAGCAATCGGGCCGCCAGACTGCTGTGCGAATCGACCAGGCCGGTCGGATCCCGTTGGGCGTCGTCGCGCTCTGTTCGCAATAGCTCCAGCAGGGAATCGTCGAACTCGTCGCGACGCTCGTGGCACGCCAGCACGATCGCCTCGTGCGCTCGATACACGCGATCGCCGGCGTCGGCCATCTCGTCGCCGGAGAACTGAATTCCCACCAGATCGGCCAGGGCGGCGTTGGCCTGTGCGGCCAGCGACTCGACGATCTTCTGCACCTGTGTACACGGAGCATTGCCGTCCGACGCGCCGAGTGACCCCTGCGACGCGCTGGCCACCGCCGCGTTAAGTTGCCGCAAACAGCGCCGCACGGCGTGGTTCAGGTCGGCAGCGCAGGTTCCCAGCTTTTCGCCCGATGCGTCCTGCGTCGCACGACGCAGCTCGCCCTCCAACCGGCCCAGGTCGGAGTTGAACAATTCCATGGCCTTCGTCGTGAGGCGGCAGGCCTCCTCGGCAGGGTTGTGTACCTCTGTCGGCGCCTCATCGGGCGGTGTGTCGACCTGTTCGGCGGGCGAGTCCGGGTCGGCCGCTTCCGCAGGATGCGAACGCGGCGGCGCGGTCGCAGCGCGAGGAGATTCGTCGGCGGGGGCGGGTGCACGCGCCGGCTTTGCTACGCTCGGGCGAAGGGCGCTAATCGGCTTCGGCCCCCGGCCCAGGTACAACGCCACCGCGTAACCCAAGGCCAGGTTACCTACGGCCACCATCAGGGTGATGAAGAATGCGGCGACAATCGTGTACATGGCTGACCACCGGCTTGCAAGTCTTCGCAAGCATAGGTCAGCCAGGGACCGCGACGATTGCGTCGGAGGTAGTGATTATGCGAGCCGGCCCCAGAGTGGCAGGCTATTGCCCACAGTGGGGCAGGCTTTCCAGCCTGCCTGCGACGCCAACCCTTCCTGCGGCAAGGAAACGAACGACAGACAGGAATGTCTGCCCCACGCGGCGTCCGTCCCACGGCGCTGTCAGTCGGACGACTGCGCCCGCACCACAGGGCCCCGCGCGTCGCGCTCGGAGCGATCGCTCGTCAAGGGCCGAAACGTTGGCGGCAATTCGCGCTGCTGATCGCTCCGCGCCGAGGGTGGAATGTGTTGTGCTATGGAAGCCTGGTTGGCGCGATCCCGCTGGCGGCGGTCTTCCAGGCGCAGGTGCTCGAGCAGTTCGGGAGGTAGTTTGTCGAGCACAAGGAATTCCGGCTGGCCGTCGTTCGACTCGTCGGCGGGGACGATGACGATGAACTGCGATTCCGTTCCCAACGCTCGATGCGCCAAGGGGCGGACGTTCTCCTCATACGAAGCCGGCATCGTCGCGTGAGGAATCGACTGCCGCGTGTTCGAGAGGGAACGGTCGGCGGGGAGTTCATCGCCGCGGTTCGGCGCACTTCGTCGCGCGTTGCCGACATCGGCCAGCGCGGCTGGCCGCGCGAAGATCCGCTCCTGACCGATCATCGCCAGCTCCTCGTGGACCGAAGGAAGCGCCGCGTAAATGCCCTCGTTGTCGGCCTGGTCGGCGGCGTTGCACACGCCGATCAGTTGTCCGTCGGCTGCGAATAATCCGCCGCCGCTTCGTCCCTGCACGGGTTGTCCGGCCACTTCGTAGTTGGGCGGACCGACGTAGCGGTCGATTCCGGTTACGCGGCTGTACGCCACGCGGGGCGGACCGCCGTGATCGCAACCGATGCTGAACACGCGGTCCTCAACTTGCGGCACGCGACCCGGGACCGCCACCGGCACCGGTGTGACCTCGCATTCCGGACGGATGCTTACCAGGCCGATGTCGAGCGTGTCGGCGTCGTACTTGATGAGATGCCCGGCAATGGGCCCTTTTGCCCCCGGCGCGAACAGCTCGACGGTGATCGGCCCCTGGCCGTTCGAATCGCGGAAGATGTGCCCGCAGGTGAGGATGAGCGCCTCGCCGTTGTGCGTGTCGATGATCGTGCCGGTGCCGTGCGAGTAGCCGGTGGAATCCTCGACGGTCAAACGTACGGTCGCCTGGCGGGCCAGGTCGTCGGGACGCATCGAGCGGGCTGCTGCTTCCTCAGGCCGGCTTTCGCGAACGGGAGTCGGCACGTACGCGCCGGGGCCCTGGGTCGGTCCTCCAAAGCGCGCGTCGGCAACCTGTGCGTCGCGGGTTTCGGTGAGCCGCTGCGGACGCGTCGCGCCCAGGCTGCGCTGCCTCTGCCAATCGGCGGCATCGGGAGACTGACCTCGCATCGAAACTGCCTGCGACGACGACGAAGCTGCCGATTCCTTTCGCGCCGCTTCCGCGCGCCGCGCGGCGTTCAACGATGCGAACATCTGCGTGAAGCGGTCGTAGCTGGCGGGGCCGACGACGCGATCGACTTCGCGGCCATCGGCCAGCAGCACGAACGTGGGCACTGCCGTGACGCTGTACTGCCGCGCGGCTGCGCGGTCGGCATCGATATCGACCTTGCGAATCGGGTAGCCGTCGGAGGCCAGCCGCTCGACAATGGGCTCGACTTGCTGGCAGGCGCCGCACCACGGCGCGGTGAATTCGACGAGCACGACGTCGCCCGGTGCGGAGATGGCCGTAAGCAGCAAGAGTGCTTGGAGCGAGAGCATGCGTTCCCTCCTTGGAATGGGTGCCGGCGCGGCCCCGTTGTGATGGGGCCCGATGCGAGGCCGGCGTTTACGGCGACAACATCCTTGTTGCCACCCGGAGCGTGAGTTCCCGTTCTCCCGGCTTACCCTTGGCGACTCTGGCGTGCGGCAGGCATTCGTGCCGCTCCGCCGTGGGGCAGGCATTCCTGCCTGCCTGCCGGTGCTATCATCCTCAAGGTGCGGGCAATCCGGCGGCAATTGGGGCAAGCCAGCCAGCACGGTGAAGTGCCACAATGTGCCCCGCTATTGCAATTGTTACAAGTCCAATTGTCGTACCGCGGAGCAAATCTTGTGTTGGCCCGTCCGTTGGAACCTCGACTTCGCAACTCAAGCGATTGGCCGTTAAAGACATGCGTAACAGCGGCTGCCTCTGCGGGCCCTTGAGCCTCCACGGCGAAGTGCGATGTGGTCGGCTCGCGACCTCAGAGGAGCATAACTCGTGCCGAAAACGCAATTCCGTTGTGCCTGGTTATGTTGCCTGCACATGCTAGCAATGCCGGCTTTCTACTTCCGACCTCCGATCTCCGACTTTTCCGTTGCCCCCTCCTCGCTTGCGCGTCGGGCTATTATTCCGTTTGCGGCTCTCGACTCTTGTCTCTTGACTCTCGACTCTCGACTCTCCACTCATTCTCCGCTGGCCGACGCCGCGCTCGGATAGTAATCGACCACCTCGGGAACCGTGATCCCGCCCGATACAATCGCTTGCAGCGTCTGGTTGATGTCCCACGACATTTCGGTCACGTCCTCCTCGGGCACCATCAGCATGTAGCCCGACGTGGGGACTGGCGTCGTGGGCACGTACACGCACAGGATGGTGCGCCCGGTTTGCGCATCGCGGCACGAGGCGGTGACGAAAGCAGGCACGCGCATCCCGGCATGCGGAAACGCCACGAGCACGACGCGTTTGAACTTCGGCCCCGAAGACTGGCTCTTGAGCGTCTGAAACACTTTGTTCACGGCGCTGTAGATCGTGGTGACGCCGGGCACTCGCATCAACACCCAGTCGATAATGCGGCTCAACCGCCAGTGGACGAACATACCCAACAGATACAGCACAACGAGCACGATTACGACGGCCAGCGCCGGCGCCGCGTAGTCGGTAAACCAGGCGGGCAGCACCTGCTCCTCGTCGCCGTTGCGCTGCGCCGCGAACACGACCACTCGCGCCACGGGATCGATGGCCATGCCGCGCAACAGATCATAGAGCCACTTGATAATCCAGAAAGTGATGGCCACGGGCGCGATCAGCAGCAGGCCCTCGACTACGCGATTGCGTACAGCCTTGCCGAGCCTTTTCAACAATGAGAGCCGCGCGGGGGGAGGTTGAACGTCGTTCTGAGTAGCCATGAGCGATGTCTCCTGCCAGAAAGCGGAAAGCCCCACCGCGCCGGGGAAAGCGCAAGTCGGAGTTCGAAAGTCGGAATGCCGAACGCGGACGCGCGTCGTCGGACATTCTACGACAGGAAGTCGCCGAAGAGGCAGCGGAGAAAGGCAGGATTCGCTGCCTTGCCAGAAAAGAGCGACGCAACGCTCGCGGCACTTCACGCGCTCACACCCACCCGATCAGAACCAGATGCGCACGCCGCTCACCCAGCCGTCGATCTGCGTGGTGCCCACGTCGAAGTAGTCGTAGCCGGTGTACAGCTCGACTCCGCGCCACTGAATGCCTCCCGTGGCACGGACGTGGAACAGCGTGGCGTTTCCCAGTTTCCCCAGGTCGATGTCGGCCGAGAAAACCCACGGCTTGCAGGGGAACAGGTCGCCGCCGTAGGTGAAGTTGAAACCGAAGTCAGTTTGCGCGACATCGCTCAGCCAGTTGAAGCCCGCACCGGCCCGCATCTGCACGTGCTCGTTCTGGGCAAAGCGAAACACGATGTTGGCGTCGCCGGTCCACAGGCTGTCGTCGCCGAGCGGGAACAAATCCTGGCGGCGGTAGTTCGTTTCGGTGTCGATGCCCCACCGCGACATCGACTCCAACAGCAGGTGGCCGCCGAAACGCTCGACGCCGGTGAAGTCGTCGGCGTACTCGGCCCGCAACCGCCCCGCCCAGGAGTACGGCTCCGCCTCCACGTACGGCTCGATCATCATGTAGCCCGGCAAACCCTCGGCGTAGGGGAAGCGGGCGAAGTATCCGTCCATGCCCATGTCGTCGTGGAGAATCTTCTGCGGCACCCAGATCGGCGACGTGGCCACGTAACCGGCGGCGTACGCGCCGATGACGAACAGTTGCGATTCGAACTCGGAGTCCTCGTCGTCGCAGTCGTCGTCATATTCGTGGTGCGACCGGTGGCGCGACTTATGGGAGTCGTCATCGTCGTCGGGCAGACCGGGACGGCGCACGTCGCCGCGAAGCTGCGAGAGCGAATCGTCCCCTCGGGCCCGGCGCACCGGTGCCGCCATCGCCGCGAGCAGTGCCACCAGGCATGCCAACGCGACGCGTGTCGTTGCCGCGCGATCCACAAGGACGATCATGATTCCGGATGGGCGCAAATGCGGCGCAAGCTGCGGACAATGGGGGCGGCAGGGTACGCGGTGCGAGCAGGCCGTGTCAACGGCAAATGCTTGCACCCGCCGAGTGCCTGTGACACGTGGGCAGTGGAAACCTAACGGCTGACAGCCAAAAACTGAATCTTCTCCTATGGTATGGTCCGCATGTTGCGGACCGCTCAAGAACTGCCCACAATTGCGGAGAGTCAGCCGCCTTGCGAGCGAGCGGCTCTCGACGCAACTCACCTGCCCAGCACGCCGCGGAGTATGCCCATGCCTTCCATAACCCGGTCTGCCATTACCCGGTCTGCTATTACCCGACGCGATGTTTTGAAAGCCGGCGCGGTTTGGGCCATCTCGCCCGCTCTGCTTGCCGCCACCAGCGCATTCGGCCAGGAGAAAGGCCCTTACGCCGACGGAGTGCTCGTCGACGGCGAGCCGGAAAAGCAGGCCAAGGATTCGTTCACGATCGTGGTGCTGCCCGACACGCAGTTCTATAGCGAAAGCCACCCCGACGAGTACACGGCCCAGACCGAGTGGATCGTCGAGAACCGCAAAGACCGCAACATTGCCTGCGTGCTGCACCTGGGCGACATCACCAACCGCAACACGCCGCCTCAGTGGGATAACGCGGTGAAGGCCATGAACGTGCTCGATGGCAAGGTGCCGTACTTTCTGGTGCCGGGTAACCACGACTACAGCGAAGGGGGCGTCTGCAAGGATCGCACCACCGCGCTGAACGAAGCCTTTCCCGTCGACAAGTTCAAGGACCTTCCCACGTTCGGCGGCACGTACGACAAGGAGCCCGATAAGCTGGAGAACAGTTTTCACCTCTTCTCGGCCGGTGGGCGCGACTTCTTGTCGATCTGTCTGGAGTTCGGCCCGCGGAAGGACGTGGTCCGCTGGGCCAACGAAGTGGCGGCCAAGCACAAGGACCGCGCGGCGATCCTGACCACGCACGCCTACATCTATTACGACGACACGCGGTACGACTGGCAGAAGTACAAGGGCCGGCAGAGCTGGAACCCGCACAGCTACGGGGTCGCCCGAGCCACCGACGACGACGTGAGCGACGGCGAGGAACTGTGGAACAACCTGGTCGGCAAGCACGAGAATTTTGTACTCACGCTGAACGGGCACGTGCTGGGAGACGGGCTGGGGCGGATCACAACGCAAACTCCCGGCGGCCGCGAAGTGCCGCAGGTGCTGGTGAACTTTCAGATGCGCCCCAACGGCGGCGACGGCTGGCTGCGGCTGCTGGAGTTCCGCGCCGATGGCAAGACCGTCGAGGTTTTCGATTATTCGCCCACGCGCAATCAGCGCAACGAGTCGGACCAAAACCGGTTCAGCATGACGCTGGCAAACGTGGGGTGACGCGCGGCGCGTACGTGACGGCTAATAGCTGAGAGCTATTGACCTAGCCAGTGCGGCCCGTACGGGTAAAATGGGGGCCAATCGCGAATCCACTTTCCTTCTCGCAGAGCATCCCGCCTATGGCTTCCCCGGACGCACAGCCAGACTCCGACAGCGTGATCCATGTCGACCTGCGCAACCCGCGACTGGCGGCGCTCCTGGCTTGGCTCTGGCCGGGAGCCGGCCATCTGTATCAGCGTCGCTACGCCAAAGGCATTTTGTTCATGGTGTGCGTCCTGAGCACCTATTTTTTCGGCCTGGCGATGGGGGGCGGCCACGTGGTGTACGCTTCGTGGAAGCGCGACGACTTCCGCTGGCAGTACATTTGCCAACTCGGCGTCGGGGCGCCCGCGCTGCCCGCGGTAGCGCAGAGCCACCTGGTCAATCGCGGCAACAAGCCGCTGTGGATCACGGGCTACCGCGACCCCCGTACGCTCGAGCTCATCGATCCGGCTCGGGGCCTGAACGGCGATGAGCTGGTCGAAGGATTCATGGCGCCGCCACCGGATCTCCCGATTCAGGTGGTGCGGCAGGGCCAAAGGGTCGACCCGGAGGCCCGCACCGCGCTCTCCCTTTGGCACGACGAGTACGCGGCGCTGTTCGAGCTGGGGACGTTGTATACGGTGATCGCCGGGCTGCTCAACGTGCTGGCGATTTACGATGCCGCGGCCGGGCCGGTGCTGCCGGCCGCCAAGTCGCGCAACGGGGAGAAAGATGGCGACGACGCCAAGGGAGAACAATCGGAGGAAGAAGCCTGAAGGGGGCATCGCCCCCGCGACCGGCGCTGCGGCGCCGGTGACTCCGGGGTCGAGCAGCGATGGGTGAATGACCATGTATAACGTCTTATTGTTTTCCTCTCTGCTGGCGGCCTGGAGCCAGCGGCAAGTGTGGTACATCTTGCCGCTGATCGTGGCCATCAGTCTCGTTTACGGCGCCACGCGGCACGAATCCATGCGTCCCATTCTGCACAACGCCACCAAGGCCGGTACCTGGATCGTCGGCTTCATGGTGGTAGTTTTCGGCATTCTGTTCCTGCTGTCTTGGAATCTGTAGCGGATCCGTCGGCCTCGTTTGGCTTGGATGCCCCACAGCCGCGACGTACAATGTGCGGCCTGTGAATGAATAGAATCGAGCTTGGCGGGAAACCGCGCAGGCAGTTCCCATAACGGGCGTTCTCCGGCGGCCCTCTGGTCGATGCCACCTTTCACGCATCACGTTTTCATCTGCTGCAATCGTCGCGAAGCCGGTAGCAGCCGTGGCTGCTGCGATCCCCAGGGGAGCGAGCTTTTGCGCAATCTGTTCAAGGCCGAGCTGAAAAGGCGCGGATTGGGGCCGCTGGTTCGCGCCAATCGATCGGGATGCCTCGACCAGTGTGAGCAGGGACCCACCGTCGTCATCTACCCGCAGGCCATCTGGTATGGCCGCGTCACGCCGCAGGACGTGCCCCGGATCGTCGAGGAAACCATCCTCGGCGGTCGCGTGCTGGAGGACCTGCGCATCGCCGACGAGGAGCTCAACTGCCCAACCGGCCGGGACGCGTGCGGCAAGACGCCAACCGGCCCCTCGGAACACGCGCCATGAGAATCGTCGTTCTGGGGGCGGGTACCGTCGGCACCTCGATCGCCGAGCTGCTGTGCCAGCATCGGCACAGCGTCACGGTCGTCGATCACGACCCGCTCCACACCCGCCGCATCAACGACGAGCTCGACGTCCGCGGCATCACCGGTTCCGCTTCCCAGTCGAGCGTGCTGTTCCAGGCCGACGTGATCGGATCGGACGTATGCCTGGCCGTCACGGGCGACGATGAAGTGAACATCGTGGCGGCCAGCATGGCCAAGGCGATGGGAACGCGGCGGTCGATTGCCCGGGTTTACGCGCCGGTGTTCCGCGATCTCAGCACGTTCGACTACCAGAGCCACTTCAATATCGACCGGTTGCTCAGCCTCGAGCACCTTTCGGCGATCGAGTTGGCTCGCGGCATTCGCAGCCCCGGCTCGCTAGTCATCGAGAACTTTGCCCGCGGCGAGCTCGAAGTGCAGGAGGTGACAGTGGGCGGGCGGGCCAAAGGGGCTGGTGTTGTGCTGAAGGACCTGGGGCTTCCCAAGGGGGTCCGCATCGGGTCGATCTACCGCGACGGCAGAATGTGGATCCCCGCAGCCGCCGACGCATTGGAGCCGGAAGATCGCGTCACCCTCATCGGACGCCGCGACGACGTCGACGGCATCAAGGGCTGGTTTCAGCGCGAGGTCGGGCAGCGGCAGACCGTGGTCATCGCGGGCGGCGGCGAAACCGGCTACCACCTCGCCCGCGCCCTGGAAGGGGGCCGGTTCTCGGTCACGCTCATGGACGAATCGGTCGAACGCTGCGAGTTTTTGGCCAGTAGTCTCAAGCAAACCACCGTATTGCGGGCCGATGCCACCCGCCGCAGCGTGCTCGAAGAAGAGCGCGTGGGGGACGCCGACGTGTTCGTGGCCTGCACCGGCGACGACGAGAATAACATCATGGCCGGCGTCGAAGCGCGGGAAATCGGTGCCGAAAAGATCATGGCCATCGTCGGCCGCCCCGACTACGCCAACGTGGTGGGAAAGCTCGGCATCGACCTGGCCGTGAGCGAGCGCGAGGTGATGGCCAAACAGGTGTTGGGGTTCTTGAACACGGGACCCGTGGTGGCTCGCACCGCATTGCCGGGGGGACGCATCGGCGTGTTCGAGATCGAAGTGCTCGAGGGCGCTCCGGCCGCCGAGCACGTGCTGGCCAACGTTCCGTTGCCCCGGCAGTGCCTGATTGCCGCCGTGATGCGCGCCAGTTACGCCAAGGTGCCGGGGGCCGACGATCGCCTCGAGCCGGGCGACACGGTGGTGGCCCTGATCGACGACTCCGTCGTCGAGGAGGCTTTGACCCAGTTCCGCGTCAACGGACGCTGAAAAATGCAGAGTGCAGAGTGCAGAATGCAGAATTTCGGAAGCGCTCGCCGGGCGTTTCACTCACTCTGCACTCCGCACTCTGCATTCTGCATTTCCGCTATCGTCGTTCGTTGTGGGCCACGCGCCCCGGCGGCGGATGGATCAACCTCCGGTAAGCACCGCACCTGATGGACTTACGCCTCGTTAGCCGCTTGCTGGGATTTGTGGCGCTGTTCGTCGGCGTCGCCATGGCGTTCAGCACGCCGTGGGCTCTTCCACCGTTTGGTGCGGCGAAGCGTTTCGAGACGCACGGCTTCTTCGGCCTGTTGGGCGCCATTGCCGTGAGCCTGGGCACGGCTGCCGTCTTGTGGCGCCTGGGCCGCGGCAACAAAGGTAAGCTCTACCGCAAGGAGGCGATCGCCGTCGTCGGACTGAGCTGGGTGCTGGCGACCATTCTCGGGGCAATCCCCTACCTGCTCAGCGGCACCGCTCGTGGTCTCGATGAGAACGGCGCGCCGGTGCGGATGAACGTGGCCGACGCCATCTTCGAGGCGCAGGCGGGATTCAGCACGACAGGCTCCACGGTGCTGACCGACCTGGAGCTACCCGACCTGGACGACCCGGAGCGCATACCACTCGTGCCGCGCTCGATTCTCTTTTGGCGGGCAAGCACCCAGTTCCTGGGCGGCCTGGGCATCATCGTGCTGTTCGTGGCCGTGCTGGGACAGGGGTCGGCGGGCAAGGCGCTGATGCGCACCGAAATGACGGGACCCACGAAAGAGGGCACAACGGCCCGCATGCAGCACACCGCCCAGGTGTTCGCCGGCATCTATACCGGATTGAACGTCGCCTTGATCGCGCTGCTGTTGGTGCAAGGCGTATCGCTGTTTGACTCGCTGTGCCACGCCTTCACCACGCTCTCCACCGGCGGATTCAGCACCTACAACGACAGCGTGGGGCACTTCTCGAGCGCTAACGGGTACAACGCGCCGATGATCGAGCTCACGTTCATCGTGTTCATGATCCTCGGCGGCACGAACTTCGCGCTGCTCTACTTCGTGGTTGTCGGTCAACCACGCCGATTGCTGGCTAACGTCGAATGGCGCGTCTACCTGGCAATCTTGTTCGTGGCCACGATCGTCGTGGCGATCGCGGGACGATTGACGAACGACTTCGATAGCACCACCGAATCCATTCGCTACAGCGCCTTCAACGTGATCTCGGTCATGACGACCACCGGATTCGTGACCCATGACTTCAACGCCTGGAACAATTTCGCCCGCGGCACTCTGTTCGTGCTCATGTTCATCGGCGCGTGTGCGGGGAGCACGGCGGGCGGCGTGAAGGTCATCCGACCGATCCTGCTCATGAAGATCCTGTGGCTGGAAATCGAACATGCCTATCGCCCCAGCGTGGTGCGGCCGCTGCGCATCGGCGGCGAGGCGGTGCAGGACCCCGACCTGCGAAAGAACATTCTGCTCTACTTCTGCCTGGTGCTGGTGATTGTGGTGCTGGCCTGGCTGGCCACGATCGCCTTGGAACCGGACGCAACCTGGCACAAGGCGGAGCTGAGCTCGGATCACAAGCTCATGGATTGCGCCGGCGCCGTCGCCGCCACGATGAACACGATCGGTCCCGGCCTGGGAATCGTCGGCGCCACGCGGACCTACGCCGATTTCACCTCGGCAAGCAAGTTGATCTTCGCCTTTCTGATGCTCGTGGGCCGCCTGGAGCTATTCGCCGTGCTGGTGCTGTTCATGCCGCGATTCTGGATGAAGCGGTAGGTCCGTCAGCCGCCTTCCGCTCGCCGGCGTCCAGCCTCCCTGCTGCCCCACTTCCAATTTCCGACCTCCAACCTCCGGCCAATCGCGCTCCGCTTCGCGTCGCGGCTAACCCGCTGCAATCCCCACGTGCGCCGGAACGAGAATTCTCCGGCTCTTGACTCTGGACCCTCGACTCTTCCGAGTTTCTCTTGATTACCCGCACTCGCGAGCGTCTAATAGGATTGTGATGGGGAACCAGGTCCGGTTGAACGCCAACTCCCCTCGTGAACGGGACAGAACCACCATGAAACGGCTCGCCATCTTCTCGCTGCTTGCGATCCTCGCAGCACTCTGCGCAGTGCCCGCGTCGTGGGCGCAGCGCCCGGGACCTTCCGGCGGCGATCAGGATCGGCGTGAAGATCCGCCGCGGCTCCCCGACGACCCGCAATTGCTCGCCCTGCACAAGGATTTCGTCGACGGCGCCATGAAGCTGGCGCAGGATTATGAACGCAAGAAGGAATGGGACAAAGCCAAGACCGTGTACTCCGAAATCCTCAAGCTCGTGCCCCGCTATCCCAATGCGGTGGCGCGGCTCGACGCGCTGCGGCAACAGGAGGCCATGGCTTCCAAGGCCACGTTCACCGTCAAGGCCGATCAGGGTTGGCAGGATACCGGCCTCACCGTCGAGGCCGGCAAGCCGCTGGCCATTCGCGCAAGCGGCAACTGGACCTTTACGCTCACTGCCGAGCTGACTCCCGACGGAATGAAAATCCCCGAGGAGCTGCGCGACTATAATCTCGGCTGCCTGATGGGTCTGATCGACACGGGCAATCCCAAGGACTTCCAACCCTTTGTGATCGGCAGCGAGCACTCGTTCACGGCCGAAAAGAGCGGCCGCCTGTTCCTGCGGATGTACGACGTCGATCCCAAGGACAACTCCGGCTCGCTCAAGGTCGACTTTATCGGCACATTCGAGAAGCGCAAATAAGTAGAAGCCGAGAGTCGCACGCCGTAACGGGTGGCCCCGTCGCGCAGGTGGTGGCGGCGTCGCTGTTGGCACGTTCCAGCATCGCGAGCCGTAACGAGCGGCGTTTCCCAGCCGACGATCCCCGGTTTGCGACCGACAACCTTGGGTTTTCGGCCGACGTTCGTCGATTCCCCGCCCGGCGATCCTCCCTTCATCAGGGGGTGGTAGTTGTTTCCGGCCCGCCCATTTCCCCGTTTTCCCCACGGGGTGATCGTCATTTTCCAGCCGGCGATCATTGGCTCCTCCGCCGAAGATCACCCCCCTGACTCTGGCCGAATGCGTTGGGCTGGGGTATCATCAGGGGAGCTTATGGCCACGAAGCCACGTGGGGGCAATGATTGAGCGTCAGATTGATCGGGACGCAGGGCGACCAACGAGAGCCCGGCGTAGCGTCGCGTGGGTTGCGCGCCGCTGTACTTACTTGACTGAACACCCAAAGATCCTTCCCATTGCGCCGCCGCCCAGTGGCCTCGAACAAACGAGGCAGGGTGCGGCTCCCGCCCGCTACCAGCGGCCGACGACTGTTCGGCCCGGTTCGTTTTCGCTGGCCGTTCTTCGTCGCGCGGGTCCCACACGGCGCTATGGCATGAACTGGCACTTCGCAGGGAGGCATGTTAGCGAGACGCAAGCAAGCATGGAGATACCGCAAGCGATGGTTGTGACGCAGATGAGAACTCGCAATAGGGCTGACGCGATGATGCGAAGCATAAGCCGATCGGTGGTTGTCACACGTACGGGAGTCGTGGTTAGACCGGCGTTGGTCGTGCTGGCGGCCCTTCTTTACTTGGCCACGGCCGCAACCGCAGCCCGCGCCGACGAACCACAGGGCGACGAGGCAACTCCCGCCGAGGCCAAAGTCAGCTTCTATCGGGACATCCGCCCCATCTTTCAAGCCAACTGTCACGGTTGCCATCAACCGGCTAAGCGCAGCGGCGAGTACGTGATGACCGACTTCGAGCATCTCGTCGCCGGCGGTGAAAGCGGTTCCGCGGCCATCGTGCCCGGCAAACCCCAGAGCAGCTATCTCGTCGATCAGATCAAGCCGATCGGCGACGAAGCCGCCATGCCCAAGGAGAAGCAGCCGCTCAACCAGACCGATATCGACTCGATTCGCCAGTGGATCGCGCAAGGGGCCGAGAACGATACCCCCGCGTCGGCCCGTCCGCAGTTCGACATGGAACATCCGCCGCACTACAACGCCCTGCCGGTCATCACCTCGCTCGACTTCTCACCCGATGGGCAGTTGCTGGCCGCCTCGGGCTACCACGAAGTGCTGCTGCACCACGCCGATGGTTCGGGCTTGGCCGGCCGTCTGGTGGGAATGTCGGAGCGCATCGAAACGGCCATATTCTCGCCCGACGGAAAGTTTCTGGCCGTGGCCGGCGGATCGCCGGGCCGCATGGGTGAAGTGCAAATCTGGGACGTGGCGAAGAAGGAGCTCACGCTGTCGCTGATGACCGGTTACGACACGTGCTACGGGGCGAGCTGGTCACCCGACGGAAAATTGGTCGCCTACGGCTGTCCCGACAACACCGTGCATGCGTTTGAAGTCGGGAGCGGCAAGGAAGTGCTCTTCAGCGGCGCCCACGACGACTGGGTACTCGATACCGTTTTCTCGGCCAAGGGGGACCACCTGATCACCGTCAGCCGCGACATGTCGATGAAGCTGATCGAGGTGGCCACGCAACGGTTTGTCGACAACATTACCAGCATCACGCCGGGAGCGCTGAAAGGCGGGTTGCACGCCGTCGACCGGCATCCCCAGCGCGATGAGCTGTTGGCGGGCGGTTCCGACGGCCAGGCCAGGATTTATAAGATGGTCCGCGACAAGGCCCGACAGATCGGCGACGATTTCAACCTGATTCGCGCGTTTCCCGCCATGCCGGGCCGCGTGTTCGACGTCCGCTACAGCCCCGATGGGACCCGCGTCGTCGCCGGCAGCAGCTTCAACGGCACCGGACAAGTGCGTATCTTTGACGAAGCCAACGAAAAGAACGAAATTGCCCGAATCGACGTTCCCCAGGGAGGAATCTATTCCGTCGCCTTCAGCCATGACGGCAAGATGGTGGCGGCCGGCGGCTTCGACGGGCTCGTGCGGCTGTACGACGCCCAGACGGGATCGCTCGTAAAGGAATTTGCACCGATCGAAATCCAGCCGGAGACCGACGCGGCCACCGGCGGCGGACAATAACCAATGACCAAATCCCAATGACCAATGAAGTTTCTCATGATTGGTCATTGCGAGATTGGTCAGTGACGGTAACGGCACGGCCACATGTCGGCGTGAAGCTTCATTAACAGGCAGTCCTTGAAGAATACGGGATCGAAAGCCATGACAGCACGATCGTCCTTACGCATCGTCGGTTGGATGGGGGCCCTGGCAATCGCCGCCTTGTTGGCCGCAAGCGCGCGAACCGGCCTCGCCGCCGAGTCGCTTCCCGAGGGAATCAAGGTGGTCGCCCTCGAGGCGCACCCCGAGCAGATTGCCCTTAAGCATCGCTTCGATCAGGCACAGCTTGTCGTGATGGGGCGTCTGGAGAGCGGCGAGCAGGTCGACCTCACCCGCATGGCCCAATTCGCCATGGGCGCCGACTGCGCCAGTGTGAGCCCGACCGGGCTCGTGCGCCCCCTCGCCGACGGCGACGCGCAGATTGTCGCCACCTACGGTGAGCATTCGACGACGGCCCACGTGCAAGTGTCGGGCACCGGCGATCATTACACCGTTAGCTACGTCCGCGACGTGCAGCCACTCTTTTCCCGCCTCGGCTGCAACGCGGGCACGTGCCATGGTTCGGCGAAAGGCAAGAATGGGTTCAAGCTATCGTTGCGCGGTTACGATCCGCTGTTCGACCATCGGGCCTTCACCGACGACGCGGCTGCCCGCCGCTTCAATCGCTCGGCCCCCGACCAGAGCCTAATGCTGCTCAAAGCGAGCGGCAGCATCCCGCACGTGGGCGGAGTGCGAACGCAGGTGGGCGCTCGCGAGTACGACATTCTCCGCAGTTGGATTGCCGACGGCGTCAAGTTCGATCCCGAAACCCCTCGTGTGGCAGCGATTGACGTGTGGCCCAAGAATCCGATTGTGCCGCTGCCGGGCATGACGCAGCAGATACAGGTCTTAGCGACCTACACCGACGGCTCGGTACGCGATGTCACGCACGAAGCGTTCGTCGAGAGCGGCGACATTGAGATTATCGAGGCGGGCGAACATGGCCTGGTAACCACGCTCCGCCGGGGCGAAGCGCCGGTGTTGGTCCGCTTCGAGGGCAACTACGCGGCCACCACGCTCACCGTAATGGGCGACCGCAGCGGCTTCGCCTGGGAGCAGCCGCCGGCCTGGAGCTACATCGACGAGCTGGTGTACAACAAGCTCCAGCGCGTCAAGGTCCTCCCCAGCGAGCTGTGCACCGACGAAGAGTTTCTCCGCCGCGTCTACCTCGACCTGACCGGACTTCCCCCTACGGCCGAGCAGGTACGCGCCTTTCTCGCCGACGACCGCCCCACGCGCCAGAAGCGCGATGAGCTGGTCGACCAGCTTGTCGGCAGTCGCGAATATGTCGAGCACTGGACCAACAAATGGGCCGATTTGCTGGAGGTGAACCGCAAGTTCCTGGGCGAGGAGGGGGCTGTCGCTCTGCGCAACTGGATCAAGGACAGCGTCGCCACCAACAAGCCCTACGACAAAATGGCGTACGAAGTCGTCACAGCCACCGGCTCGAACCTCGAGAACCCGCCGGCCGCCTACTACAAGACCCACCGCGATCCCGCCGAAGCGATGGAGAACACCACGCACCTGTTCCTGGCGGTGCGCTTCAACTGCAACAAGTGCCACGACCATCCCTTCGAGCGGTGGACCCAGGACCAGTATTTCCACCTGTCTGCCTACTTCGCGCAGGTCGGCCGCAAGGAAGACCCCGCCTTCGCCGAGCAGAAGATCGGCGGCTCGGCCGTCGAGGGGGCCGTGCCTTTGGTCGAAGTGGTGTACGACACCGGCAGCGGCGAAGTGACTCACGACCGCACGGGCGAGGTTGCCGCTCCCGCCTTCCCCTTCCAACACGGCGACATGCCCCCGGCAGAAGGTTCGCGGCGCGAACAGCTTGCCCGCTGGCTCACCTCGCGCGAGAACCCGTACTTCGCACGCACCTACGTGAACCGACTGTGGGGCTACCTGTTCGGCGTGGGAATCATCGAACCCATCGACGACGTGCGGGCCGGCAACCCGCCCACCAACCCCGAGCTGCTCGACGCGCTGGCGGCCGACTTCATCGAGCACGACTTCGACGTGCAGCACATGATGCGCACGATCTGCAAATCGCGCGTGTACCAGGCCAGCTTCCGCACGAACCGCTGGAACGCGGACGACCAGATCAATTACTCGCACGCGCTGCCTCGCCGGCTTCCCGCCGAAGTGCTGTACGACGCCATCCACCTGGCGACCGGCGCTCCCTCGCGAATCCCCGGCGTACCGACCGGCTTCCGCGCGGCGGAGCTTCCCGACGTGGGCGTGAGCGTCCCCTTTTTGGAAGACCTGGGCCGACCCGTGCGCGAGAGCGCGTGCGAGTGTGAGCGCTCCGACACCCTGGTGCTGGGGCCGATCATGAAGCTGATCAATGGGCCCACGGTGGCGGAAGCGATCAGCAGCCCCGAGAGCGAATTGACCAGGCTCGTCGCCCAAGAGCCTGACGACACCAAAGTGGTCGACGAGGTCTTCCTGCGGTTCATCGGCCGGCATCCCACCGCGGAGGAAACAGGGCTCGCCATTGAGGCGATTTATGCTGCTGGCGAGGATCACGAGAAGCTCGTGGCGGCACTGGCCGAATATGAGAAATCGTTGCCCCAGCGGCAGGCCCAGTGGGAGAAGTCGCTCGGCGGCGAAGTCGCCTGGACCACGCTCGTGCCCAAAGAGATGAAGTCGCAGGTGGGGGCCGAGTTCGCCGTGAAGGACGACCAGTCGATTCTTGTAACCGGCGCCAACGGCGAGGACGTTTACACGCTTACCGCTGGCACCGACCTCGTGGGCATCACGGCGATTCGGCTCGAAGCGCTACCCGACGAATCGCTGGCCGAAGGCGGCCCCGGCCGCGCGGTCAACGGCAACTTTGTGCTGAGCGAGCTGCGCGTTGCGGCGGCTGCATCGCCCGACACGCCCCCCGCGCCCGTCGCTCTACAGAGCCCCACCGCCGACTTCAACCAGCAAAGCTGGAACGTAACCGGAGCCATCGACGGCAACGAGGAAACCGGTTGGGCCATCGCGCCAGCTTTTGGCGTGCGGCACGTGGCCATCTTCGAAACGGCCGCCGACGTGGGCGCCGAGGGCGGAACCACGCTGGTGTTCGAGTTCGTTCATAAGTATCCCGACAATACGCATACGCTGGGCCGATTCCGTCTGTCGGCTACAACCGCGCCGCGGCCCGTGCGGATCGCCTCGCTCCCCGAGGCGATTGCCGCGATCGTCGCCGTTCCCGCCGACCAGCGCACTCAGGAACAAAAGGACACGCTGTCGGCCCACTATCGGTCGCTCGACTTGGAGCTGGCCCGGCTGACCGCCGCCGTCCAACGCAGCACCGAGCAGATGAACAATCCACGGCTGATCGGCGTGCAAGATTTGGCGTGGGCTCTGATCAACAACGCCGCGTTCCTTTTTAACCGCTGAACGGCCGTGTTGGTCGAAACCCACGATCTCACGAAGCGGTACGGCCGACTCACGGCCCTCGACCGCTGCACGCTCGGCGTTCACCAGGGCGAGGTGTTCGGCCTGTTGGGCCCCAACGGCGCCGGCAAGACGACGCTGCTCCGCCTGCTGCTGGGCTACCTTCGCCCCACGTCGGGCACCGCTCGCATCGCCGGTCTCGACTGCTATCGCCAGAGCGTGCAGGTTCGCGGCCAGGTGACTTACCTTCCGGGCGAGGCGCGGCTCTTCCGCCAGATGCGCGGCCGCGACGTGCTGGCCTTCTTCGCCAATGTCCGCCCCAAGGGGGACGTGCGCCTGGCTCGTAAGCTCGCCGAGCGGCTCGACCTCGACCTCAGCCGCCGCGTCGCGTTCATGTCGACCGGCATGCGGCAGAAGCTCGCGCTCGCTTCCGCCCTCTCGGCCTCCACGCCGATCCTCGTGCTCGACGAGCCGACCTCGAACCTCGACCCCACGGTCCGCCACACGGTGCTCGACCTGGTGGCCGAGGCCCGTCGCGACGGCCGCACGGTCATCTTCTCGTCGCACGTGCTCTCCGAAGTCGAGGAGGCCTGCGACCGCGTGGTCATCCTCCGCGACGGCCGCCCCGTACACACGCAGGTCATGGCCGAGCTCCGCCACCAACACCGCATCCGCATGCATCTCCGCGAGGCGATGCCCGCCGTTCCCGAACGCTTCGACGGGCAGCTCTCCGTCACCAGCTCCACGAACGGCAGCGTCACCATCGAAACGCCCGCCGCGCTCACGCCGATCCTGGGCTGGCTGGCCACGCTCCCGGTCGAAGAGCTATCGATTGAACCCGTCGGCCTGCGCGCCGTGTACGACCGATACCATCGCGAGAGCGGTGGAGCAGAGTAACGCTGTTTGTCAGTGGTCCGTGGTCAGTTGTCAGTTGCGTACCGTCCATGACGTCCCTATCGTCCCATTTCCACGTTCCTTAACTGAAAACTGAACACCGAAAACTGAAAACCCGCCTCCAACAATCGACCAGTCCCCTGTCCGGCTAACGGCTGAAAGCTGATCGCTGACAGCTTCGCCCAATCCCATGCGTGCCCTGCTCAAGAAAAACATCGCCGAATCGCGCCTGTTGTTCCTGGCGTGTGCCGCCGCGCTGTTCGCGTTTTGCTGGCTGTACGTGTGGCTGGTCGGCCGCTTCTCGATGAGCCGTTTCCAGACCGTGCTCGAACAATTCCGCGAGTACGAACGTCTCATGCCCGTGCCGTTCGACCAGCTCTTCACCTACGCGGGCCGCATCGCCGTCGCCTACACCGAGCCGGTAGTGTTCGTGTGCATGACCATCTGGGCCATCTCGCGCGGCTCCGACTGCGTCAGCGGCGAGCTGGGCCGCGGCACCTTGGAAATGCTGCTGGCCCAGCCCGTCAGCCGGTTGAAGCTCCTCGCGTCGCACATCGTGGTCACGGTGACGGGCGTGGCGCTGTTGGCCGCGGCTGCATGGGCCGGCACTTGCACGGGCATCGCCATGACCACGGTGAAGGAAGAGATCGCCCCGCCCTCCATCAAGCTGCCGATGGGATTCGAGCTGCCGCTTTCGAGCGCCGAGCCCGAGACCGTCCGCACGCCCATGTCGGAGTTGGTCGCCGGCAACGACTTTCTACCGGCCGCGGTCAACCTGTTCGCGCTGGGGTTTTTCCTGGCGGGGCTGGCGACGCTGCTCTCTTCGGCCGACCGCTATCGCTGGCGCACGATCGGCCTTGCGGTGGGGCTGTTCGTGGTGCAGTTCGTGATGAAAATCGTGGGAAAGGCGTCGGACTCGTGGAGCTGGCTGCTGCGCTGTACGTGGTTCCGGGCATACGAGCCGGCCTCGTTCGTGACCCTCGCCGTGCGGCATCCCGAAAGCGCGTGGAGCTTCGTCCTGCGCAATGCCGAAGGGCAGTTCACCGATCTGGGCCCGCTCGGCTACGACCTGATCCTCATCTCGCTGGGCTGCGCAGCCTTTATCGTCGCCGCCCTCATCTTCTCCCGCCGCGATCTGCCGGCGCCGCTGTAAGGAAGCTGTCAGCTCTCAGCTATCGGCCGTCAGGTTTTCGTCGGCCGCCTGTAGCACCCGATCGCCGATTGCCTGCTGCATGCGGGAAACGAAAAGCTACTGGCGGACAGCCGAAAGCTGAGCACCGGACAACCGCCTGCCCGCATTCGCCGGAATGACAGCGAGCGTCTTTTCTGTCCTAATCGAAGAATCGTTTCAACGAATGGGCCGGTCGGCGCATATAGGTGGGTAGCTGTCGGCTTGCAGCTTTCGGCGAACAGGCATCGGCTGCGGCTGGTGGCTCTGGGTGTTCGGCTGACGGCTGATAGCTGACGGCTGACCGCTGACAGCTTCCGGCGACGATTGCCGGCGGGGATTCGGGATGACCAAAGGCCACGAGCCGGACGAATGGCTGATGGGACAGGTGGCGCTGGGAAAGCGCGAGTACCTGGCGCCCCTGGTGCGCCGCTACGCCAGCGGGCTCTTGACGTACATCGAGCGAATGACGGGCGACCGGCACCGCAGCGAGGAGCTATTCCAGGAGGTTTTTTTGGCCGTGTGGGTCAAGCGGCGGCAGTACCGCTTTCCCCGCGCATTTCGCTCATGGCTGTTTGCCATCGCCACCAACCAGTGCCGGGCGGCGTTTCGCAAGAGCCGCGTGCCGGTGCTGACACAGGGCGAGTCGTCGCATGAAGCGGCCGTGGCGGCGCGATCGAACAACCCCGGCCCGTTGGAAGCGGCCATCGACACTGAAACGGCCACGCTCGTCGCGTCGGCCGTGGCGCAATTGCCGCCCCAACAGCGGTCCGTCGTCGTGCTGCGGGTGTGGAACGGACTGCCGTACGCAACAATCGCCGAAGCCCTGGGATGCCGCGAGTCGACCGTGCGATCGAACATGCACCATGCGCTCACCGGCATGAGGAAGTTTTTGGAACCACGAATGGCGACGCGAAATGACCAATGACCAAATCCAAATGACCAACTGCGGACAGAAATGACCAATGACCAAATCCAAACGACCAATGGACCCGCTGGCGCGGGCAAGCACCAATTGCCAAATCCCAATGACCAATGATCCG
Source organism: uncultured Pirellulaceae bacterium (assembly GCA_964415245.1). Classification (GTDB taxonomy): domain Bacteria; phylum Planctomycetota; class Planctomycetia; order Pirellulales; family Pirellulaceae; genus CAYQAJ01. Next base: position 1,867 of record CAYQAJ010000002.1, on the reverse strand, counting down.
ACGCAAGCTTTGGTCGTGGTGTTTGGTCAATCAGTCGTTTGCCGTCGGTCATTTGGTCGATGGTCGCTCGCGCGAGGTCCATAGCCCTCCGTCATTGGTCATTTGGATTTGGTCATTGGTCATTTTGCCCACGCGGGCCATTTGAGTTCACGCTTTCGTGCCGAGCAGTAGGCAACCCCACAATACGGCGATTAGATCATGCTTCGTCCCGACCAGCACGTTCTCGATTACGTCGACGACTACTTGCACGACCTGCTCTCCAAGGCCGACGCCGAAGCCTTGCGCGAGCACTGCGACAAGTGCGCCATCTGCCGCGCGGCGCTCGACGAGGCGGAAAAGCGACATAAGGCGCTCGAAGCCCTGCCACCGGTCGAAGCGCCCGAGCGGCTCGTCAAACAAACCGTGGAGAACATCGCCATGTCCGACTCACGACGCGACCGAAACTGGAAGATTCTCACTCGCACGGTGCTGGCCACCGCGGCGGCGGCCGTGCTGGTGATCGGCGCGCTGCACGCCTACTACTACACCCTGCGCCCGACGCGGCTCGAACTGCGCGTGCTGGGGCAGCGGGAGTTGATTGCAGGGGCGGGCACATCGCTACGGATTTCGGTCGTCGACCATCGCACGGGCCGACCGGTTCCCAACGTGCCGGTCGAGATTCGCCTGCACGATCCGTTGGAGGGCGCGGTGTCGAACCCGCTCAAGGCGGGCGTAACGCTGGCCCAATTCACCACCGATTCCGAAGGCGGCGGCACGCCACGGTTCGACATGCCCTCCGATTGGCCCGACGGCGACTACCAGCTCGTGGTCACGGCCCGATCGGGCATGACCCCGGACGTGCTCATCAAGCCGATCGAGCTCAAGCGGTCGTGGAAGCTGATGGTCACCAGCGACAAGCCGCTGTATCAGCCCGGGCAGACGATTCGCTTGCGAGCGCTCGCGCTGCGGCGTCCCGACCTGAAACCGGTGGCGGGCGAGGAAGTCGTGTTTCTGATCCGCGACGCCAAGGGGAACGTGATTTTCAAGCAGCGCGACGTAACGAGCCGCTTCGGCATTACGTCGGCCGATTGCCCGCTGGCGAGCGAAATCCTCGAAGGGGCGTACGAAATCGAGTGCACGGCCGGCGACACCACGAGCACGCGCACGGTGCAGGTCGAGAAGTACGTGCTCCCCAAGTTCAAGGTGGCGATCGAGCTCGACAAGCCGTTCTACCAGCCGTCCGACGAAGTGTCGGGCACGCTGAACTGCGACTACTTCTTCGGCAAGCCGGTGGTCGAGGGCAACGTGCGTATCGAGGTCCGCCCCGTGGGGCTCGACAACTGGAACGTTCCGCCGATCGATGCCGTGACCGACGCCGAGGGCAAAACCAAGTTCAACTTCCGCCTGCCGCCCCAGCTTCTGGGCCGACCGCAGGACGGCGGCAATGCCCGGTTCTCGCTCGTGGCCACGGTGACCGATACGGCCGGGCAAGAGTATTCGACCGGAACGTCGCGCGTGGTGGCGACCGAGCCGATTCGGGTCGAGATCATTCCCGAGTCGTCCACTCTGCTCAAGGGCCAGGCCAACACAATCTACGTCTTTGCCAGCTACGTCGACGGGCGGCCCGCGAAGGCGCGACTGGTCGTGCACGGCATCACCGAGGAGATTGAAACCAGCGACTTGGGCGTGGCGTCGTTCGAAGTGACGCCCGATGGCGAACGGCTCGGCATGACGGTCAAAGCCACCGACTCCGCGGGGCTCATCGGCCGCGCCCACGCGCAGCTTGCGTGCGGCAAGGTCGGCGGCGATTTTCTGGTGCGGACCGACAAGGCCGTGTACGACGGCGGCGAGACGATGACCGTCGCCGCGCTGGGGGGCGGAGTCGAGC
>CAYQAJ010000001.1:34454-73841 GCA_964415245.1 uncultured Pirellulaceae bacterium | reverse complement strand
TGAATGTGGCGGCTAATGGGCATCTGCCACATGAATGTGGCGGCTATCGGGCGACGCTTTCGCACTCGCCGATTCCGGCGTATCATTACGGCAACGTCGCCCGTCGCATCGAAGTTTGCAGGTAATACCCAGCCATGTCTGCCGACGACATTCTTCTCGACGCCGAAGAACGCATGGAAAAGGCGATTTCCGTGCTCAAGGACAACCTGGCGGGAATCCGCACCGGCCGGGCCAACCCCAAGCTCGTCGAATCGCTCAAGGTCGAAGCCTACGGTTCTCCCACGCCGCTGCGGCAACTCGCTTCGATCGGGGCGCCCGAGGCCACGCAGATCGTCATCCGACCCTACGATCCCGGCACGATCAAGGACATTGAACGGGCCATCATTGCCAGCGATCTGGGTTTCAACCCGCAGAGCGACGGCCGGGTGGTCCGCATCAACGTTCCCCCCCTATCCACCGAGGTGCGCCGCAAGCTCGTGGCCCGAATCAAGGAGTTGACGGAAGAGGCCAAAGTGTCGATTCGCAACATCCGCCGTGAGGCGAACAAATCGGCCGACCAGGAGGAGAAGGATAAGACACTCAGCGAAGACGCGTGTGCGACCGCCAAGGACGAGGTTCAGAACCTCACCAAAAAGTATGAGGCCCAGGCGAACGACCTGGCCAAAGCGCGGGAAGGCGAGGTGATGGAGGAGAACTGAATCGCGGCAAGCGTTGCAGACGAATCTCGCAGCGAGAAGACAATGTTCGTAGCGACAATAGCCCCGGTCGGCAGGCCGGGGTTTTCGCGTTTCTTGCGGGCGCGCAGCGCTTTTTGCACATCAGCGCGCGGCGACGTTAGCTCACCAAATTCCCAAATTCGAATGAAACGGGTAGTAGCTGCGCGGCTTGGCCCCCCACCGGATTTCGCTCCCCACCGACACCGATAGGTTGTGCATGGTCTCGAGCCCGGAGTCGGCAAACGCCAGGTTATCCAAAAAGTCGGCCCGCAACACCAACCAGTGCTGCATGTAGTACTTGATGCCAAAGCCGAAGGGCAGGGTCAGCAGCGTCTCGTCGAAGCGCTGTCCGAGTTCGTCGATGAACGAAAACCCGGCCACCCCCGCGCCGAGCGTGAGATAGGGGCGCCACCGGGCGTCGCCCCAGGGATAGTAAGCAACGCTCAGGTCGACGATTCCCACGCTGCTCGATTCGGAAAGCGGCGTGCCGTCGGCGTCGAAAATGCCCAGCTTGCTACCGGCATAGCGCAGCTCCGCGCCCCAGTAGTGGTCGTAGTCCCATCCCAACCGCACGCCGCCGAATGCGTCGTTCCCCTGGTCCAGCCGGCCTCCGATCAGGGTGTCGCCGAACAGTCCTCCCACGAACCAGTCGACGTGATACGGGCGGTTCAGCCAGCTCGTGCCCGACATGGGTTCGCCCCGCCCCATGTGCCGCGGCCGCGCCCATTCATCGCGCCCCAGCGGCGGAGGCAGCGGAAACAGGAGCAGCCGCTCGTTGAGGCGCGTGAGAAGCGGAAAACGAGGCTCCTCGACGTATACCTCGGCAGGCGATGGCAGGAGCTCGAAACCGTCAACGGAGTGCGGTACAAGGGGCGGCCCGGCCGAGGAATCCATGAGCAATGCCCCGGGCTCGCCGTACGCTGTGCCGTATTCCCCCTCGATCACGATATTCGACTCGCCCGCGCCGAGGTTGCGCCGCGATGTGCGCGGCACGGCGGAATCGCTCCCCACGCCAATCACCGTGAAGTGGCCCGGCGCGGTCGGCATCGCGCTGTTCGGCGCCGCGTAGACGGGCGCATAGCTGCGCATCGGGTTCACGATCTCCCCGGTTGCCCAGGTAGTCGGCCTCGCGCCGAATAAATCGTCCGTCGCCTGCCCGACCGCCGATCGAACTGACACCGCCCCCAATACCAGCACCGTCGCAAGGCAGCACGCCAGCGATCGATCCAAGCTGGCGAGAGGAATGTGTAGGTACAGTACCGTCACGATGCAAAGACCTCACGCGTGCGGTGTCAGGCCGGCCACGGCGCCGCCAGCAATGGCGGATGGCAATGCACCGGCACGCAGCCGCGCAGTAGTGGCTTCAAGAGCGGCAAACAGCTCGTCGAAGACGGGGTGGGCGAAGGCCCGAGTCGAAGAAAAGGCGGCGGATTATGCGCGCACGGCTCGGCACTGTCAATGCGAGGCCGATGCGGCAAGACGCCGCATCTAGACATGCTAGCGGGGAAGGAGCGGCAGATGCCGTGATTTGCCCAGCGTCCGGGCCTGGGGAGTCGTGGCTAGGGCGATGGCACGCGGCGCATCGTCAGGGGGTGGTCCAGGTCGAACAGCGACTCCCCCTTCTTGCGGATGAACGCGACGAGGTCTTCCGTCTCCGCCTTGATGTTCAAAGTCGTGTACCGTGGCCCGTCCGGCGGCTCCGGAGTGCCGACGGCGCGTTTTGCGCGCTGGGCGAGTCCCTTGATTTCGCCCGCTTCGATGGCCGCGCCTATGACCTCGTTCTTGACCATGTAAGCCCGCACGGTTTCCCCGTCGCCATGTCGATACATCATTACGACGTATTGGACCTCGCCGTCTTCCTCGAGTCGAATGCTGACATAGTGAACCATGTCCAACACGGCCGTATAGGCCTTGAGATGCTTGATCTGGATGTGGCTTTCGTCGTCCAATTCGATCGTGGCCAGCTCGAGCGTGTTCTGCTTATCTTGCTCGAGACCCACCAGCAGCATCGAAAAGGGCGGATGCTCCGTCTCGTCCTGGGGCACCGGTTTCCAAGCGCCCAACAATCGCCCGTCGACGGTCGACGTGGTTTCGTCCGACAGCGGATGATCGAAGACGGGAACGGTACAACCGCTTCCGACGAGCAGCAAGGCGACCGATAGCGCCGCGAACGCCAGGCATCGCTTGGGATTCATCGTGACACTCCTCTTTAATCTTGCCGTGTGATATCCCCGCTACTCCTCTGGTGCGGCGGCCTTCTCGCCGGTCGCCTTGTCGGGCGCTTCGGTCGCCGGCGCGGCGGAATCCTCAGCAGCATCCTCGGTGGTACTATCGGCCGGCTTCTCGGTCGCAACCTTTTCGATTCGGCCAAATAGGTGCCCTCCCACTTCGCCGTGCTGCCACGTGCCGGCATAGCGATCGCGGTCGATCACCACGCGAGCGCTGAACGTCCCCAGCCCGATTATTTTGGTTTCGGTGAGCGTGATGACCGGTGTATCACCTGCCCACTTCACTTCCAGCGGGAGCGGAACGGTCAGGTCGTACCGACCGTACTTGATCTGGGCCTTGAAAAGCCAGTAGTCGCCGCGGTTCATTTTCTCAACACCGCTGATCACGTACTCTTCCTTGGCCAGCGGACGGTCTTCCCCCCCGACGACCGAGAATTGCCCCACGAGCCGAACGCCCGAGAGTTGCTCGCGGAATCGCTCGAATCGAGCCGCCTGTGCGTCGTCCGCGCTGTCGTCTGTTTTCGCTTCCGATTGTTTTGCTTCTTCGCCCTGCTGCGATTCCGGCGAAACCGCAAGCGACACTCTTGGCGAGCAGACAATCAACGCGGTGGCGGCAAGACAAGCGATTCGGTGCGTCACTTTCACGTCTCTGTTCCTCGTTTTCGATTTCCGGGGCGGCGTACGCCGCGCGACGTATTCGCGTCGCCGACACCCAAGCATTATCGCAAACCGCCGGGCGCCGTTCAATGAAGTGTCGTTGCGCAAATGTTAGCAATAGCCGGATCTACGCGACTATACCCCGTCACAACTCGCACAGATTCCGCAAATACACAACCGCCTGGGCGATCTCTCCGACGGGGTCATCGCATGCTTCGCGCTCGATCGTCCACCAGCCAGCGTAGCCATGCTGTTCCAAGGTGGCCACGAGTTGAGGAAAATCAGCCGTCCCACGCCCCAGCGGCACCTCCACGCCGCGCCCCTGCGCTACGTCGGGCACGCCGTCTTTGGCGTGAACGTGCGTCACGTGGGGTCCGAGCACCTGAGCAGCCTCCTGCGGTGAGAAACCGCTCACAATCAGGTTACCCGGATCCAAGTTCACCGTGAGCGAGCCGGGAGGCAGAGCATCAATGAGTCGCAACAGGTCCGCGCCGCTCTCGGTGCCCGTCTCCGCCGCCAGCGACGCGCCCACTTTCTGGCCGAAGCGCCCCAGATCGGTCAACACTTGCAGCAACAGGTTCCAGGCGTCGCCTTCGGGCTTGGGGGGAACTCGCCCCACGTGATTCACAACCACCGGTGCCCCCAGGCTGTAGGCCATTTGCATAGCTTGGCGGGTGGCTTCGACTCGGGCATCGAGCGCTTCGAGGGTGTCGTAGCCGCGGCGGGTGCGAAAGCCGACCGCCGAAACCCGCAAATTCAGATCGTTCAGCATCTTCCGTAGTTGCCGCACGGCCGTGCGGGAGAGTTCCGACGGCGCAATCGAACCTCGGGCGTCGATTTCGACGGCACCGGCTCCCAGCCTTGCGGCGGTATGCAAGGCTTGTTGGAAGGGGAGTCGCAAGCTGGCCAACTGAATCCCGACCTTGAGTCCGGGCACGTATTGTTCCCCACTTGGGTGGCGCGAGCGAACTGTGCGCCGATGGGCACGCCCGCATGAATGCTTTACTGGCACTACTGATTCTAGCCGCCGATCCGGCCGCGCCCATCGAGACGCCGTACGCGGAGGCCGTGGAAATCTTCCATAGCGACTTCGAGGCGGACACCGACGTCAACTTCGACGACTGGCCAGACGGCTGGACGCGGCGTGTGGGCCTGGGGTATCCGCAGTATCTATCGGTGTCGATCGTCGACGACACGCCGCCTCTCCGCCCCGAAGGAAAGCGCGCGTTGCGCATCGAATTGGATGGCGGCGCGGCCACCTTGTACAGCCCACCGATCCCCGTCAGCCCCTTATACAGCTACGTGCTCAGCGGCCATTTGAAGACCAAAGGGCTGGACCACGATGTGGCCTTTTTCTCGGTCACCTATCTCGACAAGCAGGGCAAGCCCCTGACTTCGCACTACACTTCGCCCTCGCGGGAGGCAAACCATTGGCAGCAGCACCGGCTCGGCCCGATGATGCTGGATGACGCCGACGTGCACCAGGCGGTGATCGGCGTCCATTTGCACCCGACCGATAGCGCCGACCTGACCGGCGCCGCGACTTTCGACGACATTGTGTTCGCCCGGCTCCCCCGCATGACACTGCGGGCCAACAGCGAGCACAACGTTTACACCGACGCGAACAATATCGAGGTCACCTGCCAGGTGTCGGGTATTCGCGAGCGCAATCCCACCATGCACTTCGACCTCATGGACGAACGGGGCACGGTGCTCGCCGCGCACGAAACCCGTCTCGAAGGCAATTTGATTCGCGACCCGGCTGCACGCGATCCCATGGCGGAATCGACGCAGGCCGACGTGCCGGAAACGCAAGCGAACTACGAGGGTTCGGCCGTATGGCGTCCGCCGATCCAGCAAGTCGGCTTTTACCGCGTGCGGGTGACGATGCGCAGTCACAGCGACGTAACGCTGGAGCGCAGCCAGACGCTGGCCGTGTTGCGGCCCCAGGCGCGACCGGTGAAAGGGGAGTTCGGTTGGACGCTTCCCGACGGCGAGAAGCCGCTGCCGCTGAAGTCGCTCGTTGGTTTGCTGACGCAGGTGGGAATCAACTGGGTCAAATTCCCCGTTTGGTACAGCGACGAGGACCACGACTGGGCGGACCGACTGGCCTGGTTTGCCGACCGCCTGAGCAACCAGAATGTCGAGCTGGTCGGAATGCTCGATCAGCCCCCGGAGGACTTGCGCAAGCGCTTCGGCGACGAAGAGCGGCCTCCCGTCGCTTCAGTGTTCGTCGAGCCCGAGCTGTGGCAGCCCGCGATCGACCCCGTGATGACCCGGCTTTCGCTCAAAGTTCGCTGGTGGCAACTGGGGGGCGACGACGACACCAGCTACGTCGGTCTGCCCAACCTGCAAGCCAAAATCGGCGAGATCAAACGACACCTGGAGCGGTTCGGGCAAGAGATTCGTCTGGGCATCGGATGGCGCTGGCTGCACGAAATCCCCGACTCGGAGCGTCCCCCCTGGGAATTCCTCTCGCTGACGGTTGATCCTTCGTTCACGCAGGCCGAGCTGCAAGCCTATCTGAAGCACTTGCAACCGACTGGCAACGTGAAGCGCTGGATCGTGCTCCGCCCGCTACCGCGGAGCACGTATGACGTCGAAACGCGGGCCACCGACCTCGTGCGGAGGATGATGGCCGCCAAGGTCGAAAACGCCGACGCGGCGTTCGTACCCAACCCCTTCGATGCGGAAACCGGCTTGATGAACCCCGACGGTACGCCGGGCGAGCTGCTCCTCCCCTGGCGCACGGCGGCGCTGATGCTCTCAGGCACGCAGTTCGTCGGCAGCATTACCTTCCCTGGTGGAAGCGAGAACTACGTCTTCTCCCGCGGCAACGAAGCCGTGATGGTGGTTTGGAACGAGAGTCCGACCACCGAAAAGCTCTACCTGGGCGACGACCTGCGACAGGTCGACATGTGGGGTCGGGAGACAATCCCGCAGCGCGAGGACAACGAGCAGATCGTGCATGTCGACACGCTTCCCACGTTCCTCACGGGCGTCAATCTGCCCATCGCCCAATGGCGAATGGATTTTGCCTTTGATACGCGGCAGTTGGCCAGCGTGTTCGGCCGCGAGCAGTTCGCCAACTACCGCTTCCAGAACCATTTCGATCAGGGAGTCAGCGGCAAAGTGACCCTGATCGCGCCGGTCGTGTGGGACATCAAGCCGCAAGATATCCACTTCAAGCTTGCCGCCGGCGAAGAGCGCGTCGAATCATTTCAAGTGCTCTTGCGCGCCGACGCCAGCAGCGGCGAGCAGCCCATCCGGGTCGACATCGAAATCACCGCCGATCGCACCTATAAGTTCAGCGTGTATCGGTCGGTGCGGATTGGTTTGGGAGACGTCGTAGTCGAGCTCAACAGCCACCTGGCGGAGGACGGATCGCTCGTCGTCGAACAACACCTCATCAACAACACCGACGATTTCGTCAGCTTCAATTGCCTGCTCTTCGCCCACGACCGGCGACGATTGCGCACGCAAGTGCTCAACCTCGGACACGGCCGCAGCAGCAAGACCTACGTCCTGCCCAACGGCGAAGAGCTGATCGGCAAGACGCTCTGGGTGCGTGCCGAGGAGATCGGCGGCGCCCGTATGCTCAACTTCCGCATCGACGCGACGCGGTAACGGCCCTTGCCACCTGTCGGCGGCGCGGTACAGTGCGAACTGGTTGATGCCACAGAAGCATGTGCGATCGCGCGTCGATGGGAGAATCATGCCCAATGACCAAATCCCAATGACCAATGATTTAGAACGGGATTGGTCTTTCGACCTTCGTCGTTTTCTACCATGCCCGAACTGCAAACCGTTTGCGAGTTTCTCCAACGGCTGGCCCCGCTCGAATTGGCCGAATCGTGGGACAACGTCGGCCTGCTGGTCGGCGACCCCCAGCGGCCGGTTGCCCGCGCGATGACCTGTCTCACGATTACGCCCGCTTCGGCCGACGAGGCGGTCGCCCAGCGCGCCGACCTGGTGGTCACCCACCATCCCCTTCCCTTCAAGCCGCTCGCGCGACTCACGACGGAAACGACGCCGGGCAAGTTGCTGCTGAAGCTGGTCGGGGCCGGCGTCGCCGTTTACAGCGCTCACACGGCATTCGACTCCGCCGAGGAGGGAATTAACCAGCGCCTGGCCGAGGGAATCGGATTGACGGCAATCGCTCCGCTCGTACCGCTTCTGGCGGAAGGATCGACGTTGCCAGCCCAGCCTGCGCTCGGGAGCGGCCGTGTCGGCAACCTCGCCGACGGCGCAACACTGGCCGACGTGGCGCATCGTCTCAAATCGTTCCTCGGCCTCGATCGCATGCGCGCCGTCGGCGCGGCGAACCGGCCGATCGCGCGCGTCGCCGTGGCATGCGGCAGCGCGGGGCAGTTCGTCAGCGCGGCCCACGACGCCGGTTGCCACGCGCTGGTCACGGGCGAGACGAGCTTTCACACCTGCCTCGACGCAGAGGCGTTGGGCATTGCGCTGCTCTTGGCCGGGCACTACGCCAGCGAGCGCTTCGCGCAAGAGCATCTCGCCGCGTCGCTCGCCGGCGCGTTTCCCGATCTCACCGTGTGGGCGAGTCAGCGCGAATCCGACCCGCTGCGATGGATGTGAGCACGACGCGAATGGCCGGACAACGTCGTGCCGTCGCGACGATTTGTCATTCGCTATGCGCCGTTTCCCCAATTTGTCGGCAAGTGCATTCATTGGCAAAGCAGCGAATGGGCGGTCGCGTAAACTGCCAAATCGCCTGAGAACTCGGCTGTCTTCTGCGGTTGACCCATTTCCCGCAGTTTGAGTACCCTATGGCCGCTTTTGCCGGTCAGCGTCGAGCACCATCCCGCAATGGTCCGCAAACCCCCGCCTGCCGGCGAGGGCTACTTTCGATTGCAATGCGGAGCCGAACGCCGCCTCTCGCTCGGCCACGCGATACCGACCCGTGCTATGAAAACAAGCTGCCTGGTCAACAACTACAACTACGCCCCGTACGTCGTCGCCGCGATCGACAGCGCGCTCGACCAGACGGTGCCGTTCGATGAGATCATCGTCGTCGACGATGGCTCGACCGACGGTTCGCTCGATTTGCTCTGGCAGCGTTACGGCGGCGACTCGCGCGTCGTGCTCATCAGTAAGACGAACGAAGGGCAGGTTTCCTGCCTCAACGAGGGATTCCGCGCTTCCAGCGGCGATCTCGTATTCTTTCTCGACGCCGACGACCTGTACGAACCGCAATACCTCGAACAGGCGCTGCGGGCGTACGAGCACCCGGCTCACTGCGATTGTCTGCTGGTGGCGCATCGCAAGTACGACGGATCGCCGCTTCGGCCCCTGGCCGGTCCGCAGCGCTGCGTCGATCTGGGCTACAGCGTCGTGCTCACCATGTTCGCTCGCGAGTGGGTCGGGGCGCCCACCTCGTGCCTTTCCATGCGCCGCAGCCTGCTGTCGTGCATTCTCCCCGTGCCGTACCTGGTCGATTGGAAGCTGCGGGCGGACGACTGCCTGGTGTTCGGCTCGTCGCTGGCCGGGGGGCGGAAGTTCCTGCTCCAGTCGCCCCTGGTGCGGTATCGCGTTCACGGCGGCAATCGATTCACCGGGCGGCCTTACGACAAATTCGACGATTACCGCCGCAAGCTGGCCGTCAATCGGCTCTTTGCGCTGCTGACGACGCGCCTGGGGTACGACGTCCCACGGCTGCGCGACTTCGCCCACCGCGAGTTCCGCACTGTCAGCCGTCCCACGCTGCGGCAATTGCGGCAGTACGCGGGAATCGCGCTGGCTTCGGGTGGTTCGCTAGTGCGGCGACTGGGAATGCTCTGGTCGATGGCGACTTATTACGGCTGGGACAGCCGGCGCCTGCGCGCCGATACCAGCCGCCTCCCCTTTGCCCCGCCACGAAACGCGTCCTCGCCGCTGCCGGGGCACTCCGATTCGCGGGCCGTACAGAGCGCTGCGTAGCGCGCACCGTATGGCACGGTCGGGAGACCGTCGTTGTGGCGCGGTCTCCCGACCGCGGCACCGTCGCTTCCGCCCGCTTGACGCGGCCGACTTGCCCGCTACGCTCGGCCTTGTGAACTACGAGCCGCAACTGCACGTCGTTCTGTGCCAGCCCGAGATTCCCCCCAACACGGGCAACGTGGGGCGCACGTGCCTGGCCACGGGCGCCAAGCTGTGGCTGGTCCGCCCTCTGGGCTTTCGCACCGACCAGAAGACGCTTCGCCGCGCGGGCCTCGACTACTGGCAACACCTGGAATGGGAGGTGGTCGACGACTGGAATGCGCTCCGCGAACGGCTGCCCCCAGACCAGTACTGGTATTACTCGAAAACCGCCGAGCGACTGTACACCGATGTGCGCTATGCCCCGGGCGACGTACTGGTGTTTGGCTGTGAGACTCGCGGGCTGCCCGAGTCGCTGCTGGCCGAAAACCGGGAGCGAGCCCTGCGCATACCTATCTGCTCGCCGGTTCGCAGCTTGAATCTGGCCAGCGCGGTAGCGGTCGCCGCGTTCGAACCGATCCGCCAGTGGCGGGAGGCCGAGCAGGCGCAACGGTAGACCGAAACGCAACACCACGAGTGACTAGCCGAGACTATGCCGACTATTGCACCCGATCAATTGGAACAGTTCGCCAAGGCGCTTCTCGCGGCCGGCGGCGCCACGGACGACGAAGCGGCCTGCGTGGCCGCCAGCCTCGTTGGCGCCGACCTGCGCGGTTACGGGTCGCATGGCGTCATGCGGATTCCGTTCTACGTGCAGGCGCTGGCGACCGGCGAGGTCGTTTCGCAGGCCGAGCTTTCCATCCTCCAGCGTTCCGCCAGTCGCATCGCGGCCGACGCCAACTGGGGTTTCGGACAGGTGCAAGCCGCAAGGCTCGCCGCCGAATTGACCACGATGGCAGAATCCGAGGGCGTCGCCGTGGGCACTCTGCTTCACTGCGGGCACATTGGCCGACTCGGCCAGTACTGTGAAGCGGCGGCTGCCGACAACTTCGTGTCGATGCTGATGGTCAACTCACACGGCGCCGCGGTGCGCGTGGCTCCCCCGGGTGGCAAGGCGCCGCGGCTCAGCACCAATCCGCTGGCTATTGGCGTGCCGCACGACGACGAGCCGCTGGTGCTCGACTTCAGCACCAGCGCCACCGCGGAAGGCAAAGTGCGCGTGCTCAAGATCGCCGGTCAAAAATGCCCCGAGGGCTGGATCATCGACTCCGACGGCCGCCCCACCACCGATCCCAATGCCCTCTACGCCGATCCCCCCGGCTCGATCCTGCCGATGGGCGGTCCTCAGGCATACAAGGGTTTCGGGCTCGGCCTGATGATCGAGGTTCTCACCGGCGCCCTCTCCGGCGGGCTGTGTGCCCGCGAAGTACCCTACCCCAAGAAAGGCAACTGCGTGTTCATGATGCTGCTGGATCCCGAGGCGTTTGGCGGCGCCGATCATTTCGCCGCCGAAGTGCAACAGCTTGTCGACTATGTGCGTTCGTGCCCGCGACTCAACGGGGTGAATCGCATTCTGCTCCCCGGCGACCCGGAACGGGCTGCTCTGGCCGAACGGCAGGCGCGCGGCATCGCGATCGACGACGAGAATTGGGGCCAGCTCGTGCGATTGGCCGAGAAACTCAGCGTGCCTGTGCCGTGAGGGATCAGAACAAACCCGGGATGGGCTCGTGGCTCGAAATGGCCCGTGCCACGTCGGTCGGCAGATCGCGCTGGATGCGCACCTGGCCCACGTCCAGCAACGTATTCATAATCGTGGCCAGCAAGTTGGGAATCGTGATGGGCTCGCTGGCGGGCTCGCCCGCGTTGCGCGACGACTGCCCGATCACCTGACCCATGTTGAGCCCGCCGCCGTGCAAAAGCAGTGGCGTGATATTGCCCCAGTGATCGCGGCCGCCGCGATTGTTGACGTTGGGGGTCCGCCCCATTTCGCCGCTGACCACGAGCAAAATTTTGTCGTCGAGCCCGCGAGACTCCACGTCTTTAATATAAGCCGATAGAGCGTGGTCCAGCGGCAGGCCGGTGTACTGCATTCCCTCGTCGACGCCGGCGTTGTTCGAGTCGGCGTGCATATCCCATACAAAGTTGGTGGTTACCGTCACGAAGCCGCAGCCCGCCTCGCACAGCCGCCGCGCCAAGAGCAGCAGGCGCCCCAGCGTCTTGGCGTTGTCGACATACCGCTCGTAGTTGTTCCAAGCGCGACTGATGGCCTCGGGACGAACCAGTGGCGCCGTATCGTAGCGCTCGATGGTTTTGGCATTCTCCTTCGACAGATCGAAGGCGTCGGCCACGCCGCCCAGGATCGTGCTGAACGCCTGCTGCTGAAAGCGATCGGTCCCTTCGAGCAATCCGCCCGAATCGATGCGGCGCTGCAATCGGTCGAGCTGCGTGAGCAGGCTGCGGCGATCTTCGAGCCGATCGCGCCCGATTTCCAGCGACATGCTCCTTTGCAACTCGCCCGACCCGCCCGGAATGAACGGCGCGTAGGCGCTCCCCAAGGGCCCGGTCGACCAGAACTTGCCAAAGCTCTCGACGGGCGGCATGGTTTCCGGGTCGACCGCGCGGGGAAAAAGCGCCACGTTGGTCGGCATGCCTGTGCGCGGATCGTTCGTGCCCGCCACGCGGGCGTAGAGCGACCCCATGTTCGCGCCCAGCGTGCTGGAGTGCACCACGGGCTTGATGTCGTGATTGCCGTCGCCGGTCTGGAACGACCGCACGATCGCCAGGCGATTCGCCAGCGGCGCCAACTTCTGAAACGTGCTGCCGAAAGTGACTCCAGAAAGCGACGTGGCCACTTCGCCCGTCACGCTGCATATGCCCGTGGGGGCGGTCATTTTGGGGTCGAAGGTTTCGGTCTGGCTGGGGCCGCCGTGCAAAAACAGGAAGATGACCGACTTGTCGTGTACGGGACGCCCGCCCTGCGAAGCCCGGGTGCGCGCCGCCAACAGCCCGGGAAGCGAGAGGCCGCCGAGGGCCAGACTGCCGACTTTGAGAAAATCGCGGCGTCCCAACCGGCAGCGGCTATCGAGCAGCGTCAACACGTCGGATCTCCCGGCTTTTGTCGACTGACCTCATCGGTTCCGTGCCCCGGCAAGCGCGCATCGCGATCAATCTCGCCATGCCCGCACGCCGAGCCACAATGCCCCATATATCAAAACCCGCTGATGTATGCAAGCATTTTCAGTGTTGCGTCCAACCGCCAGTCCCGTCACGCCGGGAGGGGCCGCGGCATGTCAATGGGAACAGAAAGCGGAAAGCCGAAAGCGGGGGCCTAAATTCCGATGTCGAAGCGGAACTCAAATGCATTGCCAACGAATGTGGCTGTTTGGCAACCGGAATGCAGAATTGAGCCGTCAAACTGCTTGCGTCCGGCGCAAAACAATGCGCAAGATAGTTGGCGCCGATGTGCCCGATTTGCAGCTCACACAAGTGCGGCTCACGCAACCGCCGCTCACGCATCAGGGGGACTGTCATGCGAACCTGTACCACACTCACACTGGCAATCGCCGTCCAGGCCCTCTTCATGGGGCAACTTGCCGCGCAGCAGTCGGATCCGCTCCCGGTCGTGGCCGGCGTGGAAGCCCAGCCGCTCAAGGCGCAGGTCGAACGCGTGGTCCAAGCCCTCGACTTCCTGGGTCAGCCGCTGACCGACGAGCAGACGGCCGAACTCGACGCCGCACTGAAGCAAACCGACGACGCCAAGGCCGTCGCGACAATCCAGAAGGTGCTCGACCCACTGGCGCTGGCCGGTGTCAACATCAACGCGGAAAGCCGCGTGAAAGTGGCCCCGGGCACCGCGCCCAAGCAGCTCGTCGAACAGGGTTGGCGCGTGTTCCTGGTCAAGGTGCACAACGAAGCGGGCATTACGGCGCAGCTCAAGGCACACAGTCCCAATGCCGCCCCGCTTTACAAGCGCTCCAGCGGCAGTCCGGACCCGGCGATCGAAATCAAGCCGGACGACGTGTCGTCCCGCTGGCTCGACCTGGAGATGTACGACAACCAACCGCTGGCCAAGTCGCTTTCGGGGCTGGCTCTGGAATACCGCATCGTGCAGCTGTATAGCCGCGACCGCGGCAAGCGCGAAGCCAAGCTCAGCTTCGACGTGGGCCAGGGCACCCAAGACCTGGGTTTTCGCAATGAGATCGCCGTGCTGTTCGAGTGCCAGCCGGCGGTGCCTATCGAATTGGAGGTGCTCGACGACGATGGCACTCCCACCACGGGCCAGTTCGTCATCCGCGATGCCAAGGGGCGCGTGTACCCGGCGCGGGCCCGCCGTCTCGCTCCCGACTTCTTCTTCCACGACCAGATTTACCGACACAGCGGCGAGTCGGTGCTTCTGCCGCCGGGCGAGTACCAGGTCACGTACACCCGCGGACCCGAATACCGCATCCTCGAGCGCACCATCACCGTGCCGGAAGCCGATGAGCACAAAGAGACCTTCCGTCTCGAGCGGTGGATCAAGATCGCCGACATGGGCTGGTACTCGGGAGACCATCACGTGCACGCCGCCGGATGCGCCCACTACGAGAATCCCACCGAGGGGGTTACGCCCGCCGACATGATGCGGCACATTCTGGGTGAAGACCTGAACGTGGGCTGCGTGCTCTCGTGGGGACCCTGCTGGTATGCCCAGAAGGAGTTCTTCGAGGGTGGGGTCAACAAGCTTTCGACCCCCAACTACCTGATGCGGTACGACGTCGAAGTGTCGGGCTTCCCCAGCTCGCACGCGGGCCACTTGTGCCTGCTGCGACTGACCGACGACGACTTTCCGGGAACCACTCGCATCGAGGAGTGGCCCAGTTGGGACCTGCCCGTGCTCAAGTGGGGAAAGGAGCAAGGTGCGGTTGTCGGCTTCTCGCACAGCGGCTGGGGGCTCGCGGTGCCGGGCAACGAGCTGCCCAACTACAACATGCCCCCCTTCGACGGCATCGGCGCCAACGAGTACGTTGTCGACGTGGTGCACGACGTGTGCGATTTCATTTCGGCCGTCGATACGCCCAGCGTCTGGGAGTTGAACGTGTGGTACCACACACTCAATTGCGGATACACGTGCCGCATCAGCGGCGAGACTGACTTCCCCTGCATTTACGGCGAGCGCGTGGGATTGGGCCGCGTTTACGTCAAGCTCGACGACAAGCCACCCATCGACTACGACAAGTGGATCTACGGCGTGCGCGACGGCCGCAGCTATTGCAGCGACGGCCTGAGCCACCTGGTCGACTTTACGGTCGATGGCCTGGGAGTCGGCGAGAAAGGGGACGGCGGGCGAGCCAGTGTGTTGGCGACCGCGGCCGGCGAGCCGCTGAAGATCACGGTCACTGCCGCCGCCCTGTTGGAAGAAAAGCCCAATGAGAACATCCGCCGACGGCCGCTCGACCAGAAGCCCTACTGGCACGTCGAACGCGCCCGCATCGGCAACACGCGCAAGGTGCCCGTTGAGCTGGTGGTTAACGGCGAGGCCGTCGCGCGGCAAGAGATCGAAGCCGACGGTACGCCGCGGGACCTGACGTTCGACTACACGCCCGAGCGATCGAGCTGGGTCGCCCTGCGCATTTTGCCCAGCTCGCACACCAACCCGGTGTTTGTCGAGGTCGACGGCAAACCGATTCGCGCCAGCAAGCGAAGCGCCAAGTGGTGCTTGGATGCGGTCGACGTCTGTTGGAACGCAAAGAAGGGAAGAATCCGCGGGAGCGAACGCGAGGATGCGGCGGCTGCGTTCGAGGTGGCCCGCAAGGCGTACGCGCAGATTCTCGAGGAGTCGCACGACGACACGGGGCGATAGTTTTCAGTTCGCAGTGTTCAGTTTTCAGTTAGGGGCAGGAGAAAATGGACCCATAGGACCTATACGACCTATAGGACCTATGTGGAGCCGCACTGACAACTGACTTCGGACGCTCAAAGAGGTTGATCGTCATGTGTCGAATCATGGTGCGCTCTGTTCTCTTGGGAGCTGTGGCTTCGTGTTGGTTGTCCATTTCGGTGGCGCAGGCCGCGGAGCCGCCGGAACCGTACGATGCGTTGACCGCGGGGCGCGACGCCTACTACTATCACGAAGCGCGGCGGCGACAGGCCATCGCCACGCAGCTTGCCACGATCGACCGCATGAAGTGGTTTGCCGGCTTTCCCGCCGGCGGCATCGCGATAGCGCCCGGTTACGGGCAAACGATCTACTACCGCGATCCCCCCAGCCTCGACTACATCTACGCCACGGGCCGATCGAGCGTTTACACCCGATACCCGAATCGCGCCTGGCCGGGTCTGCCCGACGTCTTCGAGCCGTGGCCGTTGGTGCCCGGCGACATCTGGGGATATCCCTACTACGACGCGGTGCCGCAGCCGATCGGACAGCGGCAAGTGCAGACCGGCCCCAAGCAGTGGGAATCGCACCCGGTTTATGCGACGCCAATTGATGCGGGGCCACTCGAGGCTGGATTGCCCGAAGCCGCGACGGTCGATGCACCGCCGATCGCAGTCGCACCGAGAATTGAACGACCGATTCCGCGCCGCCTTCCATTGTCAGGTCCGCGCGAGTTCTAAGCGGCGCAGCTCCACGAGCTATTCGGAGGTACTCTATGTCGCGACTGCGAAGTCACCCAATCCGCTTGCTTGCGCCGCTCTTTCTGCTATGTGTCGGCGGAACGACCGGCTGTTCGCTCATCGAATCACCGGAGACCGTCGTCAAGCGCGCCGGCACGGCCTTGGAAAACAAGGACTGGAAAACGTACGTCTCCTGCTTTACTCCGGAGACGCACGAGGCTGCAGCGCGGCAATCGCTCGAGACAAGCTTGATGGTGGAGATGGGTAGGGGACTTGCCACGCTGGGTGGCCCGATTGTCTCGAAGGAAGTCGACGCCCAAACCAAGCCGCTCTACGATCTGCTGGCCAAACACGGTATTACGCAGCAGCGTCTGTCGGAGCTTGCCAGGTTGTTGCCCGGCGCTGCAAAAGAGCAAGCGATTCGCGACACGGTCGCCTCGATCCCCGACAAGGAGGCGTTCATGGCCGACGTGCTGGCCTACAACAGCGGTACCACGCAGTCCGCAAGGTCACCATCCGTCAACGTCTCGGGCACGATCAAGAGCGCCGACGTGCAGGGCGACCGCGCCACCGTGACCACCACGGCCACGGTCGACGGCCGGAGCTTCGACACGCAAGTCAATCTGCGCAGAACGGCCAAGGGTTGGAAGATCGACATGGCCCAAATGTTCGGCGGGTGAACGGCGCAACGCAATCAGGACAAGTCCAAATCCCGCAAGAAACAGCCCCAAATCCAATCTGAAGTCCCATCAATCAGCAAAGCACTGCCCAATGGGAGGATCGGCGTGTCGCGAATCCAACCTCGCGTTCAGACCGTACTGGTGGCGTTTGCCTTATTCTGCCTTGCTATAATTTGCGGGTGTTCGTCCGGTGCACAGCCGGATCACGCTGCGCAAGAGGAAACGCAGCCGCAGCGTCAACCGGCCAACGATTCTCAGCACACATCCCGGAGTCTGGGTGATAGTGATCGCGCCGATAGACCCGAGCGCATAATCGAGCGTGCTAACAACGCAGCGCTCAACGAGGAGTGGAAGACGTTCTATGCGTGCTTCACGCCGGAAACAAACGAAGCTGCCGCCACTCGGTTGCTGAGTCTTTGCGTTGGGATCGAAGCTCAGCGACAATCCGCAGTGCTCTCGAATCCTGCGATTTCCCAGGAAGCCGAAGCATTGACTCGCCCGATTTATGAGGTCCTTGCGCGTCACGGCATCACGCAGCAGCAGCTCGCCGAGTTGGCCGAACATCCATTCGGAGAAAAACGCGATCAAGCCGTACGCGAGTTAGCCAGGGCGATTCCCGAAAAGGAAGCCTTAATTGCCGATGTGTTTGTCTGGAGCCAAGCTTTCGGCGGATTCACGCTACCCAACCCAAGCGACTTGGGCAACGTGACGAAAGTAGATGTGCAAGGCGACATTGCCATTGTAACAATGACGGCCTTAGGCGATAGTGAAACCACAGTGACTCAGGCGAAGTTACGTCGTACGACCGACGGTTTGCGAATCGACCTCACCGATATGTATCGCGAATAGGTCATTACTTTGCTTCGACCAGGTTCACAATTCCCGCGTCGATGTATTGCCCGCCCCCCGTCTGGTGACAGTGGATCGCGAGCACGTTGCGCCCGGCGCGAAACGCCTTTTGCGCTTCGGCCGACAGCGGGTACACGATGTAGGCGGTCGTGTAGCCCTTGAGCTCCGCGACGCGGACGCCGTTGATGTACACCTCGGCGTCCTCGTCGTGGTGGATCAACAGGTGCGCTTCGGCGGGAGGCTCGTCGAGCTCGAACGTGCGGCGGACCCAGATGTCGTCCGTGTGCCACTCGGTGCGCACCACCGTACCGGGCGTATTGGCGCGGCCGAAACCGCCGGGGCCGCTGTCCCACTTGGCGTCGTCGAAGTCCGCCTTCTCCCAGCCGTCAGCCGGTTGTTCGAGCGTGTAGCGCCACGATTGCGGCTCGTGCTCCGAGGTGGCAACCACGACCTCGACCGAGGGGGGTGGCAGATAAAGTTTCGCCGCCGCCGAGGCGATGGTGTCGGGGTCCATCTTGGAGACCTCGCGGTCGTACGTCATCAGGCCGTTGACCTCGATCTCCACGTCGGTGGTTTGCGTGTAGACGGCGGCCGCCAATCCCTGGCCAATCAGCGGCCGCAGCCGCGTCAGCAGTTCGACATAGGCGTCGGTGAGAGCCTCGGGCGTCGTGAAGCTGCGATAGCCCCAGTTCTTCTCGTCCTGCCACGTGTGCCCTTTGACCGGCAGTCCCAAGCCGCCGAATTCGCCCAGCACGGCCGCCCGTTTCTCCTCGATAGCCGGTGCCGACGGGCCCGGATAAGAGTGAATGTCGTGTACGTCGCCGGTGCTGGCGTCGGTCCAGCCGCTGGCGTTGTTAACCAACCGCGAGGGATCGCGCTGGCGAACGAACTCCACGATCCGCCCCGTGTCGTGCTGCCCCCAACCCTCGTTGAAAGGGACCCACATGATGATCGAAGGGTGATTGCTCCGCGCGTCGATCATCGCCGCCAGTTCCCGCTCGAAGTTCCGCTGCCCTTGGAAGCTCGCGTTGTTGCCGCTGGGCATGTCCTGCCACACCAAGAGCCCCAGCTTGTCGCACCAGTAATACCACCGCGCCGGCTCGACCTTCACGTGCTTGCGAGCCATGTTGAAGCCCAGCTTCTTGGTCATCTCCACGTCGTACCGCAGGGCCTCGTCGTTGGGGGCGGTGTACAAACCGTCGGGCCACCATCCCTGGTCGAGCGGGCCGTATTGAAACAGCGGTTCGCCGTTGAGCAGCAGTCGGTTGGCGCCCGCTTCGTCCTTGCCCAGCGCGATCTTGCGCATGCCGAAATAGCTGTGCACCGTGTCGGGGTCGCGGCCAGCCAGCGTGATTCTGAGGTCATAGAGAAACGGCTCGTCGGGCGACCACAGCTTGGCGTCGGGCACGGGAACTTTGATGGTCGAAATGGCGGGTCCGGTCACGTCGGCCACCGCGCGGCTCCCGTCGAGCACTTCGACGCGCATCTCGCGATCGGGCTCGACTCGCGCCGCACCGCCCAGTTTGGCCGTGATCGCTACGGTGCCGCTGTCGACGTCGGGCACGATTGTCAGGCCGGACACGTATCGCTCGGGCACGACTTCCAACCACACCGTCTGCCAGATGCCGGTGACCGCCGTGTACCAGATACCCTCGGGTTTGAGGACCTGCTTGCCGCGCGGCTGGTCGCCCTGGTCGGTGGGGTCCCACACAACCACGACAATCTCCTGATCGTCGGCGTCGCGCAGCGCGTCGGTAATGTCGAAGGTGAACGGATCGTAGCCCCCTTGATGCGTGCCCACGAGTTGGCCGTTGATTAACACTTGCGCTTGCCAGTCGACGGCGCCGAAGTTCAATAGCAGGCGGGTATCCTCTCTGCGCTGGGGCGTGGCGAAAGTGCGGCGATACCACAACTGCTTGTCGGCCCCCACCGGCTTCATCACGCCCGACAGCGCCGACTCGATGGGAAACGGCACCAGAATGTTTCCGTCGAACTCCACCGGCTGGTCGGCCCCGACCGCCGTGATGGCGTACTGCCACAGCCCGTTCAGGTTCGTCCAGTTATCGCGAACCATCTGCGGGCGGGGATACTCGCGATGGGCGTTTTTGGGCGTGACCGTTTCGGTCCAGCGGGTCGCCAATGGCCCCTTGGCGGGTTTCCACTCTTCGGCGGCACGCAGCGGCGCCGTAGCAAATGCGCCGGTGCAAACAGAGAGGGCGAGGCCCACGGAAAAAGTCCACACGGCGCGCGGCACGAATGTGCCCATGATCGGAAGTGTCATTCTGCGTATCCTCGCCTTTGAGTAAAACTCTCGCCCTACTTCTCCGTCGCCACGTACGAGTCGAACACGCGCACCTTTTCCCACGTGGCGCGGTTCTCCGCGATAAACTTCAAATGACGCTCGCTGGTCTGGTATGCGTCGTGCGCGGCCTTGTTGGCGAAAACCAGGTTCAGGGCCACGTCGAAATCGCGGTCGTTTACTTCGCGTTCGAAGTCGTCGGCCAATACGCCGGCCGAGAAGTAGACCGTCCCCTCGTGACCCGACAGATACTTCTGGCAAGCCTCCACGAGCTTCTGCCGCGCTTCGGGCGAGCTTTCCTTGAGCTTGAAGTAAACCATGTGGGCGACGTTCGGTTCGGCACCCCGCGCCGCATTGGTCGAAAGCACAGCCGCAGCCGCCAACGCTACCAGAGCTACGTAGTTCATGAACAGTTCTCCTGCGAGTATGCCAAGGGAATAACAAGCCGGTGCGAGCGGACGATGTCGACGAGGGAAAAATCGGAATCCCACCCCGCTGCCAGAATCCGGGCTCCATTCTTGAATGCCGCGAGCCGCAACGCAAGCGGTGGACAGCGACTGAATACCGCTCAACGCGACAATAGCCCCGGCCGGCAGGCCGGAGGCATGGTTGGCGCCACGTTGCATCTACGGCTCATAGTGCAGCGCCAACCACACCGTCGGCCCGTTTGCATCGGTCGCTTCGACTCGATGCCGCCGATGGGCCGCGATGTACATCCAATCGCCCGGCCGCATCGCGACTGGATCGGCTTCGTCTTCGAATCGCAACCGTGCCGAGCCGGAGAGCAGCGCAACCCATTCGTCGCGCGGCTGATCGTACCACTGGCCCGGCGGCGTGGCGTGGCCCATCGATACGATGCGCTCGAGACGGAATTCGCTTCCCCGTGCCAACACGTCGACGTGCTCGTCGGGCGAAGGCGCAGGCAGCGGCTCGAACAGATTCTTCATGGGCACGATGCAGCCTCCGCATAGACGACAAGCAAGCACTGCACTCCCTGTTCTCCCCACTCCGCCTTCCGATTTCCGACCTCCGACTTCCGATGTTTACCAAGTCCGTCGCCGCCGGCGATCCGTTTACATCTCGTGCCTCGGGATATATGATGCCCATAACTTCCACGTCGGCCAAGGCGCCATCTGACCAATCCGCGCCCAGGCCACGAGAAGCGGATCAGAACCGCGGAGCCGTCTCCGCCAGAGGTGCCCTTGCCATGCCTGGCCATCCCCTCAACGAAACGCCGAAAGAACGACTGGAACGCGTCGGCGGAAAAAAGCAGCGACGGTTTCCTCTTTCCGGGTCCCCCTTGCTGGTGTTCATCGGTCTGTCGATCATGGTGCTGCTGATCGTGATCGTCGGCATCGTGATCGCGCTCTCCCTATCGGGCATGCTCAAGCCCTACACCGATGCCATCCTGAACCCCATGGGCGGCTGACGCGACGGGTGGCGGAGTGAACGGGGTCAGTTGCAGATTGCCCTTACCAAGGCAATAATGGGCGCTCTCTTCCGGCTCGCCGAGCCGTTTTCGGATTGAACCTATTCGAGGGTGCGCAGTCCCGTACCGACACGGCGCACTTACCGCTTTCTTCTTACACAAGGTGAAAACCCATGCGAGCTATCTGGAAACCGACGTGTGTCGCTCTGTTGTTGGGCATGTTCCTCGTTACGACGGCGCGAGCGCAAGACGAGCCCAGCGCCCCCAAGGCGGCTGCACCGACGGGCCAGAAGATCACGCTCAGGCTGAATCTGCCCAAGGGCACGGTGCGCAAAGCGGCGTCGAACGTCGACATGAAGATGAAAATCGCCATCGGCGACCAACCCATCGCGATGAACATGGCGATGGGCATGGAGATGGGCTTCGACGTGCAGGATGTCGATTCCGAAGGAATCCACACGGTCAAGCTCACCTACGACCGTATGAAAATGAAGATGGACGGCGGTCCGGTGGCCCTCGACTTCGACTCGGCCAAGAAAGACGGCGACGACAACCCCTTGACGGCGGGTTTCGGGGCGCTGGTGGGCCAGTCGCTCACGATGAAGTTGACCCCCCAAGGCAAAGTCACCGAGGTCACGGGCGTCGATGAATTGGCGAAGAAACTGGGTGCGGCCATTCCCGGTGCCGAACAGCAGATCAAGCAGCAATTGAAGGAGACCGAGAACCAGGTCGGCCAGTTGGTGGCCAACTTTCCCGACAAGCCCGTGGACAACGGCGACACGTGGACCGCGAAAATGAAGCAGGGCGGCCCCACGCCGATGACCATCGATGCCACGTATACATTGCTCGACCGCACGCAGGACGAAGCCATCATCGGCGTCGACGGCAAGATCGAGGGAACGTTTGCGGGCACGATGACCGGCACGATGAACGTCAACCTGAAGACCGGCTGGACCAATAGCGCCAACATGAAGATGAAGGTTTCCGGCAAGCAAGGCGGAGCGACCATCGACATGGACGCCACGACGACGGTGAAGTCCGACAAGTGATCCGCGCCGGAATGGCCGCGCTCCGCTACGCGTCGCGGCGAAACTTGGCGGCGGGTGCTCACACCAATGTGGCGGATATCCCGCGAACTCGCTTTCGCTACTTCGGAATGTGGTTCCGCGCCACGTAGCACAGCAGCGAGCGCGGCGGGAGCATCAGCCGGCCGGAAGTGGGGGGTGGCGGCCCGTCGTCGTCGGGGAACACGTCGCGGGGACTTGGGGCGGCCGTGTCGACGAACAATTGCCACGGCGTCGTTTTGGCCAGCGGCGGCATAATGAACTCGCGCGCCAGCGTGGTGGCATTGACCAACAGCAGCACGTCGCGACCCGCCGGCTGCCCCGCGGCCACTTCCTCCGGCTCGGTCGCCTTGAGCAGGCAGATCAGCGTCAGATCGTCGCCGCCCCAATCGACTGCCGTGCCTAGCGCGCTGAACCAACTCACATCGGGCAGCTCTCCCTCTCGCGCGGGCTTGCCAGTGAGGAACTGCTTGCGGCGCACCGTCGGCTGCTCGCGGCGAAAACGGATGAGCGCCCGGCAGAATCGCACCAGTCCCTCGTGCCTTTTGACCAGCTTCCAATCGAGCCACGACAGCTCGTTGTCCTGACAGTAGGCGTTGTTGTTGCCACGCTGCGTATGGCGGCATTCGGAACCGGCGGTGATCATGGGCACCCCCTGGCTGAGCATCAGGGTGGTGAGCATGTTCTTGATCTGTCGCAGCCGCACCTCTTCGATCGACCGGCGGCGGGTGGGCCCTTCGACCCCGTAGTTCTCGCTGAAGTTGTGGTTCTCGCCGTCGCGGTTTCCCTCGCCGTTGGCCTCGTTGTGCTTGTCGCGGTAGCTCACCAGGTCGCTGAGCGTGAATCCGTCGTGCGAGGTAATGAAGTTGATGCTGGAGTAAGGATGCCGCCCGCCCGCTTCGTACAAATCGCTCGATCCCGACAGCCGCGTGGCAAAGGCGCCGATCATGCCGGTGTCGCCGCGCCAGAAGCGGCGCATATCGTCGCGATAGCGGCCGTTCCACTCGGCCCAGCGGAAATCGCCGAAGCTGCCCACCTGGTAGGCGCCGGCCGCATCCCACGCCTCGGCAATGATTTTGGTGTCGGCCAGCAGCGGGTCTTCGCCGATCATTTCGACCAGCGGCGGGTTGGGCACCAGATCGCCGTTGCGGTCGCGGTTGAGAATCGAGGCCAGGTCGAAGCGAAATCCATCGATGTGGTAGTTGTGCACCCAGTGCCGCAGGCAGTGGAAGATCATCTCCCGCACAATGGGGTGATTGCCGTTGACCGTGTTGCCGCAGCCCGAGTAATTGCGATAGCGGCTGCCGCCGTTTTCGAGCATGTAATAGACGTGGTTCTCCAAGCCCTTGAAGCTGAGCGTGGGGCCCAGTTCGTTGCCTTCGGCCGTGTGGTTGAAGACCACGTCGAGAATCACCTCGATGCCCGCCTGGTGCAGCGCCTTGACCATCTGCTTGAATTCGACGACCTGCGCGCCGGGCTCGCTCGACACGGCGTAGCCACGATGCGGCGCGAAAAACGCCAGCGGATCGTACCCCCAGTAGTTGGGCCGCCGCGGCTCGTTGCCCAGCACGCCGCAGATGGGAAACTCGTGCACGGGCATCAGCTCGACCGCCGTCACGCCGAGCGACTTCAAGTAGGGAATCTTCTCGATCACCCCCAAATACGTGCCCGGGTGCTCGACTTTGCTGGAGCGGCTGTTGGTGAAGCCCCGCACGTGCATTTCATAGATGATCGACTCGGCCAGCGGCCGCTTCATGTGCCGATCGCCCTCCCAGTCGAATCGATCATCGACGACCACGCACTTGGGCGGGCGGATCAGGTCGTCGTCGCCCGGCTGGAAGCAGCCCGCCAGCGCCTTGGCGTAGGGGTCGATGAGCCGGGCGCGACCGTCGAACAGGTAACCCCGCTGGGGATCGTAGGGCCCTTCTGCTTGGAAATGGTAGAGCTGTCCTGGGCGGACTTCCGGAACGAACAGGCTCCAGATGTCGCCCCAGCGGTCCGTTTCCCGATCGAAGGGAATGATCTCGTCGGGCTCGGTGTCGTTCACGTCGTCGTACAGCAGCATCCGCATGGCGGTGGCCGAGCGGCTGAACACGACGAATTGCACGCCGGTGTCGCGGACGAGCGCCCCATAGGGAACGGAGTGATTGAATTGATACTGGGGATGAACGTGTCGCATAAGCATGGCTGCACTCACGCTCGCCGCGGGGAGGAATGATCGCTGCACCTACCAGCAAACATACCACTCACCGGCGAACGTGCCGCCGCAAAGAGCACGACGGCGCTGGGAAACGTGCCGGATGCCGCCACGAAGAATGCACCTGGCCAAACTCTGCGGATCAGGCAAACCGTGACAAGGGTGCCGAATGCGATGCAGTCCTCCCCAACCACCTTTCCCTGAGTTCGCCGGAGTTTGCCCCACGGCGAAGACCCGGCCAACGCAAGTCGCGGCAAGCAAGAGCTAATCACGAAATCGATGGTGGCACGCATCGCACGTAACCACGACGCGCCCCAGCGCTTCGGTGGCGGCCTCTTGATCGCCACGTCGTACCGCCACGTTCACCTCGGCTGCGGCATCGCGCAGGGCGGTGCTGATCTTCATCCATTCCGCTTCGTCTTCTTTGTCGCTGCAGTAGATGGTGTCGTTGGCGGTCGCCTGGGCGATGGCGGCCAGAGTCGCGGCGTAGCCGGCGTTGCGGTCGACCGTCCGATCGAACCGCCGCCCCGTAACGCCGCGGCGGAGGTTGTTGTTGACGATGGGCACCTGCTTCATAAGCTGCGGCAGATCGCCGACCGACTTCCACTTGAGCGCACTTCCCTCGGCCGCCGGCTCGAGGGTCTTCTTCACCTTTTCGAGGGCCGCCTTCGCCTGGCCGTGGTCCGCGGAGCTGGCCGCCAGGTCCTCCGCGGCCGCGATGAGCGACGGTGCGGAGTTCTTCAGCGGATTGTCCTGGTCGTGCATACCGAGCACCAGACCCAACACCGCCAACGTGCTGGCGTCCTTGGCCACGCGGTCCTGCTTGTACTCGGTGTAGTCGTCGGCGTCGGCCAGGTCCTCCTCGATTTGGGCCACGAAGTACTCGACCTGGTCCAGCAAGTCCTTGACCGGTGCGTAGGCGGAGGGCTTTGCGTCTGCCGCCGGCGCATCGGCTGACGACGCCGTGAAGAGCGGAGCAAACATGCACGCCAGGGCCAACAGCGCGAGAAGGACGCCCGCCCTGCGACGCAACGTGGCTTTTGTACGATGCGTGGCTGCCATTATTTCGCTCCCTGTGCTCTCGCCAACCCGGTTGCGGATTGTCGCCGGCCGCCGCCGGGCAGTCACATTGCCTGCGATAAGCATATCCCAAAGCAACTCCCAAATCTACGAGGCAGATGGCTGCTCGCACGTCGCTGCCTTCGTTGACAGTATCGCGTGCCGGCCCGTAGAATCGCGCTCGTAGTTGCGCTGAATCCCAAGCGTCTCCTCTTCCGCTGATCCAGCTAATCCAGTTGTTGACTCATGTCGGGTGCTACCTACAAGGATGCCGGTGTCGACCTCGACCTGTATGGGCAGGCGATGTCCCGCTTGCCGCGCCTGATGCACCGCACGTTCTCGCCGCGCGTGATGCGGCTGGACGGCGGATTCGCCGGCCTGTTCGCCCTCGACTTTTCGAACCGCCTTTTCGCCCGCAACTATCGCGACCCCGTGCTCGTCTCGTGCACCGACGGCGTGGGAACGAAGATCAAGGTCGCACAGGCGGCGGGCGTGCACGATACGGTCGGCATCGACCTGGTGGCGATGAGCGTGAACGATGCCCTTTGCTGCGGGGCCGAGCCGTTGTTCTTTCTCGACTACGTGGCGCTGCCGGGCGACGACCCGGCCCTTGTGGAGAAGATCGTCGAGGGGGTGAGCAACGGCTGCATCGAGGCCGACTGCGCATTGTTGGGCGGCGAAACGGCGATCATGCCCGACTTGTACCGTGCGGGCGAGTACGACCTGGCGGGCTTTTGCGTCGGCGTTGTCGAACGGCGACACATAATCGACGGATCGACCATCGTGCCGGGCGACGTGGTGATCGGCGCCGCATCGAGCGGCCTGCACTCCAACGGTTACAGCCTCGTGCGAAGAATCGTGTTCGACATGGCCGGGCTGACCACCGAGAGCAACGTCGAAGAGCTGGACCAAACCGTCGCCGAGGCGCTGCTCACGCCCACGCGCATCTACGCCCGCTCCTTGCGCCAAGTGCTGGCGTACTACAAGGTCAAGAGCGTCGTGCACGGTTTGGCCCACATCACCGGCGGCGGACTGGCGGAGAATCTTTCGCGCATCGTGCCGGCGGGCGTGCAAATCGTTCTCAATCGCGGGAGCTGGCAGGTGCCGCCGATCTTCGGCTGGCTGCAGAAGCTGGGCAGCGTGGCCGACGAGGAAATGGATCGCGTGTTCAACATGGGCGTAGGGATGGCGCTGGTGGTGAGCGCGTACTACGCCGAGAACATCCGCCGCATGCTCGCTGACAGCGGCGTGGAGAGCTGGATCATCGGCGAGGCGATCGAAGGCCCACAAGGCGTCGCGTGGCGATAAGTCAGTGACCGCGGCTACGGAGTCATCGCCGTCTGGCCGGAAGAAGGAGCCGTTTGGGCGGCGCGCTCCAGCGCCTCGATGACCTCGGCCTCCGTTATCAGGCGACCGCCAAAGACAATCGGCTCGCCGCCGTCGATCGGGTAAACGGCGTAATAGGGAATGGCCTTGGCGTCGTTCCCCAGCTCCACGAGCAGGCGGTCCACTTCCTCGACCGCCGGCCCGGTGCGCTGTGTTTTGTCGGCCTTCAGGGTTACCACGCCCAGTGCGTCGACCACTCGCTTCGTCTTGCGCGTGTTGAGGGCTACCGTCTCGTTCGTTTTGCAGGTCAGGCACCAGTCGGCCGTAAAGTCGACGAGCACGACGCTCCCTTCCCGCCGATGCTCCTCCAGCGCGGCCCGCGAGAAGGGCTGCCACGGAAGCGAGGCCGACATGATCGCGACATAGGCCACCACTGCCGCCACGCCGATCATCAACACGCCCGTGATCCACCCGAATGTACGTCCCCGCGCGGCAAGCTTGCGCGTTTTCAGCACCAGCCAGCCGCCTACTCCAATTCCCGCAATCAGCGAGACCGCAGGCACGACGTATTTCCCGCGAGCGAATAGCACTAGCGACACTGCCGCAATCAGCAACAGCGCGGCGGCCCATGCTTTGAGCCTCTCGAACAACTCGGCGCCCGCCGGCACGCGACCCACGAGCCAGCAGCCGAAACCGAGCGCCATCAAGAGTACCAGCGTCGGCACCAGGTAACTCGATTCGAGGAACGAAAATATCCACACTACGGTCGCCAACAGCACAAAGCCCATCACCTGCTTGAACGTATCCATCCATTGCCCGGGTTTGGGCAGAACGCGGATCAGACCGGGAATCGCGCCGATCAACAGGTACGGCGCCGCCATGCCCAGCCCCATGAACGTGAACAGCAGGTAGTTGAGCCAGATCGGCGCGATGACGGCGATGCCCACCGCCAATCCGATGAACGGACCGCTGCACGGGGTCGCCAGCACCGTGGCGATGGCGCCCTTGAACACGGCCCCCACCGGCCCTTCCGTTTGCGCCAGTTGGCTGGCGGTTGTCCCCCCCACGAACCCGGGTATGGGGATTTCCCACACGCCCAGCAACCACAGCCCCAGGACGAACACCACGCCCACCAACGGGATGGCGAATCGCACGTCGCCCAGGTGCTGTCCCCAGGCGAAGGTTTCGCCCGCCAGGTGCAGTGCGGCCGCCACGGTGGCGATCGTCCAAAACACCAGCAGCATGCCCAGCGAGTACCACAGGTTCAGGCTCAGTATCCGCCACCGGCTCTCGCCTGCCTGCTGAACGAACGACATTACCTTGAGTCCGATCACAGGCAGCACGCACGGCATGACGTTCAGGATCATGCCGCCCAAAAAGCTCACCACGATCGCCAGAGCGATCGCGACCACGGCCAGCGATCCACCGCTGAGCGTCAGCCCCGGCACATGCTGATGGTGCCAAAGTTCGTCGGCCTGGATAAAACCAAGTTGGGAGAACAGCCGAGCGTAGAAATCCCCCGGCTGCGCGTCCAAGGCAGACGTCCGGGCGGCACGCACCACTTCCTCCTCCGCCTCCTCGTAGGTCGCCGGCGTGAACGACATGGGCTGCTCGGCCGCGCCGCGCGCGGAGCCTACTTCGACCGTCACCTTGAATCGCGCGGCGGTCGGGGCATCACACGACTGCTGACACGTCTGGTAGCCGATGATGCCGGCGATTGTCTGCTCGCCCGGCTTGGCGTCCTCGGGCACTTCGAACTCGATGGTCCAGCTCACTGGCTTGTCGTAGTAGTACAGCAGCGGTTCGAAGCTCAGCCCCGTTTCTTCCTCAACCGGGTCGGCCGATACGACGATCGGTCCGGCTTTCAAGTTGCCGGTGCTGGTGAGCGTGATGAGCGTCGGTCGCGAGCCGATCGCATCGGCGGCCTTGGGCTTCTCCTGGCGGGCATAGACGTGCCACTTGTCGTCCGGCGCCGCCGCGAGCACGAGTTTGACGCGGCTTCCCGGCGCGGCAACGGCCGGCACGACGTGCCCCAGGATGGTGACGTGCGACTTGTCGGCCCGGTACTCGCCACCCGTGCTGGTGTACCCGGCGAACTCGGCCACAAGCTGCACGTTTTCCTGGGGAATGCAGCCACCTACGTCGCTGCACACTTGGCCGTCGTAGCGGACGTGGATATTCAGCGATTGTGGATCGACGCCTTCCGCAAGACGGATTGGCGCCGACCAAATGACTTGATCTTCGTGTTCCTCGACCGGCACGCGAAACTCTTGCACCCGCCGCGCATGGGGTTCGCGGTCGGGTCGAAACTTGCCCGTCAGCTCGAACTCGCTCGATGGCGCTACCGACAATTCGCTTCGCATCGGTCCGCCACGGGCCTGGGTCAGTGAGTAGATGTGCCAGTCCGGCAGCATCCGGGCCGTGACCGACAATTCACCGTCGCGCCCCCTCTCGGCGACTGTGAAACTGGCGAAGAGCTCCAGTTCGCCGCCCCCGGGGAAGCCTCCCGACAAACCGGGAATCTGAAGCTGCGAGGGGAGCTTGAGTTGGCCGCCGCCGGATGAATCGATCGACGACGCGTTGGATTTGTCTTGTGCACGCGCGGCGTTTTCTCCGGAGGGCGAAACCGCAAGCGTAATGGCGGAGACGAACAGCGACACCACGACTGCCAGGAAGAACAGATGTGGCGTCGCGCGGCGCGAAATCCGGCCGAAGAAATGCGTATCCGATCTGACCCGGCTACCTTGCATAGGGACTCACTGCTCCACAAGTATCGGTCGGAGGGCGTGCCGTCGACGGCTGCCTCTTATTCTACGTTTCCTCGCAAACGGGGGTCAACGCGAACCGAAAACCGCCACATTCATGTGGCGTTTGCGGACCCCACCGAATGTTAGCTGCCGCACGAAACCTTCCGCCGCCGCGCAACGACCCACTCACTACCGCCGCGTCGCCTCCACCGCGTACGTATCAATTGGCCCCGCGGTTCACCTTTACGCTTAGATGTTCCAGCCGCCGCATCGTTACATCGAGCCGCTCACGCACTCGCTGCGGTTGTTCAAACTGCCGCCGATCGACAAAGAGCCATTCGAGCCAGTTCATCGGCGAAAGCAGCACCGCGCTCTGGTCGAACACTGGCACAAGCCCTGACTCAGCCGGTGTGAGGGGGCGCACCGCGCCGTACGTCTCCAAGCCCGATTTCCAGGCGCTTTCGTCGTCGCCGACCAGGCTGCCCAACAGCCGCGTTACGTCGGTAACGACGCAATCGGTTCGCATCGCGCCGAAGTCGATGATGCCCGTGACCGCCTCGCCCGTGAAGAGCACGTGGTCGTGCCAGATGTCTCGGATGCAGGGTTGAAGCGGAACCACGACCGCCGTCGCCGCCGCAAGCCGATTCTCGACCAGTAGCGCACACAAGCGGAACAGCTCCAGCGCGCGTCGAGCGATCGGATGCAATTCCGCAAGCAACGCACCGCCAGCTCGCCCATTGGCCAGTGACGCTTCGATCGCCGCACACCCGCGCTCTTGAAGCGCACGCAGTCGCTCCAGCCGCATTGCGATTCCTGGCGAAGGCGCCGGCGCGGACCGCGCATTGGAAAACGTCGCCGCCGCCAGATGGAACTTGGCCAGTGCCTGCATTGCCGCCGCCAACCGTGCGGCATTCGGATCGGCGTGAAACGTCGCCTCGCCCGGCATCCAGGGTGCCAGCTCCCAGTAGCACCCGCCGCGCTCGATCAGCGTCGCACCGTCGCGAGCCCGAATCGGAACCGGCACGCTAGAAAAACCCTGCTGCCACGCGTGCCGCAGCACCGCGTGGATCGTCTGGATGTGCCGGCCCTCGCGCCGTTCCTTCGGCCATCGCCGCAAACACAGCGTCCCCCGCGCCGCCGCCACCTTCCAAAGCGCCCCGCCGCTGAACCCGCCCGCCGATTCCAGCGACTCGACCCTTTCCGGCCGACAATCAGACGGATACGCCGACAAGACGGTGGCTACATCTGAAGTCAACGACATGTCGCTGATTCTACCTCGACTCCTCGCGGCAGCCGGTGGCGCCGCCCTTCGGGGGATGCGGCACGGCGTTGTGACCATTCTCCCAGGCCTCGTACCGACCGGAACATAGCGTGGGGCAACCTGCACAATCGGCATAATGCCGAAAGCGCGGGCAAAGTTACCGCGCGGCGATGCCGCCGCGCGGCACATCGGCGTCCCGGCACATGCACTCCAGACGCATCCACCAGCCAACCCAGGACTTCGCCCGCGCTCGGGAAAACCGTACGCCAAACGGCTTTGCTCGATTGATCCGGCGCCCCGTTCAGGCGTAGAATCATAGGGTGGCCGCTGGCTGGGTCGACGCAAGCCGCCTCCACAACCGACGTTAGGCCAAATGAGGCCCGAACCGCCAGCGGCGGACAACCGTAGCAAGCATATCGAAAGCGAGGGAGGTTGGGGTATATTTGACGAGCCGCCAATATTGTCCAACCCGGCCGCCAACCGCGAGTTAACCTGCGGTCGCATCCCGACTCCCCGCCCTACACTGCTTGACCCACCCCTCATTCCCGGAAGGCTATCGAACCATGCGGTCGTATCTGCACCACCTTGCCGCGCTGTTGATCTTCGCCACGACGGCGCTTGCTCTTCCCGTCCGAGCCCAGGAGACGGATCCCAAGCCGACCAGCGACGACTCGAACGGCGCGTCGGCGTCGACCCCCGAAGTCGCCGAGGACGCCGAGCAGCAGTCGTCCAAGGACACAAGCAGTGGTCATGCAAGCCAGCAGCAAGCCCCCAAGCACGCGGCGATTCTGAAGGACGCCAAGCCGATCGAGGGCATGATCAAGCTCTACCGCCACGATAACCATCTGTTCGCAGAGCTACAGGGGCCCGACTACTCCAGCGAGTTCATCGTGCTCATCTCGATCTCGCGCGGCATCGGCCGAGGGCAGCTTCTGGGCGGCATGAGCTGGGGATTCGGCGACGACTGGCTGTGGAGCTTTCGCAAGGTCGACGACAACGTGCAGGTGATCCGCAAGAACGTGCGGTTCACGGCCGACAAGAACACCCCCGAGGCGACCGCCGTTCACAACGCCTACACCGATAGCGTATTGTTCAGCTTGCCGGTGGCGGCCAAGGGCCCCAAGGGGGGCGACCTGGTCGACCTGTCGCCTGTCTTCATGAGCGACCTGCCGCAGATTTCCCGTTCCCTGTCCGGCTTCTCCTTCTCGCCGCAGAAGTCGACCTGGGACGCGGTGAAGGGTTTCAAGGACAATATCGAGCTCACCGTCGCCGCCACCTATCAGTCCAGCGGGCAGCTCGACCTGGACGAAGTGCCCGACTCGCGCGGCGTGGGCATCAACGTCCACTATTCGATCAGCCGACTGTCCAACACCGGCTACGTGCCGCGATTGGCCGACGACCGCGTGGGCTACTTTCTCACCGCGGTAAAAGATTACTCGAAGCAGGGCGAGCGCGATTACTTCGTCCGCTACATCAATCGCTGGCAGTTGCAAAAGCCTCCCGGAGCCGGCGACGGCCCCACGCCCCCCAAGGAACCGATCGTTTTCTGGATTGAGAAGACTGTCCCCTTCAAGTATCGCAAACCGATCCGCGAAGGCATCGAGGAGTGGAACAAGGCTTTCGAGGCGGCCGGCTGGCTCAACGCCATCGAAGTCCGCCAGCAGCCCGACGACGCCGAGTGGGATGCCGAGGACATCAACTACAACACGTTCCGCTGGATCACGGCCAGTGCCGGCTTCGCCATGGGCCCCTCGCGGGTGAATCCGCATACGGGACAGATTCTCGACGCCGATATCATCTTCGACGCCGACTTTCTCAAGTACTGGAAAGAGGAGTTCGACACGTTCACCCCGCAAAGCGTGGCGCTGATGACCGGTGGCGTGATCGACCCCGACAACCCCGAAACGGCCAACCTGGCGCGGTTGATGGGCATTGGCGGCGACAGCCCCTCCTGCCTGCTCAGCCACGGCATGCCGATGCAGCTTGCCCTGGGCAACACCGCTCTGGTGGCGCGGGCCGACGCCGCGCAAGTTGCCGAGTTGCAAGAGAAGCTCGTGATGCAGGGGCTCAAGGAAGTGACCATGCACGAGGTCGGCCACACGCTTGGCCTGCGGCACAACTTCAAGGCCAGTACCATTTACAACCTGAAAGAGATAAACGATCCCGGCAAGGTTGGCCAGCCGATCGTGGCCTCGGTCATGGATTACAGCCCGGTGAACATCGTGCCCAAGGATTGGCAACAGGGCGACTACTTTACGCCGACGATTGGGCCGTACGACATCTGGGCCATTCAGTACGGCTATACCGCGCTATCGGGCGGCACCAAGGGCGAAGTCGCCGAGCTTCAGAAGATCGCGTCCCGCAGCGGCGAGCCGGAACTGGCGTACGCCACCGACGAAGACACCGTGGGCATCGACCCCGACCCCGCGTCCAACCGCTTCGACTTCGGCAGCGACCCCCTCGAATACGCCCAGACGCGGGCCCAGCTTTTGAACGAGCTGGTGCCGGGCCTCGTCGATCGCATGACGCCCATCGGCGACGATTACGTACAGGCGCGTCGGGCCTTCAACATCCTGCTCGGCCAGCAGGGGCAGAGCATGTACTTTGCCTCTCGGTACGTGGGAGGTCTTCGCACCACTCGCAGCCACAAGGGGGACAAGGACGCACGGCTGCCGATTGAGCCGGTCGACGTGAAACAGCAACGCGAGGCGCTCGCGCTGATCGAACAGAACGTCCTCGGCGCGGAGGCGTATCAATTCCCGCCCGAGATTTTCAACCAGTTCGGCACCGTGAACTGGAATCACTGGGGAGTCGAGGGCAACAGCCGCAAGGACTTCCCGCTGCACGACTCGATTCTGCAGTTTCAGAGCCGTATTCTGGAACAGTTGCTGTCGCCGGTGACCCTGGAACGCATTCACGACACCGAGCTGAAGGTGCCCGCCGACCAGGACGTGCTGACCACCGCCGAACTGATTGAGCGATTGTCGCACGCCGTCTTCGCCGAGGTCGACAACGTGAAGGAGGGCGAGTTCACCAATCGCAAGCCCGCCATTAACAGCCTGCGACGCAACCTGCAGCGCAACTTCCTGGTGCGGCTGTCGAACCTGGCCATGGGACGAACCAGCGCGCCCGAGGATTGCCAGACCATCGCCTATGCCGAGCTGTCCGCCTTGGCGGAGCGCATCAACGGCCTGCTGGGCGGACCGGCCAAACTCGACAGCTACTCGCGGGCACACCTGACCGAGTCGCGGGACCGGATCAATAAAGTGATCGACGCGCGTTTGACGTTGTCGGGCCCGTGAGCGAGCAACGCATCGAATCGTTCGTTTTGCATGCTGGCGCTCGAATGACCAAATCACAAATCACAAACAATAGCCAACCCTCAAATCCCAAAGGGTGAGCGACACTGTTGTGCGGCGGTCTCCCGACCGCCGCACGCGACCGACCGAAGGTCTCCCGCCTTGAAACCTTCGCTCACCCTGTGTGGCACGGTTGGGAGACCGGCCACAACGTTGTGTGAAACGGCGTAAGCGCACGGAAGGAATCCCGTGAAGACGATCGTGGCCGTCATTCAGCCGACCAAGCTTCGCGCTTTGCAGGAAGCGCTGGTCAAGATCGAAGTCGAGCGGATGACCGTTTGCGACGCGCAAGGCTACGGCCGCCAGCGCGGTCAGACCGAGACTTACCGTGGGGTGGAATACCGGGTCAACCTCTTGCGCAAGATCGAGCTGGAGATCGCCGTCAACGACGACTTCGTCGAGCGGACGATCGACGCCATCATCCGCGTGGCGCGAACCGGGCCCGACGGCAACATCGGCGACGGCAAAATCTTTGTGCTGCCCACTGAGCAGGTGATTCGCATCAGCGACGGCGAGACCGGGCCGGGGGCGGTGTAGGCAACTGCTCTCGCAGCGAAGGCGCGACGAAAGGCGAAAAGCCCCCGCCTTCCGGCGGGGGCTATTCACCTCTCGCTCGGTTTCTACTTCGCCAACCGACACGACTTCGTCGAACGATCACACGTCGTCAACCGGCACAATGGCCCCGGCCGGCAGGCCAGGGTTTGTATTGCGCGAGCAAGATCGGCTCTAGTGTGCAAACCCGGAGGCGTGCACGCTGCCGCCGAAGCCTCCTACTCCACCACCGCCGGCGCCTTCGATGGCGGCGGATGATGGTTGCCCGTCAATCGGAATCACCAAGTCGCCAACCGGATATACGCTGGTACAGAACACGTTCTCACCCTCGCCCCGCGTCACCGCAATTCCCTGGCCCTGGTGTACCGTCTCGCCCGGAACTGCCATCATCTCCTTCAGGAAATCGCACGCCTTATCACGGCTGCATTCCGCTAGCGCATCGTCTTCTTCCACTGAATTGGCCGCGTCGAGGGCGTAGCTCTTGAGCAGCTTGGGCCACAACTTCTGAAACAGCGGCGTCGACTCGAACACGTCGGCCGTTTCCGCCCTACCGTTGATCGCAACGATCACGCCCACCACCTGCGGCTGACCGGCGATCGGGTCCTTCAGGTTCTTGATGTACTCCTCCAATCGCTTTGCGGCCTCTTCGTCGGTGTAATTCGCCGTGAAGGCTCCCGAATCCGGGTTCACGCCCGCTTTGGCATTTTCCTTGGAAACGGTGTCCCACACTTCGGATTGGTCGCCCGACTTGACCACGGCCAACCGTGCGTCTTTACTCAACTGACCGACGCTGGCCACGAACTTGCCGCGGGTGACCGATTCCGCGACCTCGCGAGCCTCGAGCGTGGCGGCTTCATTCTCCGCGGGATCGTTTATCTCTCTTGTGCTGGAGATAACGAGCGCATTCACCGTGTCGTCGACGTCGCGCCCGCCCCACCGCCCGTGCTCGACGCAGAATACGTCGATCGGCATCGGCTGGCCGTCGTTTTGGACGATGAACTCGCGGCCGATCGTGCGGTCCTGGCTGCCGCCGATAATCACCTCGCCCGGCATCACGTACAGCGGCTTCTCGCCGCGGTTGACGATTACCAGCGTATTGACCTCATTGCCGTATGCACTGGGCGGATCCGTCGCTTGTGGTTCGGCGCTGTCGCGAAAGGCCGACAAGAGTCGTAGAACGGCTTCTTGGTCAGCGTCATTCTGGTCGATCGCCGGCTGGCCCTCGACTTGATCTGCGTCTTGCGGAACGGCGGATTGGTTGGGCGCTTCGCCGAACGGATCGTCATCCGCGGGCGGATTGACCGCCTCGTCAGGCGCTTCGCCGAATGGATCGTCGTTGGCCGCCGGCTGCGGCGCCGCGTTGGGTTCCTCGCCAAACGGATCGTCGCCCGCCGCCGGCTGAGGTGCCTGATTCGGCGCTTCGCCGAACGGGTCGTCGTTGGGCACGAATTGAGGCGGGGCGAAATCGGTCTGTCCCTCCGTCTGCTCGACGCGTCGCGACGGGAGCCTGTCCTCCTCGGAGAATGGATCGTCTGCGTCGTAAGAATCGCCGCTTGGGTTTGCCTCTTCATCCATGTCATCATCGTTCATCGATTCCGATGCGCCCACTTCGACGATCTCGACTGTTCCGTTGGCCAGCCCTTCGTCGAGCGTGATGTAGCGGTCGTCGTTACGCGGCTCCTTCGACAGCACCGGATAGATGGTCAGGTTGGCGTGCCGCACCGGCTCGCCGATCGTGTAGCCTTCGAGCGCGACGTGGTTCACGTCGGCGCCGGCCCCCCCGGCGTTGTTTGCCTGATCGCCGCCGCCCGAAGTGGAGGATTTCTTGTCACCCCCACAACCAGTCAGAACAAGGCACACCACCATGCTCGCCGCCAGAATACGGTACATGACACACCTCCCTTGGTTTGCAACCCGCCATTGCCCGCACGATTCAGTCTATCGTATTGGTCGCGAAATGGGCAACTTTCGTTCGCGGATTGTTACACTCCCCTTACAACTGCCGCGAAATCCTAACGCGGCAAATCGTGATTGCTAGCGGCCCGGCGGGCGAGGCGACAGCGTGCAACCGGCCATTTCGGCGGCTATACTGGTTCGGCGCAAGGATGCGGAGTGTATTGCAATCTTCGCGCCATCCCCTTTGCAGGAGTCGCGCCGTGACTCGGTCTTCTCCCTTTCTTCTTGTTCTGGCAGGTCTCGCGGCGACGGCCGCCCTCGCCGCACTAACCCTGGTTGCCCCGCCGGCCGCCATTGGTGAACCCGCCCCGTCGCGGAAACCCGACGCCGACACCACCAACACGGTCAAGAAGGTCCACAAACCCTACGGCATCGAAAAACGCACGCTGTGGACGACGTCGGCGGTTAAGGGGACGCCGGGTCCGCCCGACCCCTACCGCACCGAACTCGCATTCCCCCACGTCTCGTTCTTCGAGCCGCTTTCGGTGGGCGTCGTGCCGGGCACCGATCGCTTCGGCGTTGCCACGCGCCCGGGAAAGATCTACACGTTCGAAACCGACCGCGCCACGGAGAACTCGCAGCTCCTCGTCGACATCGGCCGCGTGACCTATGGTTTGGTGTTTCACCCCAAGTTCGCCGAGAACGGCTACTTCTACATCACGTCGATTACCTCTGCGGAAGAATCGCCGACCGGCAGCCGCCTCTCGCGGTTTCAAGTTACGAATCGCGATAAGATGCAGGCCGATCCAAAGTCAGAAACCGTGATACTCGAGTGGCCCTCCGGCGGCCACAACGGCGGCTGCATGCGATTCGGGCCCGATGGATATCTCTACCTGGCCACGGGCGACGGAAGCGGCATTGCCGACGAATTGCAAACCGGCCAGGACCTGAGAGATCTGTTGGGCGCGATGCTGCGGATCGACGTCGACCACCCGGCCGACGAGCGCGAATACTCGATCCCCGCCGACAATCCTTTCGTCGGCGTCGCCAATGCGCGGCCCGAAATCTGGTCGTACGGGCACCGCCAGGTGTGGAAGTTCAGCTTCGACGCGCCGACGGGCAATCTTTGGGCGGGCGAAGTCGGGCAGGACCTGTGGGAAATGGTGCGCATCATCCAGAAGGGGGGCAACTACGGCTGGAGCGTGCGCGAAGGGAGCCATCCCTTCCGCCCGGAGCGACCCAAGGGCCCGACGCCGATTCTGGAGCCCCTCGTCGAGCATCCGCACTCCGACTTCCGCTCGCTCACCGGCGGCTGGGTCTACCACGGCTCGCGGCTGCCGGAGCTGCGCGGCGCCTATATCTACGGCGACTACGACACCGGCAAAATCTGGATGCTGCGGTACGAAGAGGGCCGCGTGACCGAGCACCGCGAGCTGTGCGACACGCAAATCCGTATCGTCGACATTGCCCAGGACGCCGAGGGGGAAATCTACTTTGTCGATTTCGCGGGAGGGGGCATCCACCGACTGGTTCCCGCACCGAAAGTTGCCGACGAGCCGACGGAGTTTCCCCAGAAGCTCAGCGAGACCGGCATCTTCGCCTCGACCAAGGATCACGTTCCCGCCCCGGGCCTGATTCCCTACTCGGTCAATGCGCCGCTTTGGTCCGATGGCGCGGTGAAGGAGCGATTTCTCGCGCTGCCGGGCGACTCGCAGATCGAGTTCGACGTGGTCACCTACCCACAGCCGGCGCCCGGCGCGCCCCCCGGTTGGCGATTCCCCGACGGCACGGTGTTGGTGAAGACGTTTTCGCTGGAGATGGAAAGGGGCAACCCCAAGAGCGTCCGACGCCTGGAAACGCGCATCCTGCACCATGTGCGGATGCCCGGCAACGACGACGAATACGGCGCCCAGGTGTGGAACGGATACACGTACATTTGGAACGACGAGCAAACCGACGCCGAACTGCTGCGGGCCGAAGGGCTCGATCGCACGTACACCATCGCCGACCCTGGCGCGCCCGACGGCAAGCGCGAGCAGACGTGGCACTTTCCCAGCCGCGCGGAGTGCGCTCTGTGCCACACCATGTCGGCCAAGTACGCTCTGGGCGTCAACACGCTGCAGATGAACAAGGACCACGATTACGATGGCGTCGTGGCCAACCAGCTCAGCACGCTCGACCATCTGGGCGTTTTCACCAAGCCGCTCCCCGAACCGCCCGAGGAACTGCCGAGCCTGGTTGATTCCCGCGACACGTCTCGGGACCTCGACCGCCGGGCGCGATCGTATCTGCACGCCAACTGTTCACACTGCCACCGAAAGTGGGGCGGCGGCAACGCGCAGTTCCAGCTTCTGGCCACGCTGCCGCTCGACGAAACCGGCACGCTGGGCGTACGCCCGGGACAGGGGAAGTTCGAGCTCGACAACCCGCGGATTCTCGTCCCGGGCAGTCCCGAACGTTCGATGGCTCTCTACCGCATGAAGGTGCTGGGCCTGGGGCGGATGCCGCACGTCGCCTCGAACGAGTTGGACACCGAAGCTGTGAAGCTCATTGAA
>CAYQAJ010000001.1:0-34354 GCA_964415245.1 uncultured Pirellulaceae bacterium | reverse complement strand
TGTTGCGGGCCGAGTCGCAGGAATCTTCGGCGTCCGATTCCCGTAATCGCGGCAAGCCCGCCAAGTCGTGCATCCTGTTCTTTCTCGAAGGCGGGCCCTCGCACATCGACCTGTGGGACATGAAGCCCGATGCTCCCGCCGAGGTGCGGGGCGAGTTCCAGCCCATCGCCACCACGGTGCCCGACGTGCACGTCTGCGAGCACCTGCCGATGCTCGCCGATCAGATGCACCACCTGGCGCTGATTCGCTCGGTCCATCACGGCATTGTCGACCACAACGCCGGCGCCTATTACGCACTCACCGGCCGCTCGCCGATCAAGTCGGGCGGCCTGATCGTGGCCGACGAGCCCGACAATTTTCCGCCGTTCGGCAGCGTGCTGGCGGCGCTTAAGCCCACGGACAAGGCGATCCCCTCGTTCGTGCACTTGCCCGACATCATGTCGAACAACGGGCACGAGATTCCCGGCGAGCGGGCCGGCATGCTGGGTGCCGCGTACGACCCGCTGGTGGCGGGCGATCCGAGCGCCCCGCACTACCGGGTTCCGGGGCTGGCGCTGCCCGACGACTTCGCCGCGCGTCGGCTCGAAGAACGCCGCGATCTGTTGGCCGAGCTGAACCGCTCGAACGTGGCCGTCGCCGAGTCGGGCCGCCTGGAAACCTTTCGCGAGAAAGCGTTCGAGCTGCTTTCGTCGCCGCAGGCGCGGCAGGCGTTCGACGTCAGCAGCGAGCCGACGAAGGTGCGCGAGCGGTACGGTCTGCCCGACCGCGAAGACCGCTCGGTCGAAGCCCGCCAGTTCGGCGGTTTACCCCACCTGGGCCAGTGCATGCTCGCCGCGCGGCGGCTTGTCGAGTCGGGCGTGCGGCTGGTCACCGTTTGTACGGGCCGCCGCTTCGATCAGACGTGGGACACGCACCGGGAGCATTTCCCGCTGCTCAAGAAGTCGATCCTGCCGTACGCCGACCGCGCTTTCTCGGCGCTTCTCGAGGATATGCACGAGCGCGGCCTGTTGGAAGAAACGCTGGTGGTGGCGATGGGCGAATTCGGCCGCACGCCCCGACTGGGGCAGATCACCAGCAGCGCGGGGGCCGACCGCGCGGGCCGCGATCACTGGCCCCACTGCTACACCGTGATGCTGGCCGGCGGACCGATTGCAGGTGGGGCAGTATTCGGCGCGTCGGACCGCTTCGCCGCTTATCCGGCCCAGGACCCGGTCACGCCCGAAGACGTGGCCGCCACCATCTACCAAGCCCTGGGCATCGACCCTCGCACCCGCATCGTCGACCGCCTCGGCCGCCCGCACTCAGTCGCGTTAGGCCGGCCAATTATGGAGGTATTTGCATAGTTGGTGAGGGCGCGGTTGGCCGTTCTCGGCGGAACGGCGAGCTTCGCATCTACGTAACCAGCCCGTTGGCATCCGCGCGGCTTGGTTAGGCACATTCCTGCCAGATTGCAGGATCACGCGAGGCATGGAAAACGGCAAGGACGACAAGCTGGTCGCCCTCCTCGCGGTGGTACACGCAAAATGGGAAGCCGTGCACTACTCCCTGCCGCACTTCTCGGAAGACCTTCGGATATCGCTCAGGGTTCACGGCCGCCTGATCGAGCACCCGCTGCACTGCGGCAGTAAACCTCGCTCCCAGTCCCTCGCGTCGCTGCTCGTATCAGTCAGCGGCGGCATCGAATTCAGCGCGGGCAGCGCGGCGAAAAGTGACGCGGAGGCTCATTTCCGGAATCGTTCCAGCGCCTCGGCTTTAATCTGCTCCCAGGGGACGACATCTCCAGGGTTGGCTTCATGATCGGCGAGCCGTCGTTCCAACTCGGCCCGCTGCGCCTCCGTCAATCGAATGTGCCCCGGCTCCGCGGCGATACTGTCCCAAATCTCGTGAACGAGCGCCAGCTTCTCGTCCATGCTCAATCGGTCGATACCCAGTTCTTTCATCGTTGAGGCCACTGGCTAGTCGCCGGGTTGGTGGGCGTATCTATCACGTAGTATACCATTTCGCGCGCCAACCGAATGCGCTTTCCGCGCTCTTCGCCTCGGCAAAGTGCTGCCGGGGTATGGCCGTTATCGCTTGGCGGACGATTGCCTTCGGATTGGCTTGTCGGCCGGTCGCCGTTTCGGCTGTGATGTCACCCTGCCTTCGACCAGCCCGCGGAGGGTGGCCAGGTTGATCACATCCCATTCGCGGCCGCGGTGGGTACCCTTGGGGGTTTCGAGGTACATGGGCACGCGGCGGAAGCGGCGGTCGTTCAGCAGATTCGCGAATCCCTCCACGCCAATGTGCCCCTTGCCAATGTGGTCGTGCCGGTCGACGCGCGAACCCTGCTCGCGCTTGCTGTCGTTCAGATGAAATGCTTGAACGCGCTTCAGGCCGACCGTGCGATCGAGCTCGCGCATCGTCGCCAGGTAATCCTTTTTGGGAGCAAGTGGGTAGCCGGCCGCAAAAGTGTGGCAGGTGTCGATACACACGCCGACCCGGTCGGGCACTTTGACAGCGTCGATGATGGACGCGAGTTGCTCGAACTTCCAGCCGAGACAGGTCCCCTGCCCCGCCGTGTTCTCCAATAGGCAGCACACAGTCAGGCCGCGCGTTTGACGCAGCGCATCGTCGAGCGCGGCGGCCACGTTCCGGATGCCTGTCTTCTCGTCGGCGGTGGTGAACGCGCCGGGATGAACGACCACGTAGGGAATTCCCAGCCGCTCCGCCCGCTCCAGCTCGACCACAAACGCGTCGACCGACTTCTTCCACAGCGCCTTGTCGGGGCTGGCCAGATTGATCAGATACGCAGTGTGCGAAAGCGGGTGGGAGATGTGCTTTTCCGCCAGCGCCGACTGGAATCGCTCCGCCTCACTGTCGTCGATGGCCCGCGCCCTCCACTGGTTGTTATTCTTGGTGAAGAGCTTCACGCAGTCGCATCCGACTCGTGCCGCGTCCTCGACGGCCTTATAGTAGCC
Source organism: uncultured Pirellulaceae bacterium (assembly GCA_964415245.1). Lineage (GTDB taxonomy): Bacteria > Planctomycetota > Planctomycetia > Pirellulales > Pirellulaceae > CAYQAJ01. The sequence continues at coordinate 31,397 of CAYQAJ010000001.1, read as the reverse complement.
GCCGGCAATCGACATGTGGGCGCCAAGAATGGGCATGTCGCGATGCTCGTCCCGATCGTTGTGCTCGCCCAGATTCTGGTGTGCGGTTTTCTCGGCGTCGGGCGATCCTCCTACCCTCCGAACAGCGCGGCCAGGCACGGCAAGACGAACATCAAGCCATAGATGGTCGTGGAGATGATTCCCAATATCATGCCGGCAATCGTCATACCCCGTCCCGAGGGATCCATGCGGCCGGCACTCATTTGCCGCAGATCGGTTTGGCCCATGACCCACGCCGCCAGGCCAGGAATCATCAGGAAGTTGCACACGACTAGCGATACGATGCCCAGCACGAGAATGGTGCCGCCCCGATGTGGCGCCATATACCCACGGGGCCCGAAGCGCATGTGGCCGATCGTTCGGCTGCGGGGCGAAGCGTACGGATTCGTCGAAATGCCGGCGAAGTCCGAAGCGGTCGCCGACGGCTCCGCCGCGCCCGGTTGCCAGGCGTCGCTCGCCGAGGCTGGTGGGCCCAGCGCCGGAAACACGCTGCCGGCCGCTTGCCAGACGTCCTGGCCGTCCCTGAGCAGAGAATCGGCCCCGGTAAGGCGCCCTTGGGCGACCCACGAATTGAGCTCGCCGCGTTCTACCGGTCCGTACGTGTGCCCCTCCGGGGTTTTCATGTACCACCGATCGGGGGCTATCGTGCCGGAGCCGCGATCGAACGTCGCCGTCTCCCGCGGCGTCTTCGACGACTCCTGTCTGGAGCCGAACACCGACTTTTCATCCACGCCCAGGCCGAGCCGCTCGGCGCTCGGCACATCGGTCACCGACCCGCAATTGGGGCAGCGGGCCTTCTTGCCGGCGTGCTCGTCGGGAACGCGCAGCTTGGCGGAACAATTCTGACAAAGCAGTTCAATTGCCATGAGACTTGGGAAGATGCAGGCAGGTTGGCGAATGAACTCTTCCGGCTCCGATCAGTCGGGCTACAAGTTGCCGGCCAAGCCACATAGTAACATGATCCCCACGATGGCGAGAACGAGAACGATTGAAGCAAGCCACATAACAGTATAGATGATTCCCAGAATTCGGCCGGCCTGTGTCATGCCCATGCCTTCGGGATCCATGCGGCCGGCGCGGATTTCGGCCACGTCGGCCGAGCCCATCATCCAGGCGATGACACTGAGGATCGGACATCCAATCACGCCACCGAGTACAAAACCGATTATGCCCAGTATCAGTATGACCACGCCGCGGTGTGGCTGGTAATGCGACGGGCGAATGTACGGCGAAGCAGCGGCCGCGTTCGGGCCGACGGCGTACTGCTGGCTCGCAAATGGGTTCTGCCCCGCTTGCGTCGTCGGGGCCGCGATCATAGCGCGACCCTGCTGACCCGCGGCAGCACCCTGGAAACCCGCCGAAGCGCCGCCGCCGCGCAGCGCCGGATACACCGCGTCGGCCGGGCGCCACTCTTCCGCGCCGTCGCTCCGCAGCCGGCACTCGGCCGTTACGCGCCCCTCGGCAATCCAGCGGTCGAGCTCCGGCTTGCCGATGGGACCGTATCGGTACCCTTCCGGCGTGAGCATGTGCCACAGACCGCCCGCTGCCTCGGCCGTCGCCGCATCGGCGGACGCAGGCGACGGCGACGATGCGGCAGCACCGGAATCGCCCACCCCGGCCGTTGCTTCCGGTGCCGCACGGGCCGACCCTCGCGGCGCTGCCCCGGCCGGAACCTGCGTAACATGCCCGCACTCGGGGCAGCGGGCCTTCTTGCCGGCGTGCTCGTCCGGAACGCGCAGCTTGGCAGAACATTTCTGACAGATCAGTTCAATGGCCATGAAATCTGCAAATGTGGGGGCTGTACTCCGAGCGATGGACACCGGCGCCAAGAACGCCTGTTATAGGTTGTTCGATTGCGCAGTGCATCCCTTGGCGATGCCAGAGACGAACTTTGGCGAGGCACGCCGGTCCGACGCGAAGCATCGCCATCTCCGCACACCCAAGGCAACACCCTGGCACTCCTAGAAGTTGCCCGTGGACAGGAACAGAAGAAAGACCGCGACGTTCAGGCCAAATAACACAAGCCACAGGATCGTGGCAATGATGCCCAGCACCCAGCCCGCCTGTGTCATGCCCATGCCCTCTGGATCCATGCGCCCGGCTCGAATCTCACGCACGTCGGACGAGCCCAAAATCCAGGCGATGATACCGAGGACCGGGCACAAGAAAAGCAATCCGAAGACCATGCCCAAAATCCCCAGCACCAAAATGACTGCGCCGCGATGAGGCGCCAAATGAGCCGGCCGCACGTAGCGCGAAGGCGAATACGCGGTGTAACCTGGGCCGACCGGATAGGGATGATCCGCAAAGGGGTTGTGCCCCGCTTGCGGCGTCGGTGGGGCGACCATGCCGCCTCCCTGCTGACCCGCCGAAGCGCCGTAGGGACCCGCCGACGTGGCTGCGCCGCGCAGCGCGGGATACAACTCGTCGGCTGGACGCCAGCGACCCTCGCCATCGATGCGCAACTTGCATTCCGGCGTTACCCGCCCGTCGGCAACCCAGCGGTCGAGCTCCGGCTTGCCAATGGGACCGTATCGATATCCTTCCGGCGTGAGCAAGTGCCAACTGCCGCCCGCTGCCGCTACCGCCGCTGAGCTCGCCGGCGCAGGGGCCGACGCCGGCAGGGCGGCGCCGGAATCGCTCGCTTCAGGCGGTCCCCCCGGCACCGCCCCGGCCGAAACGTGCGTGACATGCCCGCACTTCGGGCAGCGGGCCTGCTTGCCGGCGTGTTCGTCGGCAACGCGCAAGCGCATTGAGCAGCCGGCGCAGTGGATCTCGATGGCCATGAATCGGCTCTCCACGCGGCGGCTCGACCCGCGCCGCAATACCAGGGGCTGGCAGCTTTCCCCCAGCATCCGGAAGTCTACTTGCCCCCGCGAGGCACTTCAACGCGGGCGGAAGATACGGGGCTCCCTGGCGACACGGTGTTCCGCGTGGAGGTGCTCCGCGGCGGTTTACCGTGGCGCCGCGCCATGCGACCGTTGCCAGCCCGGCACCGTGGGCCCTACAATCTCAATGTAACAAAGCGGAGCCTTCGGTCCCGCTGGCCGGCCAGATTCCCTTACCGGGGCAAGGAGCCAAACGCCATGACGGGTGGCGCGTGGATGGTCGTTCTCGTGGTCGCGCTGGTGGCGGCGCTCGTCGCCGCGCTGGTGGCCGCCGTCTTGCTGATCATCGCGGTACGTCGCCGTCGCGGCGCGCGACCCGAAGTGAGCGTGCCGCTGGCTCGCGAGACGTTCCACCGAGAGCGCGAGTGGCTGGAAGCGCGTTTCCTCACCGCGGCGTCGCAATGCGGCAAGCCGCGCGGCCTGACCTGGGTCGACTGCGACTTCGAGGACGCCGTCGCCTTCGCCCGCGACCGCGGCACCGGGCGCCTGCGTGCCCTGGTCGGCGTCACCGTCGGCTTCGAAGCGGTGGCAGGGGGCGACATGGAGGACAATCCCAACGTGGCCAACCTGCGGGCCGCCACCGCCGTCTTTCTTTACGACGGCCAGAAGTGGACGACCGACGGCCGGGCGGTATTCAATCTGAATCCCGCCCAGACCATCAAGCACTACCACCACGAGTTGGAAACGGTCGATTAGGCGACCGGCATCAGATTGGAGACCCTGCTCGTCACAAGCACCAATGACCAAATCCAAATGACCAATGACGGAAAGCTCTATTGGTCATTTGTGCTTGGTGCTTGGTCATTCGCCGGTTGCTTAGCCACATTCCGTAGACACACCGCGCGGCCCTACTTCCTGCTCTCCACCAGCAGCTTACGCAGCACCGCGGGAAGAATTCCGCCGTGGCGGTAGTATTCCAGCTCAACCGGCGCGTCGATGCGCACCTTCGCCCGGAACTCCTTTACCTTCCCCTTGGCGTCGGTTGCTCGCACCAATACCTCGCCCCGCGGCTTGAGCGAATCATCGAGGCCGAGCACGTCGAACGTTTCCTCGCCGGTCAGCCCCCGCGAATCGCGCGACTGCCCTTGCGGGAATTCCAGTGGCAATACGCCCATGCCCACCAGGTTGCTGCGGTGGATGCGTTCGTAGCTGGCCGCGATGACGGCGCGAACGCCGAGCATGTAGGTACCCTTGGCGGCCCAGTCGCGGCTACTCCCCGTGCCATACTCGCTGCCGGCCAGCACGACGAGCGGCACGTCTTCCTCGCGGTACTTCATGGCCGCGTCGTAAATCGTCATCACCTCGCCGTCGGGCAAGTGCCGGGTCACGCCTCCTTCCGTTCCGGGCGCAAGCTGGTTGCGAATGCGGATGTTGGCAAACGTGCCCCGCACCATCACGCGGTCGTTGCCCCGCCGCGAACCGTAGCTGTTGAAATCGCGCGGCTCCACGCCGTGCTCGATCAAGTACCGCCCCGCAGGACTGTTCTGGGCGATCGAACCCGCCGGCGAAATGTGATCGGTCGTCACGGAGTCGCCCAGCATCGCCAGCACGCGCGCTCCCTCAATGGGCCGAATCGGCTCCGGCTCGGCTTTTGCGTCGGCCAGAAACGGCGGCTCCTGGATGTACGTGCTGCTCTCGTCCCAGGCGTATAGCTCCGATTGCTTAACCGGCAGCTTGTTCCACCGCTCGTTCGATTCCAGCGCCCGACCGTAGCGCGAAGCGAACATCTCCGGCTTGATGCACCGCTCGACGATCTCGTCGATCTCTTCCTTACTCGGCCATACGTCGCGCAGCATCACCGGTCGGCCGTCCTTGCCGGTCCCCAGCGGCTCGTTCACCAAGTCGATGTCGGTCGTGCCGGCCAGCGCGTAAGCCACGACCAGCGGCGGGCTAGCCAGGTAGTTGGCCCGCACGTGCGGGTTGATCCGCCCTTCAAAATTGCGGTTGCCGCTGAGCACCGCGGCCACCACAAGATCGTGCTCTTCGACCGCTCGGGCGATTGGCTCGGGCAGCGGCCCGCTGTTGCCGATGCAGGTCGTGCAGCCGTAGCCCACGAGATTGAAGTGCAGCTCGTCGAGGTACCGTGCCAGCCCCGACTTTTGTAGATAGTCGGTCACCACGCCGCTTCCCGGCGCGAGCGAAGTTTTGACCCACGGCTTTGACTTGAGACCCCGCTCGACCGCCCTCTTGGCCAACAGCCCCGCGCCCACCATCACCGAGGGATTGCTGGTGTTGGTGCAGGACGTAATCGCGGCGATGACCACGTGGCCATGCCTCATTTTGAACGACGCGCCGTCGCTTCGCACCTCGACGCCGTCTTCCTCGGGCTCGTCGGCCACAGCCGTGGCGGTATCCTTGGCGACCTCTACCTTGCCGGCGGGAGTTCCCCCTTCGCCTTCCCACCGGCCCACAACGCTTGTGGGCGGCTTGCCGAACGTCTCGCTCAAGTCACGCTGCCACTGCGATTTCATGTCTGCCAGCGGCACGCGATCCTGCGGACGCTTGGGACCGGCCAAACACGGCGCGACGCTCCCCAAATCGAGCGACAGCTTCTTGGTGTACGTCGGTGCCGTGCCGCCGTCGCGGCGGAAGAGGCCCTGCTCCTTCGCGTACCGCTCGACCAGCTCGACTTCCTCGGCCGTGCGACCCGTGCGGCGGAGATAGTTCAGCGTTTCGTCGTCGATGGGGAAGAAGCCCATCGTCGCCCCATACTCCGGCGCCATGTTGGCGATCGTGGCGCGATCGGCCAACCGCATGGTCGAAACGCCGTCGCCGAAGAACTCGACGAATTTTCCAACCACCCGTTCCTTGCGCAGGATTTGCGTCACCGTCAGCACCAGGTCGGTGGCCGTCGCGCCAGCCGGCAATTCGCCCGTAAGCTCGAAGCCCACCACGTCGGGCAGCAGCATGTATAGCGGTTGGCCCAGCATCACGGCCTCGGCCTCGATGCCGCCCACGCCCCATCCCACCACACCCAGCCCGTTGATCATGGTGGTGTGGCTGTCGGTGCCCACCAGCGTATCGGGCAGTGCGACCGGCCCCTTGGCGTCGCTTCGCAGGAATACGCACTTGGCCAGGAACTCGAGGTTCACCTGGTGCACGATGCCCACGCTCGGAGGCACGGCGCGAAAGTTGGCCAGCGCCTTCTGTCCCCACTTGAGAAACTGATACCGCTCGCCGTTGCGCTGAAACTCCCGATCGACGTTCAACTCCAGCGCGTTCGCCGTGCCGAACTGGTCGACCTGCACCGAATGGTCGATCACCAGGTCGACGGGGATGAGCGGATTGATCGCCTTCGGATCGCCCCCCAGCCGCTTCATGGCCGACCGCATGGCCGCCAAGTCCACGACACACGGCACGCCCGTGAAGTCTTGCAGCACGACCCGCGCGGGCATAAAGGGGAACTCGGCCTTGGCCGGAGCGGCCGCCTTCCACGACGCCATGTTCTTCACGTCGTCCTCGGTCACCACGTCGCCGTCGCACTTGCGCAGCGCCGACTCAAGCAACGTGCGTAGCGAATACGGCAGCCGCGACACCGCACCCAGCCCCGCGTCTTCCAAACGAGAGGTGCGGTAGATGCCGACGGGGCGGCCGCTCGTGGTAAATGTGTCGCGGGCACCGAACGGATCGAACGACGTGGTGGATGTCATAGGTCAAGCATCTCGCTGATTAGATAGGTCGATAATCTGCTTGCCGATGCGATGAACGATAGGGTCGGCCGCCACAGCCCCGGTCGGGAGACCGGGGTTTATCAGATCGCATCTCGCGCCACCGATTCTACCGCTTGCCCGCTAGTTTGTCTGCCGCACCCGTCTCCATCACACCTCGCCAGCACGCTTGCGGTTTCGCCGTTCCACTACCGCCGGCTGTAAGGTCTCACTCACGGCAGGTAGAATTGACGAATTCCGACCTCGCCGCGTCTCCGTGTCACCGCGTCTTCGCGTCAGCGGCACCAGTGATATGCTTGCACTGCGCCAATGGGCGCTGAACCGGTCGCTACCCCATGCTCACGCCGACCGACGCGCTGATCATCGTCGACGTGCAGAACGACTTCTGCGCCGGGGGCGCGCTGGCAATCGATGACGGCGACGCCGTTGTCGACGTGCTCAATCGTTGGATCGAGGCAGCTCAGCGTGCAAGAGCGAAAATTGTCGCCTCGCGCGACTGGCATCCCGCCGACCACATCAGCTTCCACGAGCAGGGAGGACCGTGGCCGGCCCATTGCATCGCAGACTCTAGCGGCGCCGCACTTCATCCGCGGTTGAACCTTCCCCAGTCGGCGCGCGTCGTGAATAAGGGAACCGAAACCAAGCGCGAGCAGTACTCCGCCTTCGATGGCACCGGGCTCGCCGACGCGCTGCGACAGGAAAATGTGCGGCGACTCTGGGTTGGCGGCCTCGCTCTCGACGTGTGCGTGCGGGCGACCGTGCTCGACGCTCTGCAGGAAGGCTTCGCCGTGCACGTGATCGAGCCGGCCACGCGCCCGGTTCGTCGCGACTCGGCCGACGGCCGCAAGGCGAGCGAGGAAATGCGCCGCGCCGGCGCCGTGATCCACACCCAGCCCGATCCGCCATGACCGGCGCTGTTCGGCGCGGGTCTCCCGACCCCGCCGAGGCCTTGACGGCACGCCCCTTCACGTGAGACCTTCGGTCGCTCGATGTGGCTCGGTCGGGAGACCGGCCACAACGCTTTTTTGGATGCCCGTTTCCACACGCCGGCTGCACAACCATGACCGACGCTCCCGTCAATCCGCTGCGGTCGGCTCTGTTCACCGACTTGTACGAGCTGACCATGGCCCAGGCCTATCTCGATGAAGGCCTGTGCGCCCCCGCCGCGTTCGAGCTGTTCTTTCGCAAGCTGCCCGACTGCCGCAACTACGTGCTGGCCGCCGGTCTCGGCGACGTGCTCGACTATCTGGAACATCTTCGCTTCACCGACGACGACCTCGACTACCTCCGCCGCCAGGAATTGTTCGACGACGCACTGCTCGCGCAGCTCAAGAGCTTGCGATTCACCGGCGACGTCGATGCTGTGCCCGAGGGAACGATCGTCTTCCCCAACGAGCCGTTGGTGCGGGTCGTTGCCCCGATGATCGAGTCCCAGATCGTCGAAACGCTGGTCCTCAATCAGGTGCACTTCCAGAGTGTGGTGGCGAGCAAAGCGGCACGAGTGGTCACGGCAGCCGCCAGCCGAATTGTCGTCGATTTCGGCAGCCGCCGCGCGCATGGAACCGACGCCGCTCTCAAGGTCGCCCGCGCATCGTATCTCGCCGGCGCCGTGGGCACGTCGAACGTGCTGGCCGGGAAAGTTTATGACATGCCGATCTTCGGCACCATGGCGCATAGCTTCGTGCAGGTACACGATCACGAGATCGACGCCTTCGCCGCATTCGCCGAGCGATATCCCGAGACGACGCTGCTGGTCGACACCTGGGATACGCTCGACGGGGTGCGCAACGTGATCCGCCTCAGCCGCCGCCTCGGCGAGCGGTTTCGCGTGCAGGCCATTCGCCTCGACTCGGGCGACATGGGAGAGCTCGCCCGCCAGTCGCGTGCGCTGCTCGACGAGGCGGGGCTGACCGAGGTAAAGATCTTCGCGTCCGGCGGACTGGACGAATACGAAGTCGAGCGGCTCGTTGCGTCGGGAGCGCCCACCGACGCCTTCGGAGTCGGCACGCGGATGGTTGTCTCGCGCGACGCCCCCGACCTCGACATGGCCTACAAACTGGTCGAATACGCCGGTACGGGTCGGCGCAAAACGTCGGAGGGCAAGGAATCGTATCCCGGCCGCAAGCAGGTATTCCGCACGATCGACAGTGGAGTCATGGTGGGCGACGTGATCGCCCTGGCCGACGAGCAGTTGCCAGGTCAACCATTGCTGGTGCCGGTAATGCGCGGCGGCAAGCGGCTGCCAGCCGGCAACGCCACGCTTGAGCAAGCCCGCGAGACGGCCCGCCGCCAAATCGAAGCGCTGCCGCCAGAACTGCGCGCCCTGCCCCGCGCCGCGGCGCCCTACCGCGTCGACATTAGCCCCGCCCTGCGCCGAGCGGCCGAATCAATCGCTGGCGGCTGATTCAGACGCTCGTTTCTGGACACGCATGAGTTCAGCAATGGGCGAAATGGACGTCATGGACGAAATGGACGAGCTAGACGCAGAAACAATGATTCGACCTTGTCCATCCCGTCCATGTCGTCCATTCAGTCCATTTAGAGCTTATCCAAAAACCGTCGGGGACTGGCTCATTTTGCGCAGTCCGCGGAGCAAAATGTGCCTGTCCCCTTCTCTGAAGCGGTTTTTGGATGAGCTCTTAGTCCGACAGGCCCGTTTACGTCGACCTGGCCCTCACGCGTTTCCTTGATTGCAGCGGTGCGGCGGCGCGGCGACAATGACCGCATTGGCGCCGTGCTTCCCCATTTGCCGAGGACTCCCTATGAACCGCCGCCGAATCTCCGTTGTCTGTTCCGCCGTGCTATTGGCAGTCGCCACGTCCGGCCACTACGCCGCGTCGTCCCTTGTTGCCGAGGACGAGCTGCCGCTGGTCTATCAGGACGATTTCGAGAAGGGGGCCGATCACTGGCAGCCTACCGACGAGAAGGCGTGGAAGATCGCCGAGTCGGACGGCAACCACGTGTACAGTCAGTTCGTCAAGCAGAGCAAGTACGAGCCGCCTTATCGCAGCCCGTACAACATCTCGCTCTTGAAGGACGTGCGCGTCGGCGACTTCGAGCTGAACGTGAAGGCGCTCAGCACGCACGAAGATTACGACCATCGCGACGTGTGCCTGGTGTTCGGCTACCAGGACCCGGCCCATTACTATTACGTACACCTGGGCAAGAAGACCGACGATCACGCCAACCAGATCTTCATCGTGAACGACGCGCCGCGCACCAAAATCTCGCTCACCACCACCGAGGGCACGCCCTGGGACGACAAGTGGCACAATGTGCGGATCGTCCGCCGCGCCCGAGAGGCCACGATCGAGGTCTACTTCGACGACATGCACACGCCCGTTATGACCGCCAAGGACAAGACGTTCGCCTCAGGCCGCGTCGGCCTCGGCTCGTTCGACGACACGAGCGACTGGGACGACTTCGCGTTGCGTGGCCGGAAGGTGGAACAGTAGTCGCGTTGGGAAACCTCGAAGCGTTCACGCGCCAGATGAATCTGGCGGCTATCGCGTCAATCTGCGCAATATGCCCAGACTTTGCCGATTCTGCCGGTTATTCCGGTTTTTCCAAAAGTCGCGATTGGGCAACTTCCGATAACGTCGTTGGCCGGGATTCCGCCTCTCGCCGGCCCCCGTTATGCCCCCGCACCCAGACGCGGTTTGCCGAGGATCGAACATGAAAGCCGTATCGCGCCTAGTCGCCGGCACGCTGATCGCCGCGGCAGCGTGCGGAGTTGCCATCGTTGGCGTTTGCGAGGTCCGCGCGCAGGCGCCGTGGGTCGCCACGCGATCGTCGATGATCTCGGGCACGCCCGTCAGCCCGGGTTCGGTCGTCTACCCGGGATCGCCGGCCGGCTCGGGCTACGGCAACTATCAGCGGACCGCGTACGAGCGATCGACGAATTCGGGCTCCAGGTTCGTCCCCAGGCCGGTCGTCTACCAGGGGCCGACGGTATACCAGAATTCGCCCCCCACCGAAGGGCAGATTGTGTATTCCGAGGATCCCCACGATCCGGAATGGCTGGCCGCCCGAAACACCACCTCGGTGCTGACCCGGCGAAACTCGCTGACACAATCGGGTACTGGCGGCTCCCTCAGCGGCGGCATCCCCACCGAAACGCTTCCCAGCCCGGCCATGCGACGCAGCGGCAGCGCGATCGGCAATTCGGCGGAAGGCTACTCGCCCCGACGCGAGGGAGCGGGAGTCGGACCACGCCGCGCTTATACGGGCGCGTATCAACCTTCGATCGGCGAAGAGGTCGACGCCGGGCCCGGGTACTTGGACGGCCCCGCTTACGATTGGGTGGGGCCTTTCGGCTTCGGCTGGGGTCACGGTGAAGGGGCGTGCGGTGAATGCGGCGGACGCGGCGGATGCGGCGAATGCGGGCAAGGCGAGGGAGCGTGCAGTCAGTGCGGAGGATGCTTGATTCCCTGTCCCCACGTTTGCATGCGCAATATCCAACTTTTCACCGGCGTGCAGGGATTCACCGGTCCGCCCAACCTGGCGTCGACGGGCAGCTTCGGTTTTCACGAAGGAATCAACTGGTCGAACCGCTTGCCCTGCCTTCCGTGCGCTCAGTTCAGCATGCAGCTTGGGGCCCGATTCACGCAGAACAATCTCGACGGAGCCGAATTCACCCCCGACCATCGCACGCAGACTTTCCTGACGGGCGGGCTGTTCCGCCGCGTCGATTGCGGACTGCAAGGCGGAATTGTACTCGACTATTTGAACGACGACTGGTACGTCAAAACCGAGCTGTTGCAGCTTCGCGCCGAGGTAAGCTGGGTCTACCCGCAGTGCCACGAGATCGGCTTGTGGTTCGCCACATCCTTGCGAACCGCCGACGTTACTTGGGTGACCCAAGACGAGGTAGGAGACCCCGTGACTGTGACCGAACTGCGGGATTCGACCGACATGTATCTGTTCTTCTACCGCCGCCGATTCGCCGACTGCCGCGGCGGAGCGGGGCGATTGTACGCGGGCTTCACGGGATACGGCGACGGGCTGTGCGGCGGCGACATTCTGCTGCCGATCAACGGGCCATGGGCGCTGGAGGCCGATTTCATGTATTTGGCGCCGAGCAAAACGAACTTTGCGGAAGGGCCCAACCGCAACGAGTCGTGGAACGTATCGATCGCCATGGTGTGGTATCCTCGCGCGGGCCGCGAAGGTTGGGATACCGACGCTCGGCCGCTGTTCGACGTGGCGGGCAATGGGACCATGATGATCAAGCGGCGGTAGGCCGAAACGGCCGGGACGGTTGAAACATCGCCCCACCCCGCCGCCGCAAATCACCCTGGTACCAACGCATTGCCGATTGCCGTGCGGCTCGATAGCCGACCTCTGCGGGCTGTGCCGCCTCCCCACGAATTCTTCTGCGCTGCCTGCCCAAGAAGTGGTGGCCGACGGCATCCACAGGCCGCATAACTTACCTCGCCTGCCTCTTTCGCCAACTTGAGGCGAGCGCGAAGCACGAGTGATGGCAAACAATCCACAGGATCGGTGGAATTGTTAAATCCGGAGTGCTGGGTTGTCCGAATGCACCGATTAGACGCGGTTTACTGCGTTTACGGCCCAGGCAGCGCCTGACGGCGCGTCGCAGTCCGAGAGCCCGCCCCGTGACAGGGGCACCCTCGTCCCAGGCGCCATTTCCAGCGAGCACACGTTCCATCGGTACTCGTCGGTCCTTCGCTCAGGTCGCGCCGGCCCCAGCGGCGGCGACCTCCAACCACATCGTCGGACCGGCATACCGATGGTTCCCTGCCGCCTGGAATACCGCGGACCGCGGCGTCGTTCGGTGTCGGCCCATTACGCGTGGCAGCCAAGAGTTCACGGCAACCAATGGTCAAGGCAAGGAGCTACGAATGAGAACGAGAACACGCATCCTGGCAGCCGCGGCGATGGCCGCGTGCGCCCTGGCTTGGGCGGGCACCGCCCGCGCGCAAAGCGTTTCGGCGGTCGCCTACAGCGACATGATGCAGCGGTTGAATGCGCTGGAAGCCCGTCAGGCCGATCTCGAAAACATCGCTCTCTCGGGCGATTGCGGTGCCAGCTCGTGCGATCCCTGCATCCAGGGCGGCTGGTACTTCCTGTACGAGAACGTGATCGTCAAGCCGCACTTCACGCGGGATGCGGCATTCTACGTGGTCGACGATATCGCGAATACCAACGATAGTTACCGCGAAGTGCCATTCGACTGGGATTACTCGTATAGCCCCCGCTTCGAACTGGGCTACATCAGCACCGACTGCTGCCTGGGCGGACGGATCCGCTACTGGCACCTTGACGAGTCGACGACGCTGAGCCAGGACGTGGCGGAGAACGTGCACGCTGGCTTTGCCGGCCCCGATGGCACAGACGTGAATATCGATGAAACCAGCGGAGTCATCACGGCGAGCCACTCGATTAACCTCGACGTGCTCGACCTGGAAGCCACCGCGGTACGCGGCAATTTCACCTACTCGGGCGGCGTACGCTACATGGCCATGAATCAGCAATATGTGGCGTTTCATACGGACGATCCCAGTGGAATTCGTGCACGACACGACTTCGAAGGCTTCGGTCCCGTGGTGGGCATCGAAGGTTTCTTCCCGTCGCGCTGGTGCAACATTTCGTTCTTTACCAGGGTCCGCGGCTCGATGCTGTACGGCGATTCCAGCCTGCATGCGCAGACAAACGAGACGCCGCCCAATGTCGTCGACCGCAGCGTCAATAGCGATCTCATCGGCATCGGTGAGCTGCAGATCGGCCTCGATTGGCGCCGCGAGCTGGCCTACAGCACGTTCTTCGTTACCGCGGCACTCGAGGGCCAGTACTGGCTGAGCGCCGGCACCGGGCAGCCTGGCTTGATCAACGACGGCGACGTTGCCAACTACCAGGACGAATCGGCCCAGAACGCCGACATGGGATTCGTCGGAGCGACGATCGGCCTCGGCCTGATTTACTAACGGAAGCTCCGGACCTAGTTCGCTGTGCCCCTTCGACCTGGACGGGCTACCGCGTCGACTACCGGGCCTCCCAATCGCCAACCCTCTCTCCCGTGCGTCGGGAGAGGGGGTTTTTCATTCACGCGGCCATGCAACGACGCGGCTCGTCGATTGCAGGCGCAACGGTTCACTGCCCGGCGGCGGTGAGCGTCGTCAGATACTCGACCACGTCGACCAGCTCCTGGGCCGTGAGATTCTTCTGCAGGTCGGCCGGCATGAGCGAGATGGACTGCTGCTTGAACAGCTCGATCTCGCGGCGAGGAAAGGTCTGCACGACGGCCTCGGCCGTCTTGATGGTCACCGAGTCGTCGGTCTGGCTGACGAGCACGCCGCTCAGCACGGTGCCGTTGTCGAGAATGAGCGAATACGACTCGTAGTTGTGGCTGATGCCGGCGCTGGGGTCGAGGATCGAAACGAACATCGCCTCGCGCGACAGCTTGCCGCCGATCTCGGACAACTCGGGCCCCACTTCTTTGCCTTGACCTCGCACCACGTGGCACTTGGCGCAGGTCGCCTTGTCGGCGAAGAGGGCGCGGCCCCGTTCGACGTCTCCGCGCATGGACGCCAATTCGGCCACAGGGGGCAAGGGAACGCTATCGGCCGATGCGGGAAGGCTCAGGTGCCGGCCGGCCCGCTCGCGTATGGCTTCGTCGGCCGAACTGAGCAGCGCGTCGGCGGCGGCAAACGTAAGGTCTTGCGACAATTCGCCCGACTCCACCCGTTCCAGCAACCAACGCTGACCGTGGAGATTGTGGCAAACGGCGGCCAGCGCGGCACTGCGCACGGCCAGGCTGCGCTCGTCGTCGGTCACCAGCGGCGTGAGCCACTCGACCATGCGTGCATCTCCCGTGCGGCCCAACACGCGCACGGCGGCCGAAGCAGCCGATTCGTCGTCGCCACTTGCTGCATCCAACAGCAGCTTCTGCTCGTCGAATCGCAGCAGGACACCGGCGGCTCGCACGCCGAGCGTGGTGTCGGGAGATTCGATTGCCAGGCGAAGCAGCTCGGGAGCGGTATCGCGCACGCTCAGCTTCTCAGCCAGCTCGACGTACCGCTCGGTCCCCTTGTGCAGCTCCATGTGCCGCAGCACGGCCGCCTTCAGGTCGGAGCGCGACTCGAGGTCGATACCCCGGAGACGCAACAGCGTTTCGACGATACGGGAATCCTGGGAACGCTGGGCGTCGGCGGCTTTCCGCTCATCCTGTGCGGCGAAGGCGAATCCGGCGAGCAGGATCGCTATCGCCGAGCAGCAAACGAGTGCCGATCGACCACGGCGTCGCGCTCTCGACACCATGGCCCGACGAACTCGTTGGCTGGAAAGGGACCGGCGACAGTTCCACCGCGTGCCAGCGACGCGGGCTGATCGAATCATTCGTTGCGGCTCCGGTAAGGCAATGAAATTGTACGCCGACAATAACGTGCACGCCAACAAAACAGACACGCGGCGCATATTGACGGCGGAGGGTGGGCAACGGAAGTCGCAAGCAGCGTGGACCACTCGGCCCGACGGCTGCTATGGCGATGGCGGGGGGGCGCCGGCAGTGTGAGCAAGCTCGACCTGGGTCTCGCCGGCCAAAAAGAAGACCCGCAAGCGGACGCGGCACGAATCGCCGATCTCTTCGTAGTACGTTTGAAGATCGGCGAGCTGGATTAGTGCTGTCTGCGCGGTGGCGATCTGCTGATCGAGCAGCATCGCGTTGGCCTGATTCGCCGTCTTCTGCGGCTCAGGCAATTGGTCGTATTGGGTTTTCCTGGCTTGCATCTGCGGCAAGGCGATAGTCAGCTTTGCGGATACCTTTTTGGCTTCCGCGGGCGAAAACCGAATCTCCTTCGGCTCGCTGGCCACCTTGAAATAGGGTGCCGCCTCGACGCGCACGGTACGACTTACGCGGGAGTCGATCTTCAGACCCAGCACCGAATCCTTCTCAGGCGGACCAAGGTAGATCCAAGTGGCGTCTCGGGCCGCTTCGAGCGTTTGCTTGGGATCGAAGCGATACGGGAGCAATTCGCTCTGGAGCTCCACGATCTCGATCTGGATGGCCTTGGGATCGGGCAACCACTCGATCGTCACGTCACTCTTGGATAGCGCCCGGTCCAGCGATACTGCCAGTTCGTCGAACGTCACGGGCGTGCGCAGAGCCAGCGCGTGCGTGAACTCATCGGAGCGCAAACGAAGTATGCAGTTACGCAGGTAGTTGGCCGCGGTTTCGCTCTCGGCCGCTTCGAGCCACTCGAATTGCAGAGCGTCGTCGGTTGCGGCCAGTCGAGCCACAGCAGCAGCCGAAGCCGACGCACCCGAGCCACTGGTAAGAATCACTTGCCAGGACCGCGTATCGCCTTCTTCCTCGCGCCGGAGGGAAAACGCGTAAGCGCCCCGCGACGCCGTCTCGCCCCCTTCGATTTGCGCCGACAACACGGCCGACGGCGCCAAGCGTAGTGGCACGAGCTCCTGCGCGGGCAACTCCGCGTCCGGCGTCTGCCCGCTCTTCAGCGGGGGTAGGGCCACGGCCGTCGGCAGTCCCTCGAATGGACTGACGGGCGGCGGCGGTTCGGGGTCGGTCGGCGGATCGGGGGGCGGAACAGGCGGCGTCGTTTCCGGATTCGTGGGCCCGGGGTCCGGATCGGGCGTCGAAGTCCCCCCATTGTCCGGCGGGATGTTTTCAGGGGGAACGGCCGGCCCGCCGTTGCTCGAATCGTCGGTGCCCGAACCGTCGGGTGGCGTCGAGTCGCCGGAACCAGAATCACCCGTGGGCTGCGTGTCGGCGCCTTTGTCCGTCGTCGTTTCCCCTGCCCCCCCACCGCCGGTCCTATCCGATTCACTCCCCTTGTCCGCGGAGTCGTTCGTGTCGGCCGACCCCTGGTCGCCGGAATCGGCTTGCATTGTGTTGAGGGCTACGTTTTGCGTTCCGGAACCGGGAGCAGGTTGCGCGTTGAGAAACTGGGTCCAGACAATGTAGATTCCGCCGGCTCCTAATCCCACAAATACCAAAACGGCCGCGCCCACCGCGGCGGCGACCAGGGGCCAAACAGCTCGTTTTTTTCCGACGCCTGATCGTGGGCCACGATTACGGACTTTCGCCGAGCTTCCCCCGGAAGAGCCGCTTCTTATGTCGATGTGAATCGATTCCGAATCGCGAGCGTTGCTTGCCGCGGCAACAAGGCCGGCATCGGCGACTGCCGAGGGAGCGAGGGGCTTGGCCACCGCGAGCTTTCGTCGGTGACGAAGTTGGACCGTCGAGAAATCGCCGGAACCGGTCTGCGGCGGCTTTCCACCCGCAATGCGCACCCGGCCATTGCCTCCGTTTTGCGACGCCGGCTTGCGGTTGTCGCTGAGCCACACCTCGAGCGCGCCGGCTGCCTCGCCCGCCGTCTGAAAACGTGCGTTGGGGTCCGCCGCTTGCATGCGATCGCAAATCGCCTGCAGGGACGTGGGAACCGTAGCGGCGCCATGGAAGGCGCCGTCGGAGGCGCTCCCGGTCAGCAAGAGATGCAACGTCGCACCGAGCGAGTAAACGTCGGACCTCGCATCGGCTTCGCTGCCGGAAACAACCTCGGGAGCGGCGAATTCGCTCAGCGACGTATCACTCGAAGCCGCATCCCCTCGGCGCGTAAGCCGCGCCACGCCCAGCCCACTTACCTTGATGGTGCCGCTGCCGTCGAGCAACAAGTGGGTTGGATTCACGTCGCCGTGTACGACGTTGTTCTCATGGGCACGTGCCAGGCCGGATGCCGCCTGCCACACGTAATCGGCCGCCGTCGCCGGGGAGAACCGGCGATTGGCCGCCGCCTCGTCGAGGCTTTGTCCCTCGACATACTCCATCACGAGATAGTATCGCTTGCCCTCCTGCCCGACGTCGTAAACGTGGTTCAGGTTCCGATGATCGAGCGCGGCGATGACCCGGGCTTCGGCCAGAAACTTCTCCACCGCCTTGGGGTCGTGCGTGTGTCGGCGCGAAAGGGTCTTGAGGGCGACACGCCGAGCCATCTGGGTGTGCTCGGCCAGATACACCTGTCCCATTTCGCCGGAGCCGATCAAGTCGAGGAGCAGGTACTTGCCGAGGCGCAGTGCCGCGCCGCCCGACAGAAGCACACCGGCCTGCCACTGCGTAAGTGTGCCGCCAGCGACCAGCCGCCGGGCCACTTCTTTCGGCTCGTCGAGATGGCCGAACTCGCTGCTTGCGGCGGCGAATTCATCGCGCGACAGCAAGCGGCTGTCTTTCAACGCGACCAGAAACGCGCTGGACGTTGTGACGGACATGGCCGTAAGTGGACCCGTGCCGCAAGGCAGCCTGTAAACTACGAAACGCCGTACTTGTGCGGACCTCGGAACGCAAAGCGACCGGGTTGCACAAGCGAGCGCTGCGGTCGGTGTCCTGGGGGCCTCCGTATTACGACAAGATTCTTGCCCCAGACGCTGTGCCCAATTGTCGCAAGACGATCGGTCCTTTGCAACGCTCCTTCTATTCTATTGCCTCTATTGCCGCCGTCCTGCCGGGCGCTGAAAGGCCCACCTGTCTCCGTTCGCAGGAATCCTCGGTGGGCCGGGCGGATCGACGGACAGTCTGCGGCAGGCGGCAATCCAGCCTCACGACTTTTCCGGCCGCGACAGCCCAGTTGGTTCCGACCCGGAGGCGTCATCAGGCGCGCACGGATCGACCTTTTCCGATGGGTTCTTGCCGGAAGCCGGTACTTCAGGAGATGAGCGAGCGCCGGGCCTGCGCGACCCCGGTGTCCCCGGTAGCACCGGCAACTTGCCCGTACGCGCCAACTCGAAGTAGTTGGGGTCCTCCAGACCGAAGGCGTCGGCCACGCGGTTAAAGAACGCGAACAGGGCCGTGATGTAGACCGCCTCGGCAATCTGCTCGTCGGTCCAGCCAACTGAGCGAAGCCGTTCGACGTCTTCGGCCGTCGACCGGTACGCGTGCCGGGTAATCAGCTCCACGTACTCCAGCAGGGCCCGCTCCGCGTCGTCGAGCGGGGCCGACGCAACGTCGCCGCGGGACAGCGCCGCAATCACCCGGTCTTCCCCTCCCTGCAACTGCAGGAAGAATCCGTGGGAGCCCACTCAGTACGGGCACTGATTCAGACCCGATACCAGCGTGGCGATCATTTCTTTCTGACGGCGCCGGAGGAATCCATCGGAGAAGTGCAGCGAATGGCTGAACTGGATCACCGCGCGAAGAAAGTCGGGGCGCGGGCTAAAGCACTTGAGGATTCCCGGCAAGCGATCCCGGCCGGGGTTCGCCTGCTTCCATTCGGCATAGATCTTCGCCAGCTCTCCGGTCGCCTCGTCGTCTTCGAACCAATGGATCAACGGCATGTCATCACTCCTGGCCGCCGCGTCTTCCCCCGGTACAGCGAAGGTTGACACCGGTGTTGTCTTTCGTGCTCGCTCATCTGCATGGCTCGGGAAGAGGGCGCGAATCGCGTCGCCCACCGGACGCTCGGCACCCGCTCAATCGATGCGATTCCGTGGCGACGGTGTTCACATCGTCCACCAACGATCAGTCGGTCTTGCCGGGTTGCGTCACGATGTGCGTTTTGTCGACCTCAAGATCGGTAAGCTCTTGCTGAGTACCGTCGGGCCACTTGACGACCACGTTGTCGACCTTGTCGCTCTCGCCCAGGCCGAAGGTGACCGGCAGCTCGACTTGAGAAATGTAACTGCGTGTCGGCATCACCTGGCGGCGCTGCACATGGCCTTCAACGTGTACTTCGACCACCGCGCCGATCGCGTCGCGGTTCGACGTGGTACCGACGAGCCGAAATCGGAGCCAGTGATGTCCCAGCTTCTGCTCGTTGCGCAGCAGCCGGGGCGACCCGCCGACGGCGGTCATCACAATGTCAAGGTCGCCGTCGCCGTCGATGTCGGCGAATGCCGCCCCCCGCCCCACAAGCGGCTCGTGAAAGTCGGCGCCGACTTGCTCGGGTCCGACCTGCACGAATTCCGTCTTCTGGTCGGGGCCGGCGTTCCAGAACAATTGCGCCATTTGCGCATACGTTTGCGTCGGCTCGACGCGGTTGATGTCCGCTTCCAAATGGCCGTTGGCGCTGAGCAGGTCGATGCGGCCATCGAGGTCGTAATCGAAGAAGAACACGCCGAATGTCAGCTCGAGCCGTGTAGGAGGCCCCAAGCCCGACGCTACCGCCTCATCGGAAAACAGGTTTCCTTTCCCCTGCGTCACGTACAGGGCCGTCATTTCTTTGGAAAAGTTTCCAATCGCTACTCCCAGGCTATCGTCGTTGCGGATCCAAGCAACGTCCGTCCCCATCGCGCCGGTCGCCTTGCCCTCGGCGTCGAACGCCACGCCCGACCGCTTGCCGACCTCCTGAAAGGTGCCGTTGCCTAGGTTGTGGAATAGGAATTTGGGCACCGTGTCGTTGGCTACCAGCACATCGAGCCAGCCGTCGCCGTCGATGTCGACGATCGCCAGCCCGAGCGATTTACCGGCTGGTACGTTTCGTGGCGGGTTGGTGACCTGAACGCCCGCCTGCATGGAAACATCAGTAAACTTACCGTTCCCCTCGTTGTGATACAGGTAGGGAAAGGTGCCCGCGAAGTTCTGCGGACGGCCGTAGGCACGTCCCCCGCCAAGCAGCGAAAAGCCCTGGCTCTGGTCGTACTCCTTCGACCACGCCAGGTAGTTGCACACGAACAGGTCGAGCAGGCCGTCGTTGTCGTAATCGAAGAAGGCGCTCGTGGTGCTCCATTGGGCGTCATCTCCCGCCACACCTGCGTCGTCGGTCACGTCGACGAATTTTCCGTGGTCGTTGTGAAACAGGCGGTTCGGTCCCAGGGCCGAAAGGAACACGTCGACCCAGCCGTCGTTGTCGAAGTCTCCCACGGCCGCGCCCATGCCGTACATCGTGACGTCGAGCCCGGAGCTGGCGGTCGCATTTTCGAAACGGCCGGTGCCGTCGTTGCTGTAGAGGCACATGATGGGGTCGGGCTCGCCGGTCGGCGGCGTATCGGGCCAGTGGCAGGAGTTGACGAACAACAGATCGGCGTCTCCGTCGTTGTCGTAATCGAGAAAGGCCACGCCGCCCCCCATCGTTTCAGGGAGCAGCTTGTCGCCCACGGCGCCGTTGACGTGGACGAAGTCGATCCCCACGTCGTGGGTAATGTCGCGGAACTCCACCTTGGGAGGTTTGCGCTGCGGCGCATCGCGACGACGCGCCGCCACCAGCTCGGTGGAGTGCGGCGGCGGCTCGGGTGCGGGCCGGGTGTACCACCACACCGCCACGACGACGCCCGCCACCAACGGTACGATGAAAATAAGCGACCAGAGGAGGGCGCGACCAATGATCGCGTCGTCACCCTCCTCGGTCGCTTCCGGAGGTTGGATGGGATTGGGTTCGAGTTTCTTCTTTGCCGATTCGATGTCTTTGGTCATGGCGTTCGGTATTCCTATGTCGGGTTGTGGATCTCCCGGTCGGGTTTTCAAGGTCGGCTCTGCGAAACCGCTTCTCGCACCGCGTCGGGAGGCAGTTCCGGTGCCCCGCGCCGATGCAGCGGATAAATCACGACCGCCTCGGCGGCGTGATCGGCGGCCGGGTACTTCTCCCGCGCCAGGCGGATCGCCTCGTCCTGGGCGTTCTCGTCCGGCTTGTATCGCTCGTGCAGAGCGTCGTGCTCGGCGGCTCGCTTCTCGTCGCCCAAGAGCGCGTACAATTGAGCCAGGTTGTAGTGCGCCGTGAGATTCTCGGAGTCGATCGTGAGCGTCTTCTCGAATCGCTCGACCGCCTGCCGCAAAAGCCTTTCCCGCTCCTCGCGGCGGTCGTCCCCGTATTCCTTCTTGGCTCGCTCGAACAGCGTCGTGCCAAGCCGGTTAATGATCACGTAGTCGAGGCTGAAATCGAACTTTCGATCCTTCATCTCTTGCGTGCTGTCCTCCAGCACACTGCGGAAGTTGATGATTGCCTCGTCCAGGTGGCCCTGTTGGCGATTTACCTCGCCCGTTAACCACGCGACGGTCCATGGGGGCGCGGGGGGATCGTCGTACGACGCGGTGCGCGCCAACGCATCCACCGCCTTGTCCAGGCTCCCCTCTTGGATGTAGACGCGTGCCAGGTTCAGCGGACCGTGGTACTGCCCGAGCTTCTCGACCTGCGTGAACGCCTCGGCGGCCTGACGCAGCTCGGATCCGCCCGCCGACTTCCCCTCCAAGAGCAGACCGATTCCGTAATCGTTCCACCGCTGCCACTCGGGAATTTCACGCGGCGGGTTGGCGACCTCTTGGTCGCGGCCGGCAAGGGGGAACGTTACGCGGTCCACGGCCATCGTCGTGACCGGCAGCTCGTTGACGTACGGCTCGCCGGGCGTGTGCCCGCGAATCGGCCGGTCGCCGGGTTTGGCCGCACCGGTGACGAACTCCATGTACTCCTGGTCGAACTTGCGATATTGCAATTTGACTTCGACCGTAACCGGCTCGGTAATATCGGCGGGCACGTACAGGCCATAGTGCACGACCTGTCCAGCGCCCGGCGGAATCTGGTTGTTGTAGAGCGGGACGAAGATGTCCTGCGGGTTGCGGCGATTGATGCGGTTGCCTTCGCGATCCAGCACGAACACGTTGACGAAGTGCGACCAGCGGTCGACCTCGCGCTTCTCGTCCATCCCGCCACTACGGCCGATGACGCGTCCCGAAGCAATCTCACCGGCGTCGTCGAACGTCGCCCCGGCGACCACCTTCACGTCCATCCACACTTCGTTCGAATCGACCGTGCCCTGCGTGAACAGGTGGCCGAGCTTCATCGTGCGAATGACCGTTTCGAGCAGGTAGGTATCGCCCGGTTTGAGCGCGGGGACTTCGGGCCGAATGGGCGCGATCAGGCGGCCGTCGACTTCCCCTCCTTCGCGCATCGCAAAAATGTCGACGCGCATCGTGTCCTTGAGAAACTCCTGGTGAGCTTGAATGGTTTCGTCGCTGCCATTGAACCACGCCACCCCCGTGTTGGCCGTCGGAAAGAGGTGATTGTGGATGCTCAGTTCCTCCGCGCCTTCGAAGCGTTTCGCCCCAAAGTCGGCCGAAGGCTTCAGCGGCATGTGGCACTGGGCACAGTTGGTCTTCGCTTCGGGCGGATAGTAGAAGCTGCGGGCGCCGTGCCCCGACACACCGGAGAGTAGATACGGGTCGTAATGATTCTGACCGCGGAGAAAATCCTTGTAGTGGTTCAGCTCCTTGGGCAGGTGCACCTTGTGGCACGTCGAGCAAAACTCGGCCGTGCGGTGAAACGGCTTGAGGAACGTCTGCTTGTGGAACGACGGCTTGGCCTTCACGAGTTGATTGTTGAGGTACTGCAGCACCGGGTTTTCGCTGTACGCGAAGGGGTAGTGCAGCGGCTCCTCGATCGTGTAATCGGCGTTGCCCTTGTTGCTGTTGACGTTGGTGATGGCGTGGCACACTGTGCAAGTGACGCCGGCTTGCGACGACCGGCTATTGACCACGTCGAACTCGGGATCGTCGAACGCACCACTGAAGAACGGAACGGGATCGTGGCAGCCGGCACACCATCGCGAGGCCTTCACGCTACCGTCGCGCTTGAGCGACACTTCGCGAGTCTCCCGCACGCTGGCCAGGTAGGCCGGGTTGTTGAACGAGCTGAAGCGATGCGCGCTGTGGAACCAGCCTTTGAAGATGTCCGCGTGGCACTTCTTGCAGTACTCGTCGTTCATCAAGGCACGGGCCGGGATGAAGTTCCCGTCCGTCGTTCGGGCCAGCGACGGCTCGAAGTATTTCACCCCCTCTTTCGACCCGACGTGGTACCATTCGCGCGGGTCCTGCGATCGCACGATCATCATCACGATCACGACGCCCGCCACCGCCGCGGCAAAGCCCAGTCCGACGCGCCACTTGATCCGCGGACCCGCCAATCGGTGCAGACAATACAGCCAGACGGCGGCCAGCGGCGCCAGCACGTGCATCCAGTACACCGTCGAGCGAGCCACTGGTTGCCGCAGGTCGAATCCGCCGAAACGCATTAACAGAACGCCCGAGGCCAGCACCACCAGACTCACGGCAAACAGTGCGTAACCAATGCGCACGGCGCGGCGATTTCGCCGCTTGCGGGCGATCAATAGATGAACGATGCCAAAGAGGACAAACGGGCCGACCAGCAGCAGTCCCAGCACCACGTGCAGCAGAATCATGTTCAGGTAGAACAGATCCTCGTACGTCCGGCCGTTGACGTAGCCCAGCGCCGTGATGCCCGCCAGGTACACCGAGTTGGCGCCCAGCAAAGCAACCAGGGCGAAGACGATATACAGTACAATGCGCAGTCGCGGCCCTACCGCGCGAACGTAGGCACGCTTGGCTGGCGCGGGAGCGCCGGGCCGTTCTTTAACTTCCGTCATCGATTCCGATCCTCGCATTGGGCCACTGGGCGTCAGGCGGCGCCGCGCAGGCGCGGGACCACCGGCCCAATACCTTGGAAAGAGCCACCACCCAGGCTCGGGAAGAAACGCAGGGATTCGCGCCGCGCGTTGCGTCGAGCGTGAAGATCACGCCGCAGAGGCTATAGGACGCAATGGCGCAGCGCACTTTCCCAGCGCGTAGATTCCGCGCAGCCGGGCACCGCTAGCGTGGCGGATCAGACGCGAGGAGGGCGCTCGATGAGCGAACGATAGCCGTCGCTCGGCCGCAGGTCGAACGGATCGAGCATTCGCAAGAGCGGAGGCTCGGCCGCGCCGGTCGAGCGAAGAAGATGGGCCAATTGGTCGTGTACCAGAATCCGCACGGTTGGCGGAGCCGGCGCCGGCGCCTCAGGGGTCTGCTGCTTGCAATGTGGCCCATGGCAGGGCATGGGTCGCTGGCTATGGCTCGATCGCCCCAACGGCAGGTCCGAAGCCAGGGTGCCCGGCGAGTCATCGCTCATCCCGGAGTTCGCCCCGTAAACCGAAACTCCCGGCGAACCGAGCACGAGCACGTGGTCGCCGCACGTTGCATGGGCGGCGTCGACCCAGATCGCGCTGAGGCAAATCGCCGAAGCAACCGCCAGTGCCACGCGCAGCACATGCGCCCACCGACACTGGCGTGCGCCGTGACTGATGCGGTGCAAGACTAGAATTAGACGGGAAACCTGCATCGACGCTATTGGCCCGAGGTCGGATATCACGGAATAGAGCGGATCAATCTTCGAGTTGCGATAGCAAACAGACGTGCGTATGCGTGCAATCAGTCGACTCCGCTCTTCCAAGCACTGTAAATGGTCGCTCGGAATGTGTCAACAATCTGGCACTGTTTCATCACAACTGCCGATGGCTCGTCGGCCTCAAGGCGGCTTTTCCCGCCTGAAGGCGATGCAGGCCCACGGGGTTAGCCGATGCCGCGAAGTCATTTGCGGCGTCGTTGCCCAGCACCATCGCGCGTCGATCACGGCTTCCCTGACCGATCCCGCTGCGCCGAGGGTTCAAACTGCTGAATCTGCCGCCAGAACGTTGCATCGCTCTGTCGGCGCGTCTGATAGGTGCGCAGGTACTCTCGATGCGCCGCAGTGTCCGGAAACAACTCCGACGGCGGGTAGGGATAGCGGCTCATCGCCTGGAACGGGAGCGGTTCGACCGATTGCCCGGTAACGGTGTTCAAATCCGCATCCTTGTCCCAGCCCACGTTGTTTATCAGGAAGTCCCGAACCCAGCCGGATGGCAGCTCCTCCGTGGGCGGCTGGAATGTGACCGTCATCTCGTCGCCGGCCCCCATGACTACCATTCGGTCGTCCACATCGCGCAAGAGCGGCGTCACGTCGCCGTAGCGCGTGAAATACCCCTCCATGGGGGACCATTGCGGCTCCGTGCTCACGACGGAATAGTCGAACGTGTCGGGCCCGTTTTCGCCGGGCGGAATGAGCCGCGAGAAGCCGCGGTAGTGCAGATCGGCCGACTCCAAAACAAGCGGCGCCAGTTTCATCGGCGCCGATTCTTCGTCGACGGTAAAGAACGCCTCGTCCCAATAGATTTCGTTGGTGGTCACAATTCGCAGCCGGTAATCGTCCGTGAGAAACACATGGGACAAGTCGACGGCGATCGTCTTGGGTTTGCCGCCCGGGTATCCCATGAATGGCACCGTCTCGCGCCAATTGCCGTCTGCATCGGGCACCTGAATCGACGGCGGTCGCGGTGCTTCGAGTCGCGGGTCCTGCGAAATAGCGATGTTCAGCGACGTGTCGGTGGGGCGAATCCAGCCGGTGAGGAACAGCGTAATGCTCTGCGGACTGGCAAGCGGCCCCAAATCGAGCTCCAGGTAGTGCTCCGGCGTCAAACCCTGGCGCAACCGTCGAGCGAAGCCGCGCTGGTACCGCCCATCGCGCTGGGCGATCAGCTCCAGCACGTCGCGCCCCTGCGAGTCGCGAGCCGCTCGCGGTAGCCGCCGCTCGCGCACGGTATGCACCTTATAGGCCGCGATCTCCGCGGGCCCCACCTTCTCGTTGGAAAACACCTCGACCTCGGCCGGGTGATCGACCGCGATCAGCTCGATCTGATCGAAGTACCCTGCCTCCCACAACTCCTCGGTGACTTGCAACCGATAGCGCCCGTCCTTGAGTCGCAGCCGGTCGCCTGGAATCTTGAGGTATTCCCGCGGGCGGTCGGGAGCGAGCTTTCCTTCGGCGACCTGCAGGCCCAATGGCGCGGCCCAGAGCAAGTCGGTAAAGAACTCGAAACGCTCGCCCGTCCAGGTATACACGAAAGGACAAGAGCCCTTGAGAATCATCGGTTCGGTGATCGACGCATTTTTCTCGGGCTGGATGACCGCCTGCGGTATGCCGTTGGTGAGCAGGATGCGCACGATGCCCGCGCGTTCGTCCTGGCCGATGCCGAAGTGCGTCGTCTGGCGCGTGATCGTCTGGGCCTGGTAGCGGCCGAGCGCCTTGATTTCGACGGTCCCGCCGAGCGAGTACTCGTTGACTCGGCCGGTAATGCTGTCGGTCGAGCCCAATACGCGCAGCGCAAAGTAGTGGTTGGCGTTGCCGCCTTCATTGCGATAGAGCGAAACGCCCGACGCGGTGGCGATGGCCGCGTCGAGGTCGCCGTCGCCATCGAGATCAACTACGTCGCAAGCCACGATGCCCTTGGGCTCTGGATCGAAGAGTCTCAAGACGGCGGTGAACTCGCCGCTGGGACTGCCGCGGAACACGGCAACACCGTCGTCGCCCCAGGCCAGTATGTCCCGGTAGCCATCGTTGTCGTAATCCCAAAGTCGAAACCCCGTGAGCGACTGCTGCACCACGTTCACCGATCGCATGTGGTTCACCAGCCCTACGCGGGGAGTCGATGTGAGCGCCAGCGCCAGGCCCGTAGCGCCCGCCGTGAGCACATCCCACGAGGCGTTTCCGTCCGCCTCCAGAACGTCGATCACGGCAGCCTTGCCGGCAGCCAAGAAATTTCCATCGAGCGGCCGAAAGCGGAATCGGCCGTGCCGCAGGTTCTCGAGTAGTGCCGGCGAGTCGACCGCCGGGCCGCAAAGTAACACGTCGAGATCCACGTCGCGATCCCAATCGACGACGGCCATCGATGTGTACATCGGCTCAGCGGGCGGAAGCTGCGAGAAGCCGCTGACGTCTTCCAGCGTGCCGTCGCCTAGATTCGACCATACGGAGATGCCATCGGCTGACGACACGACCAGGTCCAGGTCGCCGTCGTGATCGACGTCGATCAATGCCGCCGCCGCCACGTCTCGCATCGTGTCCAGCGCGCTTTCCTGCGGCACGGCAGCGAGCCGACGCCCCTTGGCCGCGGCGTCGCGCACGTTGCGCAAAACGATCACACCCGAGTCACCGAACACCACCACTTCGGGATACGACGAAAAGTACTCCATCGAGGCCTCGGTGCGCTCGGTGTCCGAGCTAAGTCCGGAGTCGGGACTGCCATCGCGATCCAAATCGCCGATCAGCATGCCGCGCATGCCGTCTGGCATCGGCGCTTGCGCCATCGCGCGCCAGAGTCCGCTCTGTGGATCGGCCGCGTACACCGCGACGCTCTGCTCGCGTAGCACAATCGCATCGGGTCGGCGGTCCAGATCGAAATCGACAAAGCCGAGGTCGCTCACTCCCGGCAGAGCGGTCAGCGCGGCCGCACTCTCGATCGGCTTCATGGCCACGTTGATCGCGGTGGGCAGCTCCCGCTTGGGCCGCGCATTCGCCTGCCAGAACTCGTCGCTGAAGTCGTAGTCCACGTAAGCCAGCACGTGAGCATTCGCCCGCTTCGTGTCCGCTTTCACGACCTCCGCGTGGCTAGCCAGATTGCTCGCGAATCGGGCATATCGAACCGCGTCGTCCCAATTCTGCTGCTTGACGGCCTCGGTCAGTGCGTCCAATTGGGCACGGATGTCCTTGCCGGACGGATTCGCTTTGGACTCCAAAACGGCCAATGACGTCCGCGCCTTCTCCACGGTCGCTGCCAGATCGGGATCGCGGGCCTCCGCCTCGGCGACGAGGAGGTCGATGAGCACGCGCAGATTGTCCGGGTCGATGCGATGCGCCTCTTTCAGCGCGGCCAGCCCCTGCGCTTGGATGGCCGGATCGGACGAGTTCTTCGCCTGCTCGGACAGAATGTACCGCGAGGGCAAATCGCGCGGGTCCAATGCGGTCGCCTGTCCCAGCACGCGGACGATGTCATCGATGAGTTCCAGCGCGTCGCGGCGCTTCATGAGCATCTTGGCGATAAGGAATTGGGTAAGTGCCGAATCCGGATGCTTCTCGTGCAGCGATTCGATGGCCTGCTGAGCTCGCTGATAAGCTGCATCGAGCTCCTCGGCGGGCGTATGCTCTTCGTCGGTTTCTTCGAACGCCGCCACGCGGCAAATGGCCAGGTTCCGCACGGGGAGGATTTCGTTGGGCAGCGCTTGGGCCAGCTCGACGAAGCGCTTGTCGGCCTCGTCGTACCCATGGACGACGTTGCCGGCCTCGTCGGTGAGTGCGTTACCATTTTCCAGGTACGCGACTGCCTCGTCCTTAAGCTGCACGAGTCGCGACACCTCGGCCGGGTCCAGCGGCTTCGTTCGTGGGCGACGTTGCACGAACATCCACACCAGCAGCACGGTGACCGTGACGATCACGATCGCCGCCGCCATGCCAAATCGGAATTGCGGCGATCGCCGCGAAGGTCCGGATGACGGCTTCTGCGAATTCACGGCCGTTGCCCAGAAGAAAAGGAGAGACGCGTACGGAAGCGATACGCATGGTAGCGGAGCCTGGTTCACTTGAAAACTCAGGCGGAGCAACCTCGTCGCGAGCGCGGCGGCCATCCGCTGAGGCGAGCGTCGCTGGCGATGCGGCAATGAGATGCCACCGCACTTTCGCTCGAAGCGCTGCAGCGGGTGCCTGTGCGTCGTTCGCGCGTTGCAGGGACCCTACAGCGAAACGGACGAAATATCACACCGGCTCGACGCGCAGACTCGACAAGCTCGCGCTAGTAGACCTTCGACTGGTGCCCGCCGTCACCGTGGACGTGCCCGTCCTTGTCGCCGTGATCGCCGCCCGGGTGAGGCGAGGAGCCGCCGTGTCCCTGGTAGCCCCCTCCGTAGCCGCCATCGAAGTCGTACGGGCCGCCGCCGTAGCCGCCAGGCCCATAGGGACCGGTTCCCGGATAGCCGGGCCCATATCCCCCGGGCCCGTAGCCGCCGCGCCCGTAGCCCCCTTGGGGATAATCGCCGTAGCCGTAGAACGCATAGGGCGGTCCCCATAGCGGGTACGGCACGGAGTACGGCCGGAAGGGGCGTTGCCACTCGCCGAACGGGCGAACCGGGCGACCGTACTCTTCCACCACGAACATGTGATCGGAGAACCCGCCCACTTGCAGACTGCTCCGCGAGTGCCGGAAGCCGCTCTTCACGTACGTAGGATCGTACGCCGAGTAGACGGGGCCGATGGGCGTGTACTGCGTGACCCGCTGCCCCGACTCCGGATCGTGCGTGAAGTACGACGGGGCGACGATCCAGTCGATGGCAAACGTAGCGCGCGGCGCAACGGCGATCATCGCCGCAGCGACGCAAACGAGCGCGATGCGCTGCAGAGCGAACGTCGTCGGAAGGAGGTGCAGTACTTTGCGAATCGTCATGGTGTATATCATGGTGAGGGTCATCGTGTGGTGCAGGTCATCAGAGTCGATCAGGGTTCCGTGTTAGTTCCCTCGCCGCTGGCGTCCGGTGGCGGATCGGTTATCACCATCAGTTGCTCGGTCTTGGGGTCGTATTCGTAGCGTTTGCCCAGCGGTAGTTCGGGTAGCTCGATCCTGCCCTCGTTAATGATCTTTTCCATGAACTCTTCGTGGCTCGCGGGCGCCCTATCGTTGAGGGCCTTGAAGGTATTCATACCCGAGGGAATCTGAATCTTGAAGGCGATCTGCTCCTTTGCTTTCCAGTACTGGCTGGCCGGCTCGGTGATGATTCCGCCGCCGTAGCTCTTCCCTTTGCGCCCCACGCCGACCTGAGCGGGCTGCGGGTTCGGCGTGGCTACCGGTTGCTTGTCGCCGGCCTGCTTGCCGTCAGACTTCTCTTTGAGCTGCGGAAACTTGACCATTCCGCAACCGGCCAGTGCCACTGCCACGAACAAACTGGCAATCGATCCCGCAACTGTTGACCACCGTGTTGCCATGATTCAAGTCTCCTTACGTGGCGATTCGACCTTTTGATTTGGTTTGCGTTGTGCTCGATCGACGCGTTCACATCGGCTCATGGGGCAGTTACGGCAGCGTCAGGTCCCACTGCTCCATGTCGCGCAGCACGGGTTGTTTCGTCATGTCGTATTGCAGCGGAGTCAGCGTCACGTGTCCCGTGGCCAGCGCGGTCAGGTCGGTTTCGATTTCACTGGGGGGCGGAGCAGGCTCGTTCGTCGCCCAGTAATAGGTTCTTCCCTTGGGGTCTTTTCGCTTGATGAACTGCTCGCCGTATCGATCGACTCCCATCGGCACCACTCGCAACGTGCTCGCGCCGTTCAAGGCGGCGGTGGGAATATTCAGGTTGTAAAGCTGCGGGGCATCGCCCTTGCGCTCGAGAATCTGCCCAATGACGTGCCGGGCGATTTTCGCCGCCTTGTCGAACTGTGCGTGCTCGTCGAACTCCAGGGAAACCGCGATGCTGGTGATCCCGAAAAAAGCTCCTTCAATGGCCGCCGCCACGGTGCCCGAGTACAGCACGTTGATGCCGGCATTGAGTCCGCCGTTGATGCCGCTGACCACCAAGTCGGGCCGACGGGGACAGAACTCGAAAATGCCGATCTTCACGCTGTCGGCCGGGCTGCCTTCGACGGCCCAACCTCGGCGCCGCTTTCCTTCGTAAACTTCTTTGCAGATGAGGGGACTGAGAAACGTGATCGAATGGCTGGCGCCGCTCTGTTCGACAGCCGGCGCCACGACGATCACCTGGCCCATGTCGGCCAGCGCCCGCTCCATGGCCGCCAGGCCGGGAGCGTAAATGCCGTCGTCGTTGGTCAGCAGGATGAGCACAGCATCCGTTCGCGTTGCAAAGCTCCGTCGAGGCCCTTTGCCGGCTCGCCTCGCCGGCTGTTCAGCCCCATAAACTCCATGGTAATTGCCCACTCCTTCCGCAGCAACGAGGGGCGCCTCAAACCCTTGCCGACGTGACGATTGCGACGATGGAAACGACGTGCCTGTTTGATCGGTATTGCGGGCTGTTCCGACCGTAGGGGCGGCTGGCCGACCCGCCGATGCAACCCTATAATGCCCGGTCTCGCCGTGCACGAGCGCACGAGGGACTGCCGGCACGAAAAATCCCCGCCGCATAACGGCGGGTTTTTGTTTTAGAACCTGTTTCAAAACCGTCGGGGACTGGCTCATTTTGCGCACTTGCGCGGAGCAAAATGTG